>CAMCDA010000026.1 GCA_945873195.1 Asaia bogorensis
AGCACGTGGCGCAGGCCGAGGAACACGCCCTTCACGTTCACCGCCATCACGCGGTCGAACATCTCCTCGTCATACTCGGAGGTCATGGCGATGGCCCCCTCGATGCCGGCATTGTTGTAGAAGCAGTCGATCGAACCATAGGCTTCGAGGGCGAGTTTCACGTAGTTCTGCACCTCGGCCGACTTGGTCACGTCGGCGGCGACGAACAGCGCGTCGCCGCCCTGCTGGCGCAGGATGCCGGCGGTGGCGTTGCCCGCGGCCTCATCCCGGTCGACGACCACGACCTTGGCGCCGCGGCTGGCGAAGCCGATCGCCGAGGCTCGTCCGATGCCATTCCCCGCGCCGGTGATCAGCGCGACCTTGCCCTTGAAGTCCATTGTTCCCTCCTTACTGTGAGGACGCTGTTAGCACGTCGGCGGGAGATCGATAAATTCCCGGCGCGCGTCTTCCAGGCAAAGCCACACGTAATGCGCGAAGGACCGCGCGACCTCGATGTGGAAGGTTTCGCTGCCGAGGCGCCAGAGTACGATCTCGGCCTTGCCCAGCAGGGTCCGGGTGCACATGCCGATCGGGAAGGCGGAGGGATGCAGGTCGAGCGCGCAGAATGCGTTCAGGCACCAGGCGGCGCGGGGGCCGGTGATTTCGATCGAGGCATGGCGGTGGGAGACGTCGACGACGCTGGCTGGATGGTCTCCGGCGGCGGCCGTGGCGGTTGCGACCAGGGTGCGATCGGATTCGGAGGCGAGGACGAGCCATTCCTCCGGCCCCAGGCCGAGGGCGGCCTTGTCGCGGGAGACGACCGTGCGGTTGGGCGCGGAGCCGAGCAGGACTCCGGCGGCGAGACCGATGGCGGTCGCGGCCTGCGGGCTGGCGTGGATGGAGAGGCGGGTGGTGGGGGCGAGCGCGGTGATCCGCACGAGGGCGGAGGTGGGGGAGTCGCCGGTGAGGGCGCGGGGCAGGGGGGTTGCGGCGGGTGGCACGGGCGGTGGGACTCGAGTCCCCCCCTCCCCTTGAGGGAGGGGGCTGGGGGGAGGGGTAGCAGCGGCATCGGTGCTGGGAGGGGCAGCAGCGGCATCGGTGCTGGGAGGGGCCGTCGTGGCACCGTCCGTGCCGCTGCCCCCCCGCCCTCCGACCTCGGTCCGCTCTGCGGCCCAAGCCCTCAAGGGGAGGGGAGGCGTTGCCGTGCGTGACCCCTCGGGCGTTGTCGCCATCCCCTCAGCCGCCGTGCGCAGCCCCTCAGGCATGGTCACACTACCTCCCGGCGCCATGCCCCCCGGTGCTGTCACCAACCCACCATCCAGGAATTTCGGCGCGGTCACCTCGACCTCGATCGTCCGCTCCCCCAACGGCACGACCATCATCTGACCAATCCGCGCCCGCCCACCCGCAACCAACGCCAAGGCAATCGAGCGGCCCAGCGTCGCGCTCTCATAAGCCGACGTCACATGCCCCAGGCTGGGCTGCGACCCGGCGGAGGCCAGGACCTGCGCGCCTTCTTCCAACAGCACCTTCGGATCACGCGTCAGCAGTCCGACCAACTGCTTCCTATCCGGACGCAGCATGTCCGGGCGGATCAGGGATCGTTTGCCGACGAAATCGCGTTTCTTCTTCGATACCGCCCAGGACAAGCCGAGGTCGTCCGGGATCACCGTCCCGTCCGTCTCCTGGCCCACAATTACGAAGCCGACCTCGGCGCGCAGGACGTGCATCGTTTCGGTGCCATAGGGCGTGATGGCCGGATCGGCGGCGATGATCTGGTCCCAGACGAACCGCGCCTGGCCGGCGGGGACGTTGATCTCGAAGCCAATCTCCCCGGTGAAGCTGACGCGGAACAACCGCACCGGCACGCCTGCGACCTTGCAGGACAGCACCGACATATGCGGCATGGCGGACAGGTCGGCGTCCTCCACGAAGGGGGCGAGGATCTCCGCGGCACGCGGGCCTTGCAGGGCGATCACGGCATATTGCTCGGTGGTGGAGGTTAGCCAGACCCGCAGGTCCGGCCACTCGGTCTGGCGGTAATCCTCCATCAGATGCAGCACGCCGGCGGCACCGCCGGTCGTGGTCGTGACGTGGAAGCGATCGGGTGCGATGCGGGCGATCACGCCGTCGTCGCGGATGAAACCATCCTCCCCCAGCAGCAGCGCGTATTTGCAGCGGCCTACGGCCAGCGACGCCATCGCGCCGGGATACATCCGATCGAGGAAGGCCGCCGAGTCCGGCCCCACGACCTCGATCTTGCCCAGGGTGCTGGCGTCGAAAATGCCGACGCCGGACCGGACGGCGAGGCACTCCCGCGCCACGGCGGCGTGCATGGCTTCCCCCGCGCGGGGGAAGTAATGGGCGCGCTTCCAGGTGCCCACATCCTCGAACACCGCGCCCTGGGCCTCGGCCCAGTCATGCAGCGGCGTCTTGCGGATCGGATCGAACAGGGCGCCGCGGGACGACCCGGCCAGCGCGCCGAAGGTGACCGGCGTGAAGGGCGGGCGATAGGTGGTCAGGCCGATATCCGGCGGTGCCCCGCCCACCAGCTCCGCCACCGTCGCCAAAGCATTCAGGTTGGACGTCTTGCCCTGGTCGGTCGCCATGCCGGTGGTCGTGTAGCGCTTGACGTGCTCGATCGAGCGGAACCCCTCCTGCGTCGCGACGCGCAGATCCTTGGTGGTCACGTCGTTCTGGAAATCGACGAAGGCCCTGCCATGCGACGCGGCGGCGCGCGGCGGGATGGAGGGCGCGACCTCGGGCAGGCCCCGCACCGCAAAGCGGTGGGGCGCGCCGCTGCCAGCCTCATGCCCCCGCGCCAGGCAGACGGCCAGGTCGAAATCCCCCGCGCAGGCACCGACCGAGACGGCGCGCGCCCCGGTTTCCCCCGGCAGGAACGTCCCCGTGCTCGGGTCGTAGCGCAGCCGCCCGCGGGACTGGGAGAACAGATGGACCGAGGGGGTCCAACCCCCGCTCATGAGCACCGTGTCGCAGCGAATGGAAGATGGCCCGTTTGCCACCCGCGCGGCACTCACCCGCAGCCGGCCGGAGGTGGAGGTCACATTCGCCCCCGCGTGTACGGGTATGCCGGCGGCCCGCGCGGCCTCAACCAACGGCCCCGCCGCGCGCGGTCTCTGGTCGACGATCCCGGCGATCACGGTCCCGGCCTCATGCAGGTCCAAGGCGGCCAGATAGGCGCTGTCGTCGTTCGTCGCCACAACCGCGCGGGCGCCGACCTTGACGCCATAGCGATGCAGATAGCTCCGCGCCGCCCCGGCCAGCATGATCCCCGGCCGGTCGTTGCGCGGAAACACCAAGGGCCGCTCGATCGCCCCCGTGGCCAGCACCACCCGATCCGCCCGGACCTGCCACAGACGCTCCCGCGGGAGGTTCGGGTCGGGATCGGCCAGATGGTCCGTCACCCGCTCCACCAAGCCGATCATGTTGTCGGGATACCAGCCGAACGCCGTGGTCCGGGGCAGCACCGTCGCGACACCGGACAATGACCTCACAACCTCGGCCAGCCAGGCCGAGGCCGACCAGCCGTCGATCGTCGCCTTATGCTCCGACAGCAAGGACCCGCCGAGTTCCGCCTGCTCGTCGCACAGGATCACCCGCGCGCCCGAGGAAGCCGCGCCCAAAGCCGCGGACAACCCCGCCGGCCCGGCGCCAATGACCAGCACGTCGCAATGAGCGTAACGATGCACATACCGGTCCGGGTCCGCCTGCCTCGGCGCCCGCCCGAGGCCCGCGGCGGCACGGATCGCCGGCTCATACAGCTTCTTCCAGAGGGCCGGCGGCCACATGAAGGTCTTGTAGTAGAACCCCGCCGACAACAACGGCCCCGCCAGCCCCGCCACCGACCCGAGATCCAGCCGCAAGGACGGAAACCGGTTCTGGCTGCGAACCACCAGACCCTCATACAACTCCACCTGGGTCGCCCGCAGGTTCGGCGTCACCCGCCCACCGCCGCGATCCACGGTCACCAGGGCGTTCGGCTCCTCCGACCCCGCCGAGAGAATCCCCCGCGGCCGATGATACTTGAACGACCGCCCCACGAGATGAACATCATTGGCCAGCAACGCCGAGGCCAGACTGTCGCCCGCATACCCAGACAACACCCGCCCATCAAACGTGAACCCGACCACCCCGCCACGGTCCACACGCCCCACGTTCGGCACTCGGAAGGGCTGGGTCATGAGAGAGCTCGTTTGGGGAGAGGAAGGGTGGGCACACCCCACCAGGGGCGTTGCCCCTGGACCCCACCAAAGGCCGAGGCCTTTGGAAACCGGTCTGTTGGGGGGAAGGGAGGGGCCGACCGAGGCGGTGAGAGGTCCGTGTTGGCCCCTCCCTTCCCCCCAACAAAATGGTTCCAAGGGCTGTGCCCTTGGTGGGGGTCGAGGGGGCAAAGCCCCTCGCGGGGTCCGGGGCGGAGCCCCGCTCTTTCTCTCCCCAGATGCTCACCCATGCCCCAACCCTCCGGGTTTCGATGTCTGGGCGATGCGATCCGTGACGGTGTCGCGTTCGGCGTTGAAGAAGCGGCCGCAGCCGTGGATGTGGCGCCAGCGTTCGGCGTGGCGGCCTTTGGGGTTGGTGCGCATGTAGAGGAAGTCGGCCCAGGATTCGTCGTCCAGGCTCATGGGGTCTAGCGGGCGGGCGATGTGGGCCTGGCCGGCGTGGCGGAATTCGTTTTCCGGGCGGGGGCCGCACCAGGGGCAGGGGATCAGCAGCATCAGTGCGCCACCGCGGCGGCGGCCGCTTCATCGATCAGGCGGCCGGTGGTGAAGCGTTCCAGGCTGAATGGGGCGGCAATGGGGTGGGGCTCGTTGTGGGCGATCGTGGCGGCGAAGACGTGGCCTGATCCGGGCGTGGCCTTGAACCCGCCGGTGCCCCAGCCGCAATTGACGAACAGCCCGGGGACGGGGGTTTTGCCGATGATGGGGGAGCGGTCGGAGGTGCAATCGACGATCCCGCCCCAGTTCCGCAGCATCCGCAAACGGCGGAAGGTCGGGAACAGCTCACAGATCGCGTCGAGTGTGTGGGTGGCGATGTGCAGGCCGCCGGCCTGGCTGTAGGACGTATAGACATCCGTCCCGGCGCCGATCACCAGCTCTCCCTTGTCGGACTGGGAGATATAGGCGTGGATGGTGTTCGACATGACGACGCAGGGCATGACGGGCTTGATCGGTTCGCTCACCAGCGCCTGGAGCGGGTAGGATTCCAGCGGCATCCGCACGCCGGCCATGGCCATCAGGACGCTCGTATGACCGGCGGCGACCACGCCCACGCGGTTCGCGCCGATGAAGCCTCGGGTCGTGTCGACGCCGGTGACCGCGCCGGAGGGATCGCGGGTGATGCCGGTGACCTCGCAGTTCTGGATGATGTCGACGCCGAGGGCGGAGGCCGCGCGGGCGTAGCCCCAGGCGACGGCGTCATGGCGGGCCGTGCCGCCGCGCCGTTGCAGGGCGGCGCCGAGGACCGGGTAGCGCATGCCTGGCTCGATATTCAGCGGCGGGCAGAATTCCTTGGCCTGCTCGGGGGTGAGCCATTCGTTGTCGATGCCCTGGACGCGATTCGCGTGGACGTGGCGCTTGAAAACCTGGATGTCGTGGATGTTGTGGGCGAGCATCATGACGCCGCGCGGGCTGTACATGACGTTGTAGTTCAGCACCTGGGACAGGTTTTCCCAGAGCTTCACCGAATGCTCGTAGATCGCCGCGCTCTCGTCCCAGAGGTAGTTGGAACGGATGATCGTGGTGTTGCGCCCGGTGTTGCCGCCGCCCAACCATCCCTTGTCCAGGACGGCGATGTTGCGGATGCCGTGTTCGGCGGCGAGGTAATAGGCGGTGGCCAGGCCGTGGCCGCCGGCGCCGACGATGACGACGTCATAGGCCGATTGCGGCTCGGGTGAGCGCCATTGTTCCCGCCAGGTGCCGCCAAAGGCGCGCCGCAGCAGGGTGAACAGGGAAAAATCGTGGCTTGGGCCCCTGGTCATCGCGTGCGAGCTGGCTCCTGGTCCGTCGGGTTGTTTCGGTCGGACAGATGACGGCGGGGCGGTGGGCGCGTCAAGCAGGGTTTATCCGGCGTATTTTCGGACGAAGTCCCAGTCGACGGTAAACCCGAAGCCGGGTTTGTCGTTCAGATGCAGGTGGCCGTCCTTCAGCACCGCGCGTTCGGTGTACATGTTGGCGAAGATCGGGTCGCGGTCGGCGTCGGGGAAGGTTTCGACGTTCAGCCCGTTCGGCGCGGCGGCTGCCAGGTGGCCGTGGATGTGGGGTTCGTGGTGCGTGCTCATGGCGACACCATGCAGGTGGCAATAGGCGGCGACGCGCAGCCACTCGGTGACCCCGCCGGAGCGGCAGGCATCGAACTGCATGACGCGGATGCCGCCGAGGTCGACCAGGTCGCGGCAGGCCCAGGCATGGATCTCGGATTCACCGCTGGCGAGGGGGACATGGGTGCGGGCGGCCAGCTTTCCCAGCGCGCGGTAGGAGTCGTACCAGTGGATCGGCTCCTCAAACCAGGCGGGGTTGTAGGGTTCGAAGGCGCGGATGGCTTCCTCGGCCTCGGCCAGCGAATAGGCGTTGTTGCCGTCCAGCATCATGGCGCCGTGCGGGCCCAGGGTGTCGCGCACTTCGTGGATGCGACGGAGGTCGGCGGCGAGGGTTGAGGCGCCCACCTTGATCTTTACCGCGTTGTAGCCCTGGTCGAGGTAGGACCGCATCTCATCCCGCAGCCCGCCATCGGGACGGTCGGAACGGTAGTAGCCGCCGGTGACATAGGCCGGCAGCACGGTCCGGCCAGCGCCGAGGAGCCTCCAGACGGGTTGGGCGAGGGCCTTACCCGTGATGTCCCAGAGCGCGATGTCGATCCCGGCCAGCGCGGTCATCAATTGCGCGCGGTTGTCGGGGCCAAAAATTGCGGCACGGGGCTTTGCGTTGGGATCGGCCTTGGCTGTGGTGAGGTCGAAGATCTTTGCCCAGACCGCTTCGTGCGCGAGGGCGTCCATGCCGGCGATGAGGTCCTGGAGTTCGTGGACCATGGCGACAACGGTCTTCATGCCGCGGCCATGCAAGGTGGCGAGGCCGGTGACGCCTTGGTCGGTCTCGACCTCGACCACAACGACGGTGGCGGTATTGAAGGAGGATGTGCCGACGAAGAAGGTGGCCGGCAGGGGGACGGAGACGGGGTGGGCGCGGAGGGTGGTGATTTTCATTCTGGGTTTCCCCCGGTCAGGTGCGGCGACGAACAAGGACCTTTGGCAGCCGGGTCGATACAACGGCCTATGGCCACTCTTGGTCCCGCATCTGTCTGACCAACGCGACGGCGTCGAAAAGCGGTCCCTGCGGCGTGATCCGAACGGCCTCAAAACATGCGGCGTCGAACCGTGCCGCGACCGGTGGCATCGTAACGACCGGCCGCCCCCGTCGCGTGATCACGGCATCGTCACAGGCCAGTTCCCGGTCGATCGGAGGCCCTGGCATCCGAGACATCCTGTTCGCTCATGGCGACCAACATGCCCGAACGCCAGGCCCAAGGTCCGACCGATCAATGCCCCCCGGAAGCCCCGATCGGAATGATCAGAGCATCCACCGCCGTGATCCGATCCCCCGCACAGATCAGCGGGTTCACGTCCAGTTCCGCCACGCTGTCGCGGTGATCGGCCGCGAAGCGCGACACGTCGCTGATCACCTGCGCCAACTTGTCCATGTCCACCGCCGCCATGCCGCGGAAGCCTTGCAGCAGCTTCACGCCCTTCAGGCTGTTCAGCATGTCCATGGCCTCGGTCGCCGTCACCGGGGCCGGGGCCAGGGCCGAGTCCTTCAGCACCTCCACTAACACGCCGCCGAGACCCACCACGATCATCGGGCCGAACAGCGGATCATTGGTGGCGCCGATCACGATCTCCACCCCCTGCGGCACCATCGGCTGCACCAGCACGCCGTTGATATGTGGTGGCGGAGACACCTTGTGCGCGTTCGCCATCACAGCCTCATACCCCGCGCGCACTTCCTCGGGTGTCTTCAGGTTCAGGCGGATCACGCCTGCCTCGGTCTTGTGCGGGAGGTCCGGGGATTCGACCTTCAGCACCGCCGGCAGCCCGTGCCGCACCGCGGCCGCGACAGCCTCATCCGCCGACTGCGCCAGCGTCTCGCCCACGACGGGGACGTTGTAGAGGGTCAGGACGTCCTTCGCCTCACGCTCGGTCAGCGTCCGCCCGCCGGAGGCCTTGATCAGGGCGCGTGCCTTGGCCACGACATCGGAAGGCGTCGGCGTCACCACCTGCGCGCCACGCGCCCGCTTGTCCTCACGCCAATGCCACGCCGCCAGCGCCGAGAAACACGCCGGCATCGAGCGGAACAGCGCCACCCGTTCAGCCTGATTCGCATCGACCACGCCCGGCCCGTCCTGCCATTCCGTCTGCCAGACGACAGCCGACATCTTGCCGTGCTGCTTGGCCAGTTCGTTGTAGACCAGCGGCCGCTTGGCGGATGCCTCCGACCCATAGGTCATGGGAGACACCAGAATCCCATACTGGGGATCGCCGAGCAGCGCGCCCGCGCAAGCGCCCAGGGATTCCGGATTACTGAGGACCGCCGCGGTCACGTCGCAAGGGTTCCGGGAGGAGCCGAACTCAGGAATGTGCTGCTCCAGGATTTCCCGCACGTCATCCGCCGGCTGCGGCATCGGCACGCCGACTTCCTCGGCCCGGTCGGCGCACATGATCGCCGCGCCACCGGAAGCCGCGACCACCGCCACGCCGCGCGCCTTGGGGGCGGGGGCCTTGGCGAAGAACGCCGCTGTTTCCATCAGCGCCTCATAGTCATCGACCACCACGGCGCCGGCGCGCTTGAACATCGCCTTGTAGGACGCATGCGAACCCGCCAGCGAACCGGTATGCGACATCGCCGCCTGCGCGCCCTGTTCGCCTGATGCCATCTTGAAGATCACGACCGGCTTGTCGGCCTTCCACGCGTTCTGAGCCGCCAGCAGCAGGCGCTCCGGGGTCGAACTGCCCTCGAACACGCAGGCGATCGCGCTGCAGGACGGGTCGTCGACCAAATAGTTCATGTAGTCGGCCATATCGACGTCGCAGGAGTTGCCCGACGTCATCACATGACTGACCGACAGCCCGCGCACCACGCCCTGCGCCAGCGCCATGCCCAGCGCGCCCGACTGGCTGATCACGCCGATCGCCTGCGCGGTCGGCTGCGGGATCGGGGTGATGTCCATGAAGGTGATGCGGCTATCAAGCCGAGCATTCACCACGCCGATGCAGTTCGGCCCGACGATCCGTACGCCCGATTCCCGCGCGATCGCGGCCAGGCGCTGCTGCTGCGCGATCCGGTCTTCCTTTCCGGTCTCGGAATAACCCGAGGCGAAGATGATGATGCCGCCCACGCCGGCCTTGACGCAGTCGAGGACGATTTCCTCCACCGCTTCCCGCGCCGCGGTCACCACGGCGCAGTCCACGGCCTCCGGCAGGTCGCGAACGTTGGGATAGCATTTCAGGTCGCCAATCTTTTCGTAGCGCGCGTTGACCGGATAAAACCGCCCGCTGTAGTGCCGCAGATTGTGCAGCACGCGCTCTCCGAACGATCCGGCGCGGGTGGATGCGCCGATCACCGCGATCGATGCCGGGTCGAGAAGGCGCGTAAGTTCCTGGCGGCTGTAGACCGTCGTACGCTTGGTTTCCATCGTCGTGCTGACCTGATTGACGTTTCCTCGGCCTGTACCATACTCACCGGTAAGCATTCCGCCAAGCACGAGGAAACGCACATGCCAACGCTGTTTGATATGACCGGCAAGGTCGCCATCGTCACCGGGGCTACCAAGGGCATCGGCCTCGCCATCGCCACCCGCATGGCGGAGCACGGGGCGACGGTGGTTGTTTCCAGCCGCAAGCAGGACGCGTGCGACGCGGTGGCGCAGGGCATTCGCGACAGGGGCTGGAAGGCCATCGCCGTCGCCTGCCACATCGCCAACAAGGACCAGTTGAAGAACTTGGTGGACCAGACCGTGGCGCAATGCGGTGGCATCGATGCAGTCGTCGCCAATGCCGCGGTGAACCCCTATCTCGGCCCGATGACCGGCGCCTCGGATGAAGTGTTCGAGCGGATCATGGGCACCAATGTCCGCTCCAACTTCTGGCTGGCGAACATGACCTGCCCGCTTATGGCCGAACGCGGCGGCGGGTCCTTCACCATCATCTCCTCGATCGGCGGTCTGCGCGGGTCGGCCACCCTCGGCCTGTATGGCGTCTCCAAGGCGGCGGACCTGGCACTCGCGCGCAACATCGCGGTGGAGTGGGGCCCGAAAAACGTCCGCGGCAACGGCATCGCACCCGGCCTGGTGCGCACTGACTTCGCCCGCGCGCTGTGGGAGGACCCGGTCCGCTATCGCAAGACTACCCGGGACAACCCGATGCTGCGCATCGGCGAACCGGATGAGATCGCGGGCTGCGCGGTGTTCCTGGCCTCCAAGGCCGGCAGCTATGTGAACGGGCAGGCGATCTCGATCGACGGCGGCACGTCCACCGGCACGCTCATTCCCAAGGATGACTGATCCGCGCGGGGCGGATCAGGCCGCGCGCCTGGTCCGCTCCAGAATCGGTGTCCCAGGACGCAGCGGATAGGCCAACCGACCGCTGCATTCGAGCCGCAGCACCGCCGGCGCGCCGAACACCGGCAGCGGTAGAACTGCGTCGCCCTTGGTCCAGCGGCGCATGGCCGTTCCGTCCCGCTCGACATCCCACCAGCCATCCCGCAGGTCAGGGTGATCCAGCGGCAGGTCCAGGCTTTCCGCGCCGACGTATGCGGTGATCCGGGACAGCCGCACACCCAACAGCCGCTGGTCGTCCAACCAGGGTTCGGCATCCGTGGGACGCGCCGACCGGGATACCAGCCGCAGGGAGCGGGTGGCGGGCGGAACGACAAAGACAATCGTGTCGCCGTCCACGGTGGTCGGCGCGATCAGCCGGCCATCGGCGGACAGCATCAGCGCGGGATCGCTGGTCATGCCGACGGCCTCGGGCGCGCCGCCGCGATGGGCCACCCGTTCCCAGATCGCGCGGACCTGATCCGTGTCCTCGGCGAAGGGCGCGCAGGACCCTGCTACCCGCGCGGCCTGGGCCGAGGGTTCCGCCATCACCGGATGCAACATCACCGGCGCCGGTGCATTGGCGAAGAAGCCGCGATTGCCGGTATCCAGATAGCTCTCCGTGGTCAGGCCCCCACTGAACAGGATCGCGTGCTGGTCCAATTCGACATGGAAATAGGTCACCGACCGGTCGGCCGGTTCGCGCGTGATCGTCGCGTGGTTCACGAGGCGTCGGGCCGGGACCAGCACCCCGTCGATGAACAGGGCATGATCGGGGGAGACGAGCAGGTCGCGATGCGGTTGGTTCGGCGCGATGGCGTTCCGGTGGATCCGGATCGGGGCGACCATGTCCGCTCGCCCATGGGTTGTGAGGTCGATCCGCCGCTGGCCGATCCAGGCAACCGGCCGATCCAGGCAACCGGCCGTTCCACCCCGCCCAGGGTAATAACCCGGTCTCCAGGCACCAGGCACTCGACGGCGATCTCTCCGTCGGGTGTCAGGATGCGGGTGCCGGACACAAAGCAGACCGAGAAGGCGGTGGTGGAAAACGGGAGGTCGGGCGTGATGGCATCGCCGGTCTGGTCGCCGGTCGCGTCCTGTGTGGTCCAGTTGGCGGGGTTGTTGATGATCGGCAGATAGTCGGCGAAGGTCGCCTGGTCGCCACGGCCGCCGGTGAAGGCCCCGATATCCACGCCGTTGTTGTCGTTTAGGGAAAGAGCCGTCTGCCCCGCGACCAGGCCGGTATTGGTCAGCACGCCGCCATTGGCCGTGGAATCGAAGTTCTTGCTGGCGATCGCCGCCAGGAAGGTCGTGGGCACGGTCGGCGTGCCGATATAGGCGTAGACCGTATCGAATGTCGCCGACAGGCCACGCCCGGTCGAATTAGAGAAGGCAACCGAACCGACATCCGCCGTCAGCGTTCCGGTGTCGAAATTGTCGATCCGTACGATGGTACCCGCCGCGACGGTTGTGGTCGCGGTCCAGGTCCATGAGGTTTCCGTATTGGTGAAACCGACGCCGTCCCATGTCTGATCGGCGAAATGGATTTCCGTGCCGGCGGTGATCTCCTCCAGCACCACAAACGCTATGTTATCGAGGTTGTCCGAGTTGTAGCCGGTGAAAGCGATCGATCCTGCGGCCAGCGCCATGATGGGAGATCCCGTGTTTTTCGAACGGCCGCCAGCATAGGTGACGGGCACTGGGATCGCAATTGTTGCGTCATATTTCATGGAAATATTACAAAAAATTCTTCATTCCCCTTCGGTCCGCGAACGGGCGTCATGCAGCGATGTAATTCTATCAAATGGGACGCCGCGAACGCCGGCGCCGGGACAGACGCCGTCCACGGCATGGTGTAGCCTCCCGCGGGGCCGGGTGGGGGAGAGGACTCGTGGGGGATAAGACATTGTTCGACAGGGCGGATTTCCATCTTCCGCCGGATATCGCCCATGTCTGCGCGGGCGGTGAGACCGCCGTCCTGCGCCGGCACGAAGCCGCCCTGACCCGTTACCTGCTCGACAAGAGCGCCGGCATGCCCGGGCGTACGGCGCAGGAAGCCCAGGTCGAGCGTGCCCGCGCCGGCCTCGCCCGCCTGTTCCATGTCGATCCCGGCGATATCGGCCTGGTATCCAACGTGGCCGAGGGCGTCTCGATCGTCGCCGAAAGCATCGACTGGCGTCAGGGCGACAACATCGTCATCGACCAGAACGAGTATCCTTCCGTTGTCGGTCCCATCGCGCAGCGCGGCATCGCGTTGCGCATGGCCACCGGCACCGATCCGGATCGTTACGCGTCCCTGGTCAACGGCCGCACGCGGATGATCGGCGTCAGCTGCGTGTCCTATCTGACCGGAGAACGGCACGATCTGGAGCGCCTGCGCGCGCTCGCGGATTCCGTCGGCGCACTGCTGGTCGTGGACTACACCCAGGCCGCCGGGTATTTGCCGATCCACGCCTCCATCGCCGATTTCGCCTTCTCCGCCTGCTACAAATGGGTGCTCGGCGTCACCGGCGTGGCCGACGCGTTCTGGAACCGCAGCCGCCAGCCCGATTGGGCGCCGGCCAGCGCCGGGTGGTATTCGATGGCCCCTGGCACCCGCGGTTACGATCCGCCGCCCGCCTTGCGCGCCGATGCGATGCGCTTCACCCGCGGCAATCCCGCGCATGGCCCCGTGTATGTGCTGGCCGAGGCTTTGGATTATCTCTCCGCCTTCGACATGAACGCCGTGACCGGGCATGTGCAGGGCCTGACCACCAGCCTGATGGATCGGCTCGCGGCCTTGCGGATCCCCGTCATGACACCGCTCGATACGGCGCGTCATGGCGCCAGCGTCTGCGTCACGTCGCCGCACGCGCAGGGCATGGTCGATGCGCTGGCCGAACACGGAGTCCTCGCCTGGAATGGCCATGGGCGCATCCGGTTCAGCTTCCACGGCTACAACAACGAATCCGACGTCGAGCGGATCACCCGGGCGATGCAGACCGTCTGGCGGACATAGGAACGGCCGATGCAATACGAACATATTCTTTACCAGGTCACGGACAATATCCTGACCATCACGCTCAACCGGCCGGAGCGTCTGAACGCCGTCACCGACCGCACGATTTCGGAACTGCTCGACGCCCTCGATCGCGCGGATCGCGACGATGATGTCCGCGTCATTGTCTTCACCGGCGCGGGCCGCGGCTATTGCGCCGGCGCCGACCTGTCCGAACGGGCCGAGACCATGGCCTCCGGCGCTGCCCCGGCCGAGGACCCGGGCATCGACGGCCACCGCGACGGCGGCGGGCTGGTGACATTGCGGCTGTTCGATTGCCTCAAACCCACGATCGCCGCCTGCAACGGGGCCGCGGTGGGCTTCGGCGTCACGATGCAATTGGCGATGGACATGCGGCTGGCGTCGGAAACCGCCCGCTACGGCTTTGTCTTCACCCGCCGCGCGATCGTGATGGAGGCTGCGTCGAGCTGGTTCCTGCCGCGCCTGGTCGGGCCGCAGCAGGCGATGGAATGGGTCATGACCGGCCGAGTCTTCCCGGCCGAGGAAGCGCTGCGCGGCGGCCTTGTACGTTCTATCCACAAGCCGGAAGAGTTACTGCCCGCCGCCTATGCCCTGGCGCGGGAGATCGCGGAAAACACTTCCCCCATCTCCGTCGCGCTCAACCGCCAGTTGATGTGGAAGATGCTCGGCGCGGACCATCCGATGGAGGCGCATCGGTTGGATTCAAAGGGGATCTACGCGCGCCGGCTGACGGAGGACGCGAAGGAGGGAGTATTTTCTTTCATGGAGAAGCGCAAGCCCAACTTCCCGATGAAGGTCAGCAGCGACATGCCGGCGTTCTTCCCATGGTGGAAGGACCGCCCGTTCCGATAGGGCCGGGGGGCGTTTCAGTTTCGTTTTGCTTCGGTTCCAGCTTCGGTTCCAGATCCGGTTCCGGCTTCCGTTTCGGTGTCCGTTCCGGCCCCAGTCCGTTACCAACCCGTCCTGGTCGGGCTCGACCCGACCATCGCCAAGCAGCACGACGTGTGAAAAGCCCCCCGACCGCCCGGAGTCCTCGGCGATGGTCGGGTCGAGCCCGACCAGGACGGGAGGGGCCGTCCCGCGCCCAAGCGGCAACGACAATGGCCCCCACGCGCCAGGACTGCCCCAACCTCCAGCCCCTACCACCCAGGTTGACAACAACCCCAACCCCGGCCGACTGAATCCCCCAGCAGAACCCCCGAGACGCAGCACCATGTCCGATCCCGTAGACGTTCTCATCATCGGCGCCGGCGCCTCCGGTGGCGCTGTCGCCTGGAGCCTCGCCGAAACGAAAATGCGCATCGTCTGCCTGGAGCAGGGCGACTGGATGAAGCCGTCCGAATACCCCTCGGCCGGGCGCGACTGGGAAGCCCGCCAGATGGGCGATTTCAACCCAAGCCCCAACCGCCGCGGCCGCATCACCGATTACCCGATCAGCGAGGATGACTCGCCCATCAAGATCGCCAATTTCAACGGCGTGGGCGGTGGCACGGTGCTGTATGCGGGGCATTTCCCGCGCTTCCATCCCTCCGACTTCCGGGTGCGTTCGCTGGATGGCGTGGCCGATGACTGGCCGATCACCTACCAGGACCTCGAACCCTATTACGCCGAGAACGACCGGATGATGGGCGTCTCGGGCCTGGCCGGGGACCCGGCCTATCCGCCGAAGCAGCCGATGATGCCGCCGCTGCCGCTGGGCAAGGGTGGCGCCAAGCTGGCCACCGGCCTGAACAAGCTGGGCTGGCACTGGTGGCCGTCCGACAGCGCCATTGCCACGGTGGATTACGAGGGGCGGGCGAAATGCATCAACCTCGGCCATTGCACATCCGGCTGCGCGCAGGGCGCCAAGGCGAGCACCGACATCACCTATTGGCCCGCCGCGATCAGGGCCGGCGTGGAACTGCGGACCCGCTGCCGGGTGCGGGAGATCACGACGGGCCCCGACGGCATGGCCACCGGCGTGGTCTACTACGATGAACACGGGGTCGAGCACTTCCAGGCCGCCCATGTCGTCATCGTCGCCTGCAACGGGATCGGCACGCCGCGCGTCCTGCTGAACTCGGTCTCCGGCCGCCATCCCAGGGGCATCGGCAATTCCAGCGGCCTGGTGGGCAAGAACCTGATGTTCCACCCCTATGCCCAGATCTACGGCTATTTCGACAGCCCGACCGACGGCTATCGCGGCCCCGGCGACTGTATCTGGAGCCAGGAGTTCTACGAAACCGACCTCGGCCGCGGCTTCGTGCGCGGCTATACGTTCGAGTTCACGCGCGGCCAGGGCGCCATCATGGCTGCGGTCACCGGCATGGCGACCGGACGGCTGCCCTGGGGCGAGGACCACCACGACGCCTATCGCCGCCTGCACTCCCATCGCTCCGGCATGGTCGCGATCTGCGAGGATCTGCCGGAGGAACACAACACCGTCACCCTCGACCCGCAGTTGCGGGATTCGAGCGGCATCCCAGCGCCCCGCATCACCTACACGCTGAGTGAGAACAGCCGGCGGATGCTGGAACACTCGGTCGCCCGCGGGACCGAGGTCCTCCGCGCCGCCGGCGCCTATGACGTCGGCTTCGAAAGCCCGCTCGGCCATGGCGGCTGGCATTTGATGGGCACCGCGCGGATGGGCTTCGACCCGGAGCGCTCGGTGGTCAACGAATGGGGCCGCAGCCACGACGTGAAGAACCTGTTCGTTGTGGATGGCAGCGTTTTCGTGACCTCCGCCGGGGTGAACCCGACCTGCACGATCCAGGCGTTGGCGCTGTATGTTGCCGACAACATCAAGAAGCGCCTCGCCAATCTGTTCGACTGAGCCTCCGATGGGAACCACGCCATGAGTGCCCCGCTTTCCCCCCTCCAGCAGCGCGCGCTGCGGCGCCTGGCCGGCATGATGATCCCGCCGAGCTTGAAGTATGACGTGCCGGGCGCGGATGATGAGACGATCATGGCGGATATCCTGGCCAGCGTCGGCCAGGACCACGAACATGTCGTGTTCGTCCTGGCTGACCTGGACAGACGGGCCGGCGGCGTGTTCGCCGACCTCGAACCCGCCGAGGCGCGAGTTGTCGCCGAACGCATGCGCACCGCGAGCGGGCAGGCTCTGCGCTTCGTCACGCAGTTGATCCTGGCATGCTATTACCGCGACGACCGGGTGATGCGGTCGCTGAACATGGAAACCCGCCCGCCGTTCCCGAAGGGGTTTACGGTGGAGCAGGGGGATTGGTCTCTGCTTGATCCCGTGCGGTCGCGCCCGAAACTGTATCGGGATGCGCCTCCCTGAGGGGCCGCCTAGGCCACGAACTCCACCGCCGCGCCGAACGCCGCCGCCGCTGGCACGACGATCCGGTGGGCTTCCCGCCGGACCCCGGCGATCCGGCCCGACGCCAGTGCCGCCGCGGCCATGTCGAGGGATCGGGTCCGGAACGACAGCCCCGCCATCATGTCCGCCCGCCCGTCGGCCGCCGGGGCCGCGTCGCCGAACCGGTTGGACAACTCCTCGGGCGTCACGACATCGAACGTCGACAAGCCGACCATCAGCGAACAGCCGCCGGGGATCGCCCGCACCGCGCCCGGGCCGAACATCCGCCCGAACAGAGCGCCCCATTCGGCCGGGTCCCGCGCCATGATCACCGCCCGCGCCACGGCAACGACGCCGTTCGCGTGGTGGCGCCATTCATCGCGCCAGACTAGGTCGCGCGTCAGGTGATGGCAGAAATACAGCCGCCCATCAGGGATGGTTCCCTCGGGCAGGCGCACGGTGCGGAACGTGGCGTCGCGCGGACCGCCGGCGATCTCCACCGGGCGGGTGAATTCGCGCGGCGGCAGCGCCGGCACCCCGGCGGCGACCATTGCCGCATAGACGCCGGCGGACTCGTCGGTGCCGAACACGAGGCCATTCAGCCCCTCGGGGCTGCCCAGGATTTCCGGCCGCCTGGTGTCGCCGGGCGGCGCCGCGATCAGTTCCAGATAGTCGGTGCCGAAGATCGCCAGATGGTTCATCGACCCCAGCGAGTGATACCCGCGCGGCGTCAGGGTGAAGCCGAGGCGGCGATAGGTGTCCTCCCCCGCGTCGATCCGGTCACGCACATTGATCACGACGTGATCGAGAGTGGGCAAAGGGGGGGTCGGCAAGGGGGGAATATGAGTCATGGTCGCCTCCGTTCCCCATATCGTTCCACGCTTCGGCGAGGGCGGAAAGAAAAATGGCGGTGCCGAGGTGGCACCGCCAAGTCTGGGGGGAAACGTCACACAGTAGCGATCGGAGGACCGCTGCCTGTGTCAGAGAGATTGGCAGACCCGATCGTAAATCAAGCTTGCCCTCACATTACAATGCCGACATGCGGGAGGGCGCGGATTGGGGTTGCCGCTTGCCCGGACGGTGCCATGCTCCTACATCCCGTCGCGTTCGAGGAACGGAGCCGTCCGTGCTGACCGGAAAGACCGCTTTCGTCACCGCCGCCGCCCAGGGGATCGGACGCGCCACCGCGCTCGCCTTCGCCGCGGCGGGCGCGCGGGTGATCGCCACCGATATCAATGCCGAACGCCTGGCCGCGATCGCGTCGCCGTCGATCACGACAGCACGGCTGGATGTCCTGGACGCCGCCGCCGTCACCGAGGCCGCACGGGACGCCGGCCCGGTGGACATCCTGTTCAACTGCGCGGGCTTTGTGCACCAGGGCACGATCGAGGACGCGACCGAGGACGAATGGTCCTTCGGCTTCGACCTGAACTGCCGCTCCATGTTCCGCACCATGAAGGCTTTCCTGCCTGGGATGGTGGAACGCGGCGGCGGGGTGATCCTGAACATGGCCTCGGTGTCGTCGAACCTGAAGGGCGTGCCGAACCGGTTCATCTACTCGGCCACCAAGGCCGCGGTGATCGGCATGACGCGCTCGGTCGCGGCTGATTATGTGACCCGCGGTGTCCGCTGCAACGCGCTGTGCCCGGGCACGGTGCAGACGCCGAGCCTCGATGATCGCATTGCGGTGAATGCGGCTGCCGCGGGGTCGATGGATGCCGCGCGGGCTGCTTTCGTCGCGCGCCAGCCGATGGGGCGCCTGGGCACGCCAGAGGAAATCGCCGGTCTCGCGGTCTATCTGGCCAGCGACCAGGCCCAGTTCATCACCGGCCAGGCCGTCGTGATCGACGGCGGGCTGACACTTTAGTTCCACAGGGGGAAACCGACGATGAAACTGCTCCGCTACGGTCCCGCCGGCGCCGAACGCCCGGCCATGCTCGACGCCAACGGCGATATCCGCTGCCTTGCTGGCATCGTCCGTGACATCGACGGCTTCGCGCTGTCCGACGCCGCGCTGGATATGATCCGTGCCGTCGATCCCAACAGCCTGCCCAAGGTTGAAGGCAATCCCCGTATCGGCCCCTGCGTCGTGCGGCCGCTGAACTATATCTGCATCGGCCTGAACTATGCCGATCACGCGGCCGAGGTGGGCATGCCTTTGCCCAAGGAACCGATCGTGTTCGTGAAGTCGCTGTCGGCTTTCTCCGGCCCGAACGACGATGTGCTGCGCCCGCGCGGCTCCACCAAGCTGGACTGGGAATGCGAGCTTGGCATCGTGATCGGCAAGAAGGCCCGCTACATCTCCGAGGCTGAATCGCTGGACCACGTCGCCGGCTACTGCGTCTGCAATGACGTCAGTGAGCGGGAGTTCCAGATCGAGCGCGGCGGCACCTGGGACAAGGGTAAGGGCTGCGACACGTTCGGCCCGACTGGCCCCTTGATGGTGACCAAGGACGAAATCGCCGACCCGCAGAACCTGGCGATGTGGACCGAGGTCAACGGCAAGAAGATGCAGAACGGCTCCACCAGGACCATGATCTTCGGGGTCGTGCAGGTGGTCAGCTACGTCAGCCAGTTCATCACGCTGTACCCGGGCGATGTGATCGCGACGGGCACACCGCCGGGCGTGGGATCGGGCATGAAGCCGAAACCTGTCTACCTGAAGCCGGGCGACGTGATGCGCCTCGGCGTGGAAGGGCTCGGGATCCAGACGCAGCGGGTGGTGCAGGCGTAAGGGAGCGGGGCTCCGCCCCGGACCCCGCCAGGGGCTTTGCCCCTGGACCCCACCAAAGGCCTTGGCCTTTGGAAACCATTGGTTGGGGGGAATGCGGGATGGGCCAACACGGACCCATCCAGGTCCGTATTGGCCCCTCCCGCATTCCCCCCGGTGAGCGGTTCCAAGGGCTGTGCCCTTGGTGGGGGCCCAGGGGGCAAAGCCCCCTGGTGGGGTTTGAGGTGAAACCCCATTCCCTTACCCCTGATACGGCACAGTCCCGAACCGCTTCCGGTGCAGTTCGACCAGTTCCGTGACGTCCGTGACCCCAGGCATTACGGCATCCGAGCCGCAGGTCGGGCAGAGCGGCGTGATACCGTCATCCACCCAATCGACGATCTCGTGTGCCAGGAACGTGTGAAGACAGGCAAAGCAACCGCACAGCATCGGCCGAGAATCCCTTCGGGGCGGAGCGTCCCATGATGGCTGATCCCCAGCCTGTTTCGCAAACCCGCGCCGTGCTGGCCTTGATTGCCGTGACGGGTTTCGTGCGCCTGTTGTTTGCCGCGGCCACGGGTCTGGGGATGGATGAGAGCTACATGGTCTCCTCCGGCCGGGTGCCGGGGTTGGGCTATTTCGACCATCCGCCGGCGTCCTGGTGGCTGTCCTCGGGCGCGGCGTGGTTGGCGGGGTCCGAGGCCGCGGTTGTGGTCCGCCTGCCGTTCATCGCGCTGTTTGCCGTTTCGACCTGGCTGATGTTCCGGCTCGGGAGCCTGGTCGCGGATGAGCGGGCCGGGTTCTGGGCGGCGGTGGCGCTGAATGTGTCGCCGGTGTTTGGGGTGACCTCCGGGACGTGGGTGCTGCCGGACGGGCCGCTGGTGTGTGCCTTGCTCGGGGCAGCGCTGTGTTTGGTGCGCGCGACCCGCCGAACGCCGGGGAATCATGGGTACAACGGGCCTGCCCAGGTTGGGCGCGCGCGCGGCCTGAATACCCCGCACGAGGAGGCCGCGCGCCGGGACGCTCGAAACGGGCTACACCGAGACGGTCCCCGCCAGGACCGATACGACCAAGACGAGCGTTGGGGGTGGTGGGCCGGCGCCGGCATCTGCGCGGGCTTGGCGTTGCTCTCGAAATACACCGCGATCCTGACAATCGGTGGGGCCTTCCTGTCCCTCGCCTGGGACAGCCTGTCGCGAAGAGGTGTGCTCAAGACCGATGGAGCCAGCCGCCCGTGGCTACTCCGCCCCGGCCCCTACGTCGCCGGTGTCCTGGCAATCCTCGTCTTCTCCCCCGTCATCTTTTGGAACGCCACCCACGACTGGGCGTCCTTCGCCTTCCAGGGAGAGCGCGCCTCCGGCCTGCGCTTCCGCCCGCTCGGCCCGCTCGAGGTCCTGGGCGGCGGCGCCCTGTTCGTACTGCCCTGGTTCTGGGTGGCAATGATGTGGGTATGGTGGAAAGCCCTCCGAGGCGGCCCGTCGTCCCATCGCCTGCTGGCCTGCCTCGCCGCGCCGCCGATCATCGGCTTCGCCTTGATCGCCGCCTGGTCGGGCCACCGCGTACTCTTCCACTGGGCGGCCCCTGGATATCTGATGTTGTTCCCCTTGCTGGGCCAGGCCATCGCGGCACGCATCGGCGAACCCTGGGTGCGCCGGACCATGGCCGGCACGGTGGCGCTGGTCCTGCTGACGGTCACCGTCATCGGGGCCCAGACTCGCTGGGATGTCCTCGGCTCCGCTCTGGCCGCGGTCATGCGCAAGGATCCGACGGCCGAGGGCGTGGACTGGACCTCTCTCCGCGCCGACCTCACCGCCCGAGGCCTGCTGGCCCCCGGCACTCTGGTCGGCCTGCCCAACTGGCGCGATGGCGGCAAGATCGCGCGCGGCCTCGGCCCCGATATTCCCGTCGTGGTCCTGAACCGGGATGCGCGCCAGTTCGGCCTGGCGCACCCAACCGCCACCGCGATCGGCCAGGACATGCTGGTGCTGGTGGCCGAAAACCCGGAACAGACGGCCGCGATCCTCGCCCCTCTGTTCGCGCGGTGGGAGCGGCTGCCCGACTCCCCCGTGCTGCTGCAAGGCCGCGAACTGCGCCGGGTCGCCGTGTTCCGCGCCGAACGCCTGCTGCGCTGGCCGCCGGACGCCTGATCCCGACACGCCTGATCCCGACACGCCTGATCCCGGGCGCTTGACACCCAGCGTCCGCGCCCCTTTGTACTGACCGAAGACCACCCCAGGGACGGCGTCATGGACAGCAGCCTGCATCAGACATTGACGGCCTGGCGCCGCCATCTCCACGCCCACCCCGAACTGACCCTGCACGAGAAGGAAACCGCCCGGTTCGTGCGGGAGAAACTCACCGAACTCGGCATCCCGTTCGAAGCCGGCATCGGCGGCCACGGCGTCGTCGCCACCTTGTCACGCGGACAATCCAATCGCTCGGTCGGGCTGCGGGCCGATATGGACGCCCTGCCGATTGCCGAGACGACCGGCCTGCCGCATGCGTCCACCAAGCCGGGCGTCATGCATGCCTGCGGCCATGACGGCCACACCACCTCCCTGCTCGGCGCCGCCGCCCTGCTGGCGCGCGACCCCTCCTGGACTGGCACCGTGCAATTGGTCTTCCAACCGGCTGAGGAAGGCGGCGGGGGTGCCCGCAAGATGATCGCCGACGGGCTGTTCGACCGTTTCCCGATGGAGCGCATCTTCGGCTACCACAACTGGCCAGGGCTGGAGGCCGGCACGGTCGCCGTGCATGACGGGCCGGTGATGGCCTCGGGCGGGCGGCTGATCTTCTCGATCAAGGGACACGGGGGCCACGCCGCTCTGCCGCATTTGACGCGCGACCCGATGATCGCGGCCGCCCATCTGCTGCTGGCCCTGCAGACGGTCGTGTCCCGCAATGTCGATCCGCTGGACTCGGCGGTGGTGACGATCGGTATCCTGCAGGCCGGCTCAGCCGCGAACCAGATCCCCGGGGAGGCGATCATGCGCGGCACCATGCGGACCCTACGGATGGCGGTGCGCGACCAGATGGAGGACGCGATCGCCCGCATCTGCGCCGGCGTCGCCCAGACCTTCGGCGTGCAGATCGAACCGGAATTCATCCGCGGCAACCCGGTCACCGCCAACAGCCCCGCCGAACGCGACATGGCGGCCGAGGCAGTGACCACCGCCGGCCTGCCGCTTCGCCGCGACATGGCCCCGGCGATGACCGGAGAGGACTTCGCCTGGTACCTCGGCGAGCGCCCCGGCGCCTTCGTCTGGATCGGCAATGGTCCGGGGGAGGGCGGGTGCGAACTGCATAACGCGAACTACGACTTCAACGACGCGATCCTGCCAGCGGCGTCCGGCTATCTGGCCGGGGTGGCGAAGCGGGCGCTGGGGGGATAGCCCAAGGACTCCAAGCCCCTCCGATTTCACGCGCCAATCACCCCCCAATGACCCGCGTCATCATCCGGCGTGCTTTCCTGCACTCTCCCGAACGCCGATTCCCGCCGTTCGGCACCAAGGGGGGGATCCCATGGTCGTCACGCCCTCTGTCGGAGAGATGTTGCGCGCCTGGCGCCAGCGCCGCCGCATGAGCCAGATCGACCTCGCCGACCAGGCGGAGATCGCGGTCAAGTTCCTCGGCCAGATTGAAACCGGCCGAGCGGTGGCGAGCAGGGCATTGGTGCTGCGGCTGGCGGAGGAGATGAATGTGCCGCTGCGGGACCGCAACGCGCTGACCACCGCCGCCGGCTATGCGCCGATGTTCTCCGAGCGGCGGCTGGACGATCCGGGCCTCGGCTTCGTGGGGCAGGGGCTGCAAGCGATCCTGGACGCGCAGGAGCCGTACCCCGCCATGGCGACCGACCGCCACTGGAACCTTGTCGCCGCCAACAAGGCCTTGCACCGGCTGGTCGCGGGGGCGGATCCGTTACTGCTGCAAGCGCCGATCAACGCGCTCCGGCTTTGGCTGCATCCGGTCGGCCTCGCGCCGCGCATCGCCAATCTGCGCGACTGGCGGGAGCATATGACCAATCGCCTGCGCCGGCGCATCGCGCTGACCGATGACATCCGGCTGTCGGACATGCTGGAGGAAATCCGCGACTACCCGCTGCCGCGCGGCGCCCCTCCGGCGCGTCCCGACAAGGTGTCCGAGACCGCGGTGGTCCCGTTCCGGCTGGTGACGATCGACGGCACGCTGAGTTTCTATGCGACAACCACGCAATTCGCGGCGCCGATGGATGTGACGCTCTCGGAACTGACGATCGAGACGTTCTATCCGCTGGACCTGGAAACCGCGACGATCATCCGGCAGATGGCGGCGGAATCGTCCCCCCGGACCTGCGCCGAACTGATGGCCGCCGCGCCGGCGCCCGAGCGCTATGGCGTGGGCACGCGCTGAGCCGGCCGCCGATCCTGGTGCCACGTGTATAGCCCGCTGGCCACCACGATCGCGCCGCCCAGGAAGGTCCAGAACGCGGGGATGTCGCCGAAGACCAGGAATCCCATGACCGAGGCCCAGACCAGCAGCGTATAGCTGTAGGGCTGCATGGCGCTCGCGTCGGCATAGTCCATGGCTTTGATCAGGCCGTAGTGGCAGATCGCGCCCAGGATGCCGATCAGCAGCAGGAAGCCCCAGGCGGCGGGGGTCACCGGTTCCCACTGGAAGGGTACCACCAGCGTGGCGGCGCCGAGGCCGATGAAGGCCGACCAAAGCAAGGTCGTTTCAGGCGCGTCGTCGCGGGCGACCATGCGGAGCATGATCTGGTACAGCCCCCACATCAGCGCGCCGACCAAGGGCAGGGCCATCGGCCATTCCAGGCTCACGAGGCCGGGGCGGACGATCAGCAGCACGCCCGCGAACCCGGCCAGCACGGCGAGCCAGCGGTGCAGCCCGACCTTCTCCCCCAGCATCGGCGCGGCGAGCAGGATGACGATCAGGGGGGATGTCGCGGCGATCGCGTGCGTCTCGGCCAGGGGCAGGTAGGCGAAGGCCAGGAAGAATACCGCGTTTTCCAGCATCGCCAGGATCGAGCGCCAGAACTGCAACCAGGGCCGCCGGCTGCGCGCCTGGCGCAGAATACCGCCGCGTCGGGCCACCAGGAGGGCGAAGCCGGCATAGATCACATAACGGACCCAGAGGGTCTGCATCACGGGATAGGACTGCACGAGAAACTTGCTGATCGAATCCATCACGGCGAAGCCGAACATGGACAGGCACATCAGCAATGCGCCGAGACTGTTGCGGCTCATGGGGATCGGGGTCAGTCCGGATAGATCATCTTGCGGGTGACCCCGCCATCGACGGTGAAGGCGGCGCCGGTGATGAAGCCGGCCTCCGGTCCGGTCAGGAAGGCCACGAGGGCGGCGATATCCTCGGGCGTGCCGACGCGGCCGGCGGGGTGGAAGGCGTGGTCCGCCGGCGTGGGCGCGGGCCCCTTGGTGGCGATCCAGCCGGGGGCGATAGCGTTGACCCGGATATCGGGGCCGAGGCTGATCGCCAGCGCATGGGTCAGCGACAGCAGCCCGCCCTTCGAGGCCGCATAGGCTTCCGTATCCGGTTCCGACATATGCGCGCGGGTGGAAGCGATGGTGACGATCGATCCTTGGGCCGCTCGTAGCAGTGGGGCGGCGGCGCGGGCGAGCAGGAAGGCGCTGGTCAGGTTGGTCGCCAAAACCGAGGACCACTCGGTCAGAGTCAGCTCCGCCACCGGCTTGCGGATGCCGAAGCCGGCGTTGCAGACCAGGGCGTCGAGGCGGGCCTCCCCGGTCGCGATGTCGGCGATCAATGCCCCAACGGCGGCCTCGTCGGAGACGTCGCACACGACACCCCGGCCGCCGACCGGGGAAGACGGATCGCGATCAGCCACCACGACCCGCCAGCCGTCTCGGGCCAGGCGGGCGGCGATGGCCGCCCCGATGCCGCGCGCGCCGCCGGTGACCAGGGCAACGCGCGCGTCGGCGTCAGGCATGTCGGCTCAGCCGGCGGCGTCCAGCGCCTGCGCCAGGTCGGCCAGGATGTCGTCGATATGCTCGATCCCGATCGACAGCCGGACATAGCCCGCGGTCACGCCCGTCGCCGCCTGCTCCTGCGGGGTCAGCTGCGAGTGCGTGGTGCTGGCCGGATGGATCGCCAGGCTGCGGGCGTCACCGATATTGGCCACGTGGTAGAACATCTTCAGGCTGTCGATGAACTTCCGGCCGGCGTCGATGCCGCCCTTCAGCTCGAACCCGCACAGGCCACCCTGGCCATGCGGCAGGTACTTGGCCGTCCGGTCAGCCGCCACGCCGGTGTGATGCGCGGGATGGATGACGCGCGCCACTTCCTTCCGCCCGGCCAGGTAGTTGGAGACGGCGAGCGCGTTGCGGCTGTGTTCTCGCATCCGCAGCGGCAGCGTCTCCAGCCCCTGGATGAACATGAAGGCGTTGAACGGCGCCATGGCGGCACCGAGGTCGCGCAGCAGCGTCACCCGCATCTTCAGGATATAGGCGATCGGCCCCAGCGGCTTCACCGCCTGCGACCACACCGCCCCGTGATAGGACGGGTCGGGGGAGTTCAGCAGCGGCTGGCGCTCGGGGAAGGCTTCCCAATCGAAATTGCCGCCATCGATGACCGCGCCGCCGATCGAGGTGCCGTGCCCGCCGATGTATTTCGTCGTCGAATACATCACCACGGCCGCGCCGTGATCAAACGGCCGGACCAGCAGCGGGGCCGCCGTGTTGTCCATGATCAGCGGAATGCCGAACTTGCGGCCGATCGCGGCGACGTCGGCGATCGGGAAGGGGATCAGCTTCGGGTTCGGCAGC
This sequence comes from Asaia bogorensis, assembly GCA_945873195.1. Lineage (GTDB taxonomy): Bacteria > Pseudomonadota > Alphaproteobacteria > Acetobacterales > Acetobacteraceae > Rhodopila > Rhodopila bogorensis_A. Next base: position 26,403 of record CAMCDA010000026.1, read on the forward strand.
GTCTCCGCGTAGTAGGCGCGGGTCTTGGCGTCGGTCGCGCGGGCGAAGGCTTCCGGATCGGCCGGATCGACGAAGCGGACCTCGATCCCCTGGTCCTTCAGCGTGTTGGCGAACAGGTTCCAGGTCCCGCCGTACAGGTCGGTGGAGGAGACGATGTTGTCCCCCGCGCGCGCCAGGTTCTGTACCGAAAACGCCGACGCCGCCTGCCCGGACGCGAGCGTCAGGGCCGCCACGCCGCCTTCCAGCGCGGCCAGGCGCTGTTCCAGCGCGTCGTTCGTCGGGTTCATGATCCGGGTGTAGATGTTCCCCAGCTCCCGCAGCCCGAACAGGTTCGCGGCGTGTTCGCTGCTGTCGAACTGATAGGACGTGGTCTGGTAGATCGGCACGGCGACGGCGTTGGTCGCGCTGTCACGCCGCCATCCGGCATGCAGGGCCAGGGTCTCGGGGTGCTTGGATGCCATGGGGGACGCCTCCTGATTTATGCGTGATTATAGGCCTTACGGCCGCCCGGTAAACGCATGATTCCCTGGGGGATTCGGCTGCGTCCCTGGCGATGGCCGGGTCAAGCCCGGCCAGGACGGGCGGAGCCGTCTCGGGGCAAACGCAATGGGGGAAGGTGCATCCCCCAAGGCCGGTCGCCAGAGAAACCAGCGCCCGTCAGGCCGCCTTTTCGAGCAGGATCTTGTTCCCCCGCCGCAACGCGTTTGCGATCGTCTCGGCCGGCATCGCCCCCGAAAACAACCCGTACCCATCCAAAAAGAACGACGGGACCCCATTCACCCCAGCCTCCCGCGCGGCCTGGTCCGCCGCCCGCATCTCCTGGTCAGCCAGCGAGCCCGACAGGAACGCGGCAACCTCGGCCGCGTCCATCCCGGCCTCCACCGCGCAGGCGGTCAGCACCGCGTGGTCGCCGACATCCGCGCCCTGGGTGAAATAGGCCTTGAACACGACCTCCATCGCCGCGTCCTGCACGCCCTTCGTGCCGGCGAACCAGATCAGCCGATGCGCGTCGATCGTGTTCGGGGTCCGCGTCATCAGGTCGGTGCGGAACGCCAGCTCCACCCCGGCCGCCGATTCGGTGATCCGCTGGTCAAGCTCCGCGGCCTTGGCGGCGCTGCCGAACTTCATCGCCCGATACGACGCCCGGTCCCGCCCCTCGGCCGGCATGTCGGGGTTGAGCTGGAACGGGTTCCAATGCACCGAGAAATGCAGCCCCTCGGCCCGCAGCATCTCGAGCGCCCGCTCCAACTGCCGCTTGCCGATATAGCACCAGGGGCAGATCACGTCGGAGACGATGTCGATCCGCGTGCCCACCGCGGGCTTCTCACCCAGGGAAACCGGGGCCGCCGTGTCGTCGCATCCATCGGGGCCGCATACCGCGCCGCCGGAGATATTGTCGTCCATCCGCCTGCCTCCCTTGCCAGGGGCCTCGCGGCCCCGGATAGTCCGTTCGTGATCCCTGTCTCCATCGTCACCGGCTTCCTGGGCAGTGGCAAGACCACCCTGATCGGGCGGGTCCTGCGCGACCCCGCCTTCGCGCGCACCGCGGTCATCGTGAATGAGTTCGGGGAGATCGGCCTCGACCACGAACTGATCGCGTCCAGCGACGAAACCCTCATGGCGCTGACCACCGGCTGCCTCTGCTGTGCCGTGCAGGGCGATCTGTCGCGGACGCTGCTGAACCTGCGCGCCACCCAGGCAAACGCCTATGACCGGGTACTGATCGAGACCTCGGGCCTGGCGGACCCCGCCCCCATCCTGCACGCGCTGATGACCGACCGCGCCCTCGCGCAGGACCACGCGATCGACACCATCGCCACCGTCGTCGATTCGCTGCTCGGCGCCGACACGCTCGCCGCCCATCCGGAGGCGCGGCGGCAGGTCGCGCTGGCCGATGTGCTGATCCTGAGCAAGCTGGACCTCGCCGATCCCGCCCCGGCCCTTCTGGAGACCCTGGCCGCGATCAACCCCGCGGCCGAACGCCACCAGGCCGCGACCATCGCGCCGGCGGCCCTGTTCGGCGGCGGGGAAGGCGCCGCCCGCGCAACCCAGCTCACGGACCGGCTCGCGCGGCTGCCCGACCAGCCAGTGGCCTCTCCGTTTTCCGTGGCCCGCCACACGGATGGGATCGAGTCGTTCAGCCTGGTCCGCGAGCGGCCGATCCCGGCGCTGGCGCTGACCCTGCTGTTGCAGGCCCTGGCCGAACATTGCGGCCCGCGCTTGCTGCGGATGAAGGGGATCATCGCGATCGAGGAAGCGCCCGAGCGGCCCGCCGTCGTGCACGGCGTGCAGCATGTCTTCGCCCCACCCGAATTCCTGTCTGCATGGCCCGAGGGCCCGCGGCTGTCGCGGCTGGTGTTCATCACCCGTGGCGTGCCCCGCTATTTTCCCGCCCGCCTGCTTGATATGATCGAGGCGGAGGTCCGGGAGGAGATGCAGTCCGCGTCCGGACCGTAGGCTTTCAAAAGTTTTAGGGAGAACTCCACGAGATGCTCAACCGGCGCACGTTCCTCGCCGCATCCGCCGCCGCGCCGCTCGCGCGACCGGCCCTCGCCGCACCCAACGCCCGCACCCTGGTCTGCGTCCCACAGGCGGGCCTGACCTCGATCGACCCGGTCTGGAGCAGCGCGCAGGTCGTGCGGAACATGGCCTTCATGGTCTACGACGTGCTGTACGGCCTCGATGAGAACATGGTCCCCCGCCCGCAGATGGTCGAAGCCGACCTGATGGAGGATGGCGGCAAGCGCTGGACCATCAAGCTGCGGGAAAACCTGGTCTTCCATGACGGCGAAAAAGTGCTGGCGCGGGACTGCGTTGCCTCCCTGAAGCGCTGGATGGCGCGCGACCAGGTGGGTGTGACCATCGCCCGCCGGACGGAGGCGCTGGAGGCGATCGACGACCGCACCTTCGTGCTGCGCATGAACCGTCCCTTCCCGCATCTGCGCAAGGCGCTGTGCAAGATCATCACCCCCGCCGTGATGATGCCCGAACGCCTGGCCATGACCGATCCGTTCAAGCAGATACCGGAAGCCATCGGCAGCGGCCCGTTCCGCTGGCTGGCCAAGGAACAGGTCCTCGGCAGCTCCGCCGCGTTCGAGCGGTTCGACAAATACGTCTCCCGCAACGAAGCCCCCAGCTACATGGCGGGCGGGCGGCCGATCTACGTCGACCGGGTCGAATGGAAGATGATGCCCGATGGCGCCACCGCGGCGAACGCGCTGGTGACCGGAGAGATCGACTGGATCGAAATCCCGCTGCCCGACCTGCTGCCGATGCTGAAAAAGGCAAAGGGCGTGCGGACCGAGGTGCTGGACACCCAGGGCCAGATCCATTTCCTCCGCCCTAACCACACCGTTACGCCTACGAACAATCCGGCAATCCTGCGCGCGATGCTGGCGGCGATCGACCAGAAGGAGGTGATGCTGGCGGTCATGGGCGGTGATCCCACCAACATGATCACCGATGTCGGCTTTCTCCGCAGCCCGCACCCGGAGGTCCGCGAAGCCGGCCTCGATCTGGTCCGCAAGCGGCACAGCAAGGCCGAACTCAAGGCCATGCTCGACAAGGCGGGTTACAAGGGCGAACGGATCGCCATCCTGCACGCGACCGAGCACACGTTCTACAACCCCTCCGCCTCCATCATCGGCCATCAACTGCGGGAGGCCGGCTTCAACGTCGACAACCAGCCGATGGACTGGGGCACCGTGCAGGCGCGCCGGATCAGCAAGGAGCCGGTGGAAAAGGGCGGCTGGTCGTTGTTTCCCAGTGTCGCGCCGTTTCCCGACTATACGGACCCGCTGCTGGCCAACTTCATCCGCAGCAACGGCAAGGATGCCTGGTTCGGCTGGCCCGACGATCCGAAGATCGAATCCCTCTATGCCACCTGGCTGGAGACATCGGACCCGGCCGAACAGATCAGGCTGGAGCGTGACTACCAGCTCCAGGCGTTCGCGACGCTGCCCTTCATTCCACTGGGCGGCTATCGACAAACCTCCGCCTGGCGGGACAATCTGCAAGGTGTCCTGAAAGGACCGTCCATCGTGTTCTGGAACGTCAGGAAAACCTGACAAGCGGCATGGGCCGCGGCGCGCGGTGACGGGACGATCGGGTCAAACTGGATAACGCCGAAAAGGCACCAAGCCGCAAGGCACCAGGGAGAAAATGACCATGATCAAACGCCGTACCCTTCTCACCGCCGCCGCCACCATCCCGCTCGCTCGACCATCCATCGCCCAGCAGGCCAAGGTCCTGCGCGTCGTGCCACAGGCCATCCTCAATACGATCGACCCGGTCTGGAGCAGCGCGCAGATCGTCCGCAACCTCGGCTTCATGGTGTTCGAGACACTGTATGGCCGGGATGAAAACCTGAACCCCCATCCACAGATGCTCGAAGGCGGGCTGATGGAGAATGGGGGCAAGCTCTGGACCCTGAAGCTGCGGGAACATCAGATGTTCCACGACGGCACGCCGGTCCTGGCGCGCGATGTCGTCGCCTCCCTCGGGCGATGGATGAAACGCGATCCGGCCGGCGTGACGCTCGGGCTGCGGATGGACGAAATGGTCGCGAAGGACGATCGCACCGTCGTGATGCGGCTGAACAGGCCGTTTCCGCATTTCCCGGAATTGATGTCGAAGGTCACGATCCCGCCGGTCATCATGCCGGAACGCTTGGCCGCGACCGATCCGTTCAAGCAGATCCCCGAGGCGATCGGATCGGGCCCGTTCCGCTTCGTGCACAAGGAACACGTGCTGGGCAGCAAGGCCGTGTTCGAGAAGAACGAGAAATACGTGCCCCGGAACGAACCCGCCAGTTGGACCGCCGGCGGGCGCCAGGTGTTCGTTGATCGCGTCGAGTGGCTGATGATCCCCGATGGCGGCACCGCGATGAACGCGCTGATGACCGGAGAGGTCGACTGGATCGAAATCCCGCTGCCCGACCTGATCGGCAACCTGCGCAAGGCGCGGGGGATCAAGACCGGACATCTTGATACCTATGGCCAGATCATGGCGCTCCGGCCCAACCACATGGCCGCGCCGACATCGAACCCGGCGATCCGGCGCGCGATGATGGCCGCGATCGACCAGAAGGAGGTGATGACCGCCATCATGGGCGGCGATCCGGAAAACTGGTTCGTCCCGCAAGGCTTCATGTGGACCGGCCGGCCCGAGGTCGACAACGCGGGCATCGAGAATGTCAGCGCCCGCAAAAGCCCGGCCGAGGTGAAGAAGATGCTCGAAGCCGCAGGCTACAAGGGGGAGAAACTCACGCTGCTGCACGCGACCGAGCATAATTTCTACAACCCGGCCAGCTTGATCGTGACCCAACAATTGATCGATGCCGGGTTCAATATCGACGCCCAGCCGATGGACTGGGGCACGGTGCAGACACGCCGTAACAATCGCGGCCAATTGAACGAAGGCGGCTGGTCGATGTTCCCGACCGTGACGCCCGTCGCCGAAATGCGCTCTCCACTGGTTGCGATGTTCATGCGCGGCAACGGCAAGAACGCCTTCTTCGGCTGGCCCGAGGATCCCGAAACGGAACGCATGTACGACGAATGGCTCGGCCTGTCCGACCCGGTGGAGCAGACCAAACTGGAACGCGACTACGTCCTGCGCGCCTACGAAACCGTGCCCTTCGTGCCACTCGGCCGCTATGTCCAGTCGTCGGCGTGGCGGGAGAACATCACGGGGATTCTCAAGGGACCCTCGATCGTCTTCTGGAACGTCAAGAAGGGGTAACACCCATCGGCACGACAACGGGGTGGCCGTCCGGTCCGGTCAGGATCGCCACCTCGATGCCGAACACCAACCACGACGGGGCGTGATCAATCGAACTCCGCCGGCAGCGACAGATCGCGCCAATGGGCGAACATCCGGGCGATCTGGCGCGGGCTGTTGCGCCGCTCGGACAGGTTGGTGGGGATCGTGTCCTCGGTAAACCAGGCACTGCCGCTGGTTTCCAGGCTGGTCGTCGCCTCCCCGCCCACCAATTCGCAGACGAAGAACAGCGTCGTCGTGGAGAAGGGCCCGAGCGTGAGGCCTTGGGAGGCTTTGTCCCAGGCGGCGGCGAGCTTGATGGGGCGGACGTGGTAGCCGGACTCCTCGAATACCTCCCGCACCGCGGATTGGGCGGCGGTCTGGTTCACGTCGGCCCAGCCGCCGGGGAGCGTCCAGCGGTGGTCGTCGGCGGTTTCGCGCACCATCAGGATGCGGCCCTCGGCGTCGAACACGCCGGCGCGCACGCCGAGCTTGGGGGTGGCGTAGCCGGCCTGCTCCTGGAACAGGGTCTCGATCCGGGTCAGGTCGGCGGTCGTGTGATCCGCCATAATGCGGGCGGAGAGGCTGATCAGCGCGCGGTAGCGGTCGAGGTCATAGGGATCGCGGCTGAAGGCGAGGCCGGATTGCGCCGTCGCCTGGATTTCCCGCGCCCATAGCAGCCAGTCGGGTTCGGCGGGCATCAGCAGGTGGATTCCGGCACCAGTTCCTGATCGGCCGGCACGAGGTCCGTCCGGTCGCCGTCGGTCAGCATGCGCCAGGTACCGCCGGACAGGATCTCGGCGGGGCGGAAGCGGGCCTTGTAGGCCATCTTGCGGCTCTCGGGCACCCAATAGCCCAGATAGACGTGCGGTAGGCCCAAGGTCCTGGCATGGCCGATCAGCCAGAGCACTGCCTGGGTGCCGAGGGAGCGTTTCTCCATCCCCGGGGCGAAGAAGCTGTAGACGGCGGACAGGCCATCGCCGAGGCGGTCGGTCAGGCAGGCGCCGACCAGACGGTCTCCCGCATCACGGAATTCGACGATGAAGGTGTCGATCGGCGTGTCCTCGACCATGGCGCGGTAGTCGTAGAAGCTCATGGTCGCCATGTCGCCGCTGCCGTGGCGGGTCTGTTGGTAGCGCTGGAACAGCTGGAATTGTTCGGTGGTGGCGCGGGCCGGGACCTCGAACGCTTCCAGGTCGGCATTGGCCTTTTCGATGCGGCGCAAGGTGCGGCCGGGCTGGAAGGTGGCGACAGGCACGCGGATCGGGATGCAGGCCTGGCAGCTTGGGCAGACCGGGGCATAGGCGATGTTGTGGCTGCGACGGAACCCGGCGCGCGACAGGCGGTCATGCAGATGGTCGGCCTCGGGACCGGTGATCTCGGTCACGACCTTCCGCTCCGTCCGGCCCGCGATATAGGGGCAGGGCAGGGGCGCGGTCGTGTAGAAGAACTGCGGGCGGCGTGGCGGCTTGTAGGTCATGACCCATGCTGTCGTGGATACGAACCGTTGCCCATGTTCCAGTAGGCGTCGGCCTGGGTCAACGCCTCCAGTGATTCGGCGCGGATGACCACGAGGCCGCTGAGCATATCGTGCAGCGCCCGCTTGCGAGGGGTGAACAAAGCGACCAGCAGCAAAAGGCCGGATGTCGCGAGGGTGGCATAGAACAGGAGGACGCTGACGATGGCCTGGAGCCAGGTCGGCGGGCCGAAATCGGCGTTGCGCCGGACGACCAG
>CAMCDA010000027.1 GCA_945873195.1 Asaia bogorensis
GCGTTGCGGATCAATCGTCTGAACCGGGACTGGGACGCTTATTGGGCGGCGCTGGCCGACAGGCCGTCGGCACCCGCCAATCTCAACCAGCCAGAAGCGTCATCGAACGCCGCCGCTTGATCCCACAACTTTGGTTCGCACCCGAAGCCCGGGTTCCCGGCTGGAGGTTGTTTTTGCATTGACGCGCCTCTTTCTTTTTATCATATATATCCCAGTTATAAAATATGAATACAGGGATATACCGCGATGAGCAACCCGCCGCCGATCCGCCATCCCGAAGTCGTCATGGGCCCGCAAGGCCCCGTCCTCACCCGTCGGACCGCCATCGCCGCGGCCCTCGTATCCGGCCTGATCGGCGGAACCGCCTGGGCCAACACGGCGTTGCTCAACGTCTCCTACGATCCCACCCGAGAGCTGTACCGGGAGATCAACCCCGCCTTCATCGCGGCCTGGAGCAGGAAGTCAGGCGAACGGCTGACCATCAGCCAGTCCCATGGCGGGGCCGGCGCGCAGGCGCGGGCGGTGATGGATGGGTTGCAGGCGGATGTCGTGACCCTGGCGCTGTCGGGCGATATCGACACCGTCGCCAAGCGCGGCCTGATCGCGGTGGACTGGCAGAAGCGGCTGCCGGACAATTCCTGCCCCTACACCAGCACGATCGTGTTCCTGGTCCGCAAGGGCAATCCAAAGGCCATCCGCGACTGGTCCGACCTGATCAAGCCCGGCATCGGGGTGATCACGCCCAATCCCAAGACCTCGGGCGGGGCACGGTGGAACTACCTCGCGGCCCTGGCGTGGGCCGAGCGGCAGCCGGGTGCGAATGCGGCGACGGCGAATGCCTACATGCGGGCGCTGTTCAAGAACGTCCCCGTCCTCGACACCGGCGCGCGCGGCTCCACGACCAGCTTCGCACAGCGCGGCCTCGGCGACGTCCTGCTGGCGTGGGAGAACGAGGCTTGGCTGGTGGGCAAGCAATTCGGCGCCGACGCGTTTGAGATTGTGTACCCGTCGCTGAGCATCCTCGCCGAACCGCCGGTCACGGTGGTGGACAGCGTGGTCGACAAGAAGGGCACGCGGGCCGCCGCGACCGCCTATCTGGAGTTCCTGTACACCCCGGAAGCCCAGGCCGTCATCGCCAAGCACTTCTACCGCCCGCGCAACGCCGAGGTTCTGGCATGCTTCGCCACCACCTTCCCCCCAGTCAAGATGGTGACCATCCAGGATTTCGGCGGCTGGGATGAGGCGCAGAAGAAGTTCTTCGCTGACGGCGCGCAGTTCGACCAGATTTTCACGCCGGGCAAGTGACGACGCTCGCCTCCCCCCGCTCCGCGCTGCCGGGATTCCGGCTGACGCTGGGCATCACCCTGGCGTGGATCGGGGTCATCGTCCTGATCCCGCTGCTCAGCCTCACGCTGCAACCCTGGACGCTCGGCCTGAGCGGGATATGGGCGGTGATGGCCGACCCGCGCGTTCTGGCCGCGCTCCGCCTGAGCTTCGGCGGCGCGCTGCTGGCCGCGGCGATCAACCTGCCGCTGGGCCTGCTGATCGCCTGGGTGATGGTCCGCTACCGGTTTCCCGGCCGCAACCTGGCCGATTCGCTGATCGACCTGCCGCTGGCGCTGCCGACGGCGGTGGCCGGCATCGCCCTGACCGCGCTGTTCGCACCGCAGGGCTGGATCGGCTCCTGGCTCGTGCCCATGGGGGTGACGGTCGCCTATACGCCGTTGGGCGTCATCGTCGCCCTCGTGTTTGTCGGCCTGCCCTTCGTCGTGCGCACGCTCGAACCGGTGCTGATCGACCTGCCGCGCGAAGCCGAGGAGGCCGCCGCCACCCTGGGTGCCACCCGTGTGCAAACCCTGTGGCGGGTGGTGTTCCCCGCCCTCTGGCCCGGCCTGCTGGCGGGCTTCGGCGCGGCCTTCGCGCGCGGTGCCGGCGAGTATGGGTCCGTCATCTTCATCGCCGGCAATATGCCGATGAAGAGTGAGATCGCCCCCCTGCTGATCGTCATCAAGCTGGAGCAGTACGACTATGCCGGCGCGGCGACGATGGCCCTGCTGATGCTGATCGTGTCGTTCAGCATCCTGCTGGGACTCAATCTGCTGCAACGCCGGATGCGGAGCCGCACATGACCGCCACTACCGCGACCCTTGTGACCCCGACCGAGGAACGGCACGCAGTTCGCCTCGGCCTGATCATCCTGACCATCGTCCTGCTGGTGGCCCTGCTGGTGCTGCCGTTGGCCGTCGTGTTCGTCGAAGCCTTTGCCAAGGGCGGGGGCGCGATCCTGGCGGCCCTGGCCGAACCGGACGCGCAATCCGCCGTGGGCCTGACCCTGCTGGTGGCGTTGATCGCCGTGCCGCTGAACACGGTCTGTGGCGTGGCCGCGGCCTGGTGCATCGGCCGGTTCCAGTTCCCCGGCCGTGGCCTGCTGATGACGCTGATCGAACTGCCATTCTCGGTTTCGCCGGTCATCTCCGGCCTGGTCTGGGTGCTGCTGTTCGGCGCCAATGGCTGGTTCGGCAAGGCGCTGGAGGAAGCCGGCCTGCGTGTCATCTTTGCCGTCCCGGGCCTGGTGCTGGCGACCGTCTTCGTCACGTTCCCCTTCGTCACCCGCACCCTGATCCCGATGATGCAGGAGCAGGGGGCGTCGGAGGAAGAAGCCGCGCTGACCCTGGGCGCCACCGGTTGGCAGACCTTCTGGCGCGTCACCCTGCCCAGCATCCGCTGGGGGCTGCTGTATGGCGTGCTGCTCTGCAACGCCCGCGCGATGGGAGAGTTCGGGGCGGTGGCCGTCGTCTCTGGCCATATTCGCGGCCAGACCATGACCATGCCGCTGCAGATCGAAGCCCTGTTCAACGACTACGACTGGGTTGGCGCATTCACCATTGCCGCGGTCCTGTCGCTCCTCGCCCTCGTGACCCTGGTCCTGAAGGCGGCGTTGGAGTGGCGGATCGGACGGCGTCGCGGAGGACATTGATATGCATGTTGAATTGCAGGACCTGAAGCGGTCCTTCGGCGCGGTGGCGGCCATCGACGGCATCTCCCTCTCCGTCAAGACCGGCGAATTCCTGGCGCTGCTGGGTCCCTCTGGCTCGGGCAAGACGTCGCTGCTGCGGGCGCTGGCGGGGCTGGAATATCTGGACTCGGGGCATATCGAGATCGGCGGCAAGTCGATGGATGGCGTTCCGGCGCGGGAGCGTGGGGTGGGCTTCGTGTTCCAGCATTATGCCCTGTTCCGGCACATGACGGTCGCTCGCAACGTGGCCTTCGGGCTGGAGGTGCGGCCGAAGAAGCTGCGGCCGGCGCAGAAGGTGATCGACCAGCGGGCGCATGACCTGCTGGAGTTGATGGGCATCGGGGAACTGGCGGACCGGTTCCCCGACCAGGTCTCGGGCGGGCAGCGCCAGCGGGTGGCCCTGGCGCGTGCCCTGGCGATCGAGCCGAGCCTGTTGTTGCTGGATGAGCCTTTTGGGGCACTGGATGCGAAGGTGCGGCGGAATCTGCGGATATGGCTGCGGGACCTGCATGACCGGATGGGGCTGACGAGCATCTTCGTCACCCATGACCAGGCTGAGGCGATGGAGATGGCCGACCGCGTCGCCGTGCTGCGCGATGGTAGGATCGAGCAGGTGGACACGCCTGACCGTCTTTACCTGCACCCGTCCTCGGCCTTCGTGCATGAGTTCCTGGGCGACTCGATCAAGCTGGACTGCGTTGTCTCCCGCGGGCAGGCGACGATCGAGGCGGTTCCCCAGGCCGTGCTGGCCACGACCTGCCCCTGCGGGCCGGCGACGGCGCTCATCCGTCCGCATGAGATCGAGTTGCTGGCTGATCCCGGCCCGGCGCGGGTGACCAGCGTTCATACGACGGGGGCGTTGAAGCGCATCCGGCTGATGCTGGCCGACCGGGTGGTGGAGGTCTTGCAGCCGCTGGATTCCTGGACCCCGGCGATCGGGCAGGCCTGCGCGATCAATCTGTCCCGGGCGCGGGTGTACGGGGCGGGCGCGCCATAGGACAACCGGCCGCTTTATCCCGCCGGACCGGACGGCCCCACGCCACGCGCCATGAGCCCCGTGATCACCGGTGAGGCCGCGTGGTCGGCGTCCGCCCAGTACAGCAGCCGTCGCGCGATACGTAGCGACCGCATCTGCGCCGCCGTGATCCGCCCTGTCCGGGTGGCCGAACGATCGACCCGGCGCACCATGCCAACCGCGACGGCCTCCACCATGGTGCCCAGCATGTCGGTGATCGGGCCGATGAAGACGAACACCGTGCCGATCAGCAGCAGTCCCAGGCCGATCGTGTCATAGCGATCGACCATGCTGGCGAGCCAGGGCGGCAGATCGCGATACACCCAGGGCAGCCCGGACTTGTAGTAATCCATCGCGATCGGATGCGCCGACAACTGTGCTCCGGCCAAGGTGGGGAACTCGCCCGCCCCGCTCAGGAAGGTTGGCGCCCGGTGAACGGTCTGCATCGCCTCCAGCAGCGCATAGATCAGCGTCGGATGCAGGTCTTCCTTGATCACGATCCCGACCGTCGCCGCGACCAGGGGCGTGTCATAGGGCGGGATCGCGTCGGCGATGTTGTAGATACCGCGCGGCAGCACGACTGGGCGCAGGAACGGCAGGTGGTTGGCGATCGCCCGCGCCTCGGTATACGGCAGCAGCCGCAGCGATGAGTCAGCTGCCAGCGCCTTGATCAGCGCGTTCTCGGGCGCGAGCATGAAGATGCCCGCGTCGAACTTCCCGGCCTGCAACTGCTTGGCGGCCTCGGCCAGCAGCATGAAGGTGAACGACGTGTTCTCGGCGGTGATATCGTATTGCGACAACACCTTGACCGCCGCGGCGCTGGTCGCGCTGTCCTCGGGCGGCATCACGATCCGCCGGCCGCGCAGGTTGTCCAGCACGCTGCGCCGGCCGAGATCGGCGCTGGCAAAGATGAAGAGCGGCTGCAACTGGACCTGCCCGACCGTCACCACGGCCTCTCCGGCCATGTGGCTCACGTCCTGCGCGATGAATCCGACATCGACGCCCGAGCCGCGGGCCGCCACGTGGTCGATGATCTCCATCGATTCGGGGTTTGGCTTGACCGTGACCGTGATGCCCTGCCGAGCGAGAGCGTCGCGGTAGAGGAGTGCGGTTTGGTGATAGCTGCCGCCGACCGGCCCGGTTTCGATCGTCATCGTGCTCGGCGGCCAGGCGGACCACGCGGCAACCACCAGCAGTCCCAACACCACCAACAGCATGAAGGCTCGGCGGCGGAAGAAACGGGGGCGGGGGAGGGGCGCGGTCATCCTAGCGCACCGTTTCCGGCAGGCGTTCCTGCAACCGCTCGATCGCGCGCATCACGGAGGCCGATTCCGATCCCGAACTCCCCCTGGGCGCGATGGTCAGCTTGACGTTCGGCAAGGGGAGCAAGGTGATATCGACCTTTGTGACCTGGTAGTCGTTGGATTCACTCGTATCGATGATGGCCTGGATCAGCCGCCGTTGCAGGGCGGAGCGGAAGCCCTGGCGCGCCCGGGCGTCCTTGTACAATTCACGCTCCAGGAAATCGCGGTCGCCCTCCGACATCTCCCGGGTGATCTTGAAGGACATGGCGGCGCCGGGGATCAGCCCCAGTTCCGACTCGAATTCGGCCAGCTTGTAGCCGGCGGTGTCCATCAGCTTGGACAGATCCACCGCGCTCTCCGCGTCGGTGGAACTCAGCGAGGTGACGACTCCACTCAGCACGTCCCAGACGCTGGTCACCGTCGACAAGAGATAGTTCGACAGCCAGGTCAGGCTGTACGATTCCTCCTGGGCTGTCAGCCGAACACGTTGGGCAGCGCGCTCATCGTCGGGCAGGGGGATCAGGCCTTGTGGTTCCAGCAGGCCGCCCGGGCCGATCATGGCCTCGGACTTGGCCAGGCCAATGAGGCTTTTGATTTCCCGATCCAGCGCGGCCTGGTCCGGCCCGGCGTCCTGCGCCGGCCGAGCATAGAGCCACTGGGGGGAGGTGAAGCCGTAGAGGCCTTCCTGGATCGTCGCGCGGCTCGGGATGACGCCGTCGAGCGCGACCGCGACCAGGGCGCCGTTCGATCGCTGAATCTCCCTGTAGTCGAGGACGCCGACCGTGCCGGGCGGCGCGTCGAGCAACGCGCGGACCGCGAGTTCGTGGGGGATTTCCCGAATACGGTCGTACCGCAGAGTGGTACACCGCTCGGTGCGCTGGCTGGCCTCGAAGATGCCCTTGATCTGGTCCACGTTCCGGCAACCGGCTTCCAAGACGAGCATTTCAAACTCGTGGCGGCGGTGGTCGCCCCGGGACGGTACCTGAAAGCGGATATCCTGCGGCGGCAGGGTCGGATCGACGTCTGCCCAGCGAATGGCCGTGTTGCGGCGGAATTCCTCTCCGACCGGCACGTCGCGCGCCATCGCGAGGTAGATCTGCTGGGTTGTCAGGACTGTTGGGCGGCTGCCGGAGCGCACGGCCAGGACCAGGGCGGTGCGTCCCAGCGCCACGCCGATGATCGGGACTGGCCAGCTCGCGACGCAGTCCTTGGCGATGCTGGGAGGTAGCGCCCGGGGCGTGATGATGATCGGGGCGCCGCTTCGGCGGCCGGTTTGGCAGAGTTGCTTGAAGGCGGTGGCCGCTTCCACCGGCTGGATATCGAACCGCGCCAGCCCGGGACTGATCTCCGCGGCCCGGTCAAGCATGGATCGGACGATCGGCTGGCTGTGCGGGGAGACGCTGATCGACAGGACGACGGGCGGGCGAGACGCCTGTGTCTGGGCTTGGGCCGGCGCGAGACAGGACAGCAGGGCCACGGCGCCGAGGATGGCCGAACGCGAGATTGTGCCAAGGGCGCGGGCCGCGCGCCCCGTGGCCGCTGGGTGTCCTGATGGCATGGTGGCTTCGCTTCCCAATCCGGCCTGTTGTCTGATCAAAACAACCGCTCCCACCTGTGTCAGGCGTGCTGAACGCGAACCATTATTGCCCCGAGAACGGTTCGCCACGGCAGGACTAGCATGGACCGCGGGGTTGTTGGCAATTCCGATCGCGCGGCCTCGACCAGGACGGGATGGCACCGAATGAGGACGGGTCGAGGACGCTGGCCCGCTGTCACGCCGGGACTGATTTGTCCCGCCGGCGTTGCGCCGAATTTGGAATCCGCATCGCCTCTCGATACTTGGCCACCGTCCGGCGGGCGATATCCACACCATCCGCGCGCAGCATCGTGACCAGCGCGTCGTCGGACAGGACCTCTCGCGGGGCTTCGGCCTCGATCAGCAGGCGGATCTTGTGGCGCACGGCTTCGGCGCTATGGGTGTCGCCGCCGTCGGTGGCCTGGATCGCGGTCGTAAAGAAATATTTGAGCTCGAAGATCCCGCGCGGGGTCGCCAAATATTTGTTCGCGGTCACCCGGCTGACGGTGCTTTCGTGCAATTCGACCGCGGCGGCGATGTCGCGCAGGATCAGCGGCCGGAGATGCGCGACGCCGTGGCGCAGGAACGCGTCCTGTTGGCGGATGATCTCGGCCGCGACCTTGATGATCGTCTGCGCCCGCTGTTGCAGCGACCGCACGAGCCAGTTGGCGCTGGCCAGGCGTTCGGTCAGGAAGGTCTTGTCCTCCCGCTTCGCGTTGGGAACGATCTGGGCATAGAAGCGTTCGTTCACCAGCAGGCGCGGCATCGTTTCGGGGTTCAGTTCCACCACCCAGGACCCATCGGCGGCCGGCCGCAGCAGCAGGTCGGGCACCACTGGCGGTGCCACCTCTCCGTCGTATGACGCGGCCGGCTTGGGATCGAGCGCGCGGATTTCCGCGATCATGTCGGTCAGGTCGGCCGCGTCGACACCGCAGAGTGTCATGAGCCGTTTCAGATCGCGGCGGGCGAGCAGGTCGAGATTGTCGAGCAGCGTGGCCATGGCGGGATCGAGGCGGTTTTTCTCGGCCAGCTGCGCGCTCAGGCATTCGCGCAGGTCACGGGCGAACAGGCCCGACGGGTCGAAGCGCATCATGATCCCGCGCACATGCTCGACGCGTTCAAGCGGCAGGGCCATTGCGGTGGCGATCGCGGCCGGGTCGGCGGTCAGCCGGCCGGCGGGGCAGAGCAGGGCGATCAGATGGGCACCGATCATGCGATCGACCGGGTCCTCGAAGCTGAGGCGCAATTGTTCGCCGAGATATTCCCGCAACGGCGGGCGTTCATTGGCGATGTCGTCGATGCCGCGCTCATCCCCCTCGAACGACAAGCTGCCGCCGCGACCTTCCATGCGGCTGCTTGGCGGCCCGCCATCGGCCGATCCGCCGGCGTCGTAGGTATTGGAATAGTCGACATCGAGCGGCGCCGCGGCCTCGGTCGGCAGGACATCGGCGCGGGCGGCGTCGGAGGAGTCGGTTGGCGTAACGTTGGCAATCGTCTGCTGGTCGAGCGCGGCGCGCTCGGTGTCCGGCATATCGGGGCGTTCGTCGCGTTCGAGCAGCGGGTTCCGCTCCAGCTCCTGCTCGACGAAGGCCGAGGCCTCGATGTTGGAAAACTGGAGGAGTTGGATCGCTTGCCGCAACTGCGGCGTCATTACCAGGGTTTGGCTTTGACGAAGGTCAAGACGGGGGGCAATCGCCATGATCCCGATTATCGGGAGGCGCCGGCCCAGGTCAATTGGAATTACTCAATTCGGATGCAAAAAGCGTGCTAGAGCGTGCGCCGTCCTGTTTCAGACGGTTGCGCGGGTCACACTGTGCCACATGGTGGCCGGTGCGCCACGCGGGCCATAGCGGAAGCGGGCCTGTTCGTGGACGACGGAGAACCCCGCGTCGGCGATCATCCGGTCCAAGGCGCGGGCGCCATAGCGCCACCAGATGTTCTCGGAATGCCCGCCTTCGTATGACATCAGCGGCGCGTCATGCCTGTCGAGATCGGGGAAGATGCATTCGGAGATCAGTGCATGCCCCCGGGTCACCTCGCGCATGCGGGTCAGGGCCAGCGCCGGGTCGCGCAGATGCAGCAGCAGGTCGCCGCAATGCACGATATCGAACTGGCCGAGCCGTTCCGGGGAGACGTCGTAGACGCTGCAATGCACGTGCCGGACCTTGGACCCGAGGCGCGTGTGGGCCATGGCGAAACCGGCCCCGAAGGAGCGGTTGAGGTCCTCCTCGGTCATGCCGGCGCGGACCTTGGGGGCGAGATGGAGTTCGCTTGCCTGCGCGATGTCGAGCGCCACGACCTCGGCCGCGCCGCGGCGTTCGAACTCAAACGACCAGAACCCGTCGAAGGCGGCGATATCGAGCACGCGCAGGCCGTCGAGGCGCGCCGGCAATGCGTAATGATGCAGGATGGGGCGGTGATCGTAGTAGCCCGGCGTGACGATGCCATCGCCGAGGTCGATCGTATGGTACCAGCCGATCGCGTCCACCGCGGGATCGCGCCTGGTGCCCATGACCGGCGGCGGTGCGGCGGGTTCGGAGCCTGGTTCGTCCCGGGGCGTTGCGGCAGGCGGGATGACATCTCGATGCCGACACGCCGCTGGTCGCCGAACAGGGACAGCCGCAGGCCGAGGATGTCGAGGGATTTGGTTGCCACGGGCCAGATGCTCCTGTGCGAGGCCGGTGGGTGCGGACGGGGTGCCCGGGACCGCGGCATCGGTGGCAGTGATTTGATTTGTAACGTAGGTTGGACGGTCGAACCATCGCGATGCGATGACGGATGATTACGGTCCTTGACCGGGATCTAGCTCTTTGTTTGATCGCATCATTCACGGCCTGTGACGTTTACGCTCAGGCCGATCATGCTCTAGAGGCTGAAACGTTCCCCCAGGTAGACGCGGCGCACGTCCTCATTCGCGACGACTTCCTCCGGCCTGCCCTCCATCAGCACCTGGCCGTCGTGCAGGATATAGGCGCGGTCGATGATGCCCAATGTTTCCCGCACGTTATGGTCGGTGATCAGCACGCCGATGCCGCGATCCTTCAGGTGCCCGACCAGGTCGCGGATTTCGCCGACCGCGATCGGGTCGATGCCGGCCAGTGGCTCATCCAGCAGCATGTAGGAGGGTTGGGAGGCCAGGGCGCGGGCGATCTCCACCCGCCGCCGCTCCCCGCCCGACAGCGCCAAGGCCGGGGTGCGGCGCAGGTGGCCGATGCCGAACTCGGCCAGCAGTTCGTCCAGCATCAAGCCGCGGGTATCGGGGTCGGGTTCCACGACCTCCAGCACCGCCATGATGTTCTGTTCGACGTTCAGACCGCGGAACACGCTTGCCTCCTGCGGCAGGTAACCAATGCCCAGTCGCGCGCGCCGGTACATCGGCAGGGAGGTGATGTCGGCGCCGTCGAGGCTGATGGAACCGGTGTCGGGGCGGACCAGGCCGACGATCATATAGAACGTGGTGGTCTTGCCGGCGCCGTTGGGGCCGAGGAGGCCCACGGCTTCGCCGCGCTGGAGGGTGATGGAAACGTTACGGACGACCGGGCGGCGGCGATAGGTCTTGCCGACGCCCTGCGCGGCGAGACCGCCGGGCAAGGCCTTGCCGCGAGGGGTGGTTTCGGCGCGGGGTCCCTGATCCGGCATCACTGGGCCTGTTGGGCGGGCTGGGTCGCCGCCTGGGCGGGATCGCCGGTCACGGCGCGTCCTGATGGATCGTTCGGCAGCACCAACCCCTGCACCCGGTCGGTGTCCGTGCCCAGCAGGCGGGCGACGCCGGTCTTCATGTTCACCACGGCCTGGGCCCCGTTCAATTGGTTCTGTCCGCGGGTGATCCGAACCGAGCCGCCAAGGCGGGCGATCCCGATGTCCGGCACGTAGATCGCGCGATCTCCGGTCGCCATGTCGGTTGGTGTGCGGATCGATACGTTGCCATAGGCCTCGACCTTTTCAAGCTTGCCGGTGTTCGGGGCCTCGGTTTCACCCGGGGCGCCTCCGGGGCGCGCGGGCTTGGTGGGCGGCGGCGTTCCGGGAGTGGCCGGCGCGTCGGCGGTATAGGCCACCAGCGTGTCGGCGGCGATGCGGCGCGCGTCATTGGTCAGGACAACGGCGCCGCCCCGAGCGACGGCCATGCGCTTCTGGGACCAGTACTCCAGGCTGTCGCGCGCTGTCAGGACCTCATTCTGCGTGATCAGGCGCAGGTCGCGCCCGGTCATGACCAGGACGGCGCTGTCCACGTCATAGGTCGCGCGATCGCCGAGCGCCTGTTCGCTGTCGGTGAAGATGCGGACATTGCCCTCGGCCTGCAGGCGATAGACCTCGGTCCCGGCGCTGTCGCTGTCCATCCCCCGGGCGCTGTCCATCCCCCGGGCGCCGTCCATTCCTGGGGCGCCGGCGGGTTTCGCGGCAGGCGTCGTGCCGTCGGCTTTCTTGCGGTACCAGGCGATCAGGCGGTCGGCGGTGACGGTGACGTTGTCGCGCTGGGCCTTCGCGTTGCCGCGCGCGATGACCTGCTGTTCGGCCTGGCGCCACTCGATCCCGTCACGCGCGGTGACGGCGATCGGGCCGCCCTGTGACAGGTCCAGCCCCTGCGCGCGGGCGGGCAAGGGGGCGAACAGGGAGCAGAGCAGCGGCGCGGCGAGGACCCAGCGGATCAACGGGAGGCTCCGTTCAGGACGGCGGTGGCCGGTCCGGTGAAATTCAGGGCGGCGCCCTTGTCGGTGACGGTGAAGCCCTGGGCGTCGATTGTGCCGAACGGGCCTTCGACATGCACGGGGTCGTCGCTGGCGGCGGCGCCTGCCTTGAGATCGACCGAGGCGGAGGCGGTGGTCATGGTGGTCCCGTCGTCCCGATACAGGATCACGTTGTCCGACAGGTCAACCTGTGCGGTCGATTGGATATAGACACCCTTGCGGGACTGCAACATGAGCCAGCGCCCGTCCTCCATCGTGATATCGGCCTTGGGCGCGACCATGTCGATCCGATCCTGCGAGGATTGGCGGGCGCGTTCGGCCGTGACGGTATAGGGGCGATCGCGTTGATCGACGCCGCGATAGCGCGGCTCGACCATGGTCGCACCCTCGATCTCGGCGGCGATGCGCCGGAAGCTGATGCGCGCGCGCTCCGTCGCGCGGTCGAATTCCGGCCAAATGGCAATGATGGTCAGCAGCGCGAGCGCGGCGGCGGGCAGCAGCCATTTTGTCAGCCGGATGGTGATGCGGCGGCGCAGCAGGGCGCGGGCGGCGGGGGCCTGGCGCAGGCGGGAGGTCGCGGCGTCGATCAGCCGGCTGCGGCTTTCCCTGCCGGAGGGCGGCGTGCCAGGAGCGGTGGGAGGCAGGCTCATGCTGCGCGCATTCATGCCAGGCCCGCGCGCAGCAGGTCATGGATATGCAATATGCCGAGGGGCGCGCCGTCGGGATCGACGACGAAAAGGGCGGTAACGGGGCGTTCGCGGGCGTTCATGACGTGCAGGGCCTCGGCCGCCAGCGCGTCCGGACCGATCGTGCGCGGCGACCTTGTCATCAGGTCGGCGACATTGCGTGACAGCAGGTCGGGTCCCATGGAGCGGCGGAGGTCGCCATCGGTGACGATGCCAGCCAGGCGACCGTGCGAATCCGTGACGCCCAGGCAGCCGAAGCGCTTTTCCGTGATGATGAGCAATGCCCGGTCCATGGGCATGTCGGGCGGGGCCAGCGGCATGTCGTCACCGGCGTGCATCAGTTCCCGCACCCGGCGCAGCTTGCCGCCGATGCTGCCGCCGGGATGGATGCGGCTGAAATCGGCGGCGGTGAAGCCGCGGCGGGTCAAAAGCGCAACCGCGAGCGCGTCGCCCAGTGCCATCTGCATGGTTGTGGATGTGGTGGGGGCGAGCCCGTTCGGACAGGCCTCGGCCGCCGCGGGCAGCAGCAGGGCGATGTCGGCGTCCTTGGCCAGCGACGATTCGGCGCGGGTGGTGATCGCGATCAGCGGCATGCCATGGCGGCGGCCATGCGCGACCAGATGCGCGAGTTCGGCGGTTTCGCCGGAATTCGACAGGGTCAGCACGACGTCGCCCGGGACGATCATGCCCAGGTCGCCGTGCGACGCCTCGGCGGGGTGAACGAACAGGGCCGGGGTGCCGGTGGAGGCGAGGGTCGCGGCGATCTTGCGCCCGACATGGCCTGATTTCCCCATGCCGGAAACGACGATCCTCCCCCTGGCGGCCGCGAGCAGATCGACGGCCTGGGCGAACCGGTCATCGAGGCTGTCGGCGAGCGCGGTCAGGCCCGCGGCCTCGGTGCGCAGGACCGCGCGCGCGACATCCAGATCGGCGTCGTCAGGCGGTGGGGCACGAAGGCGGGTCTGCGGCAAGTGGTGTGTTCCGAAACAGGCCGGCGACCGCGATGGCGCCGACTGCCGTTCTATGGCCCCGCGTGGCGTCCAGGGTCAACCAAACGTGTCTTGGGGCGAGGTTTTCGGTGGACCCCACCTGTCAGTCCCGCTGCTTGTCCCGCTGGTGGAGGGCCGGCCCGCGAACGGACCGGCCCCACCCCTACCGTTTTCCGATGGTCAACTTGACTTCAACGCCAAGAATCACCACGATCAACAGTAGGATGAGGAGATGGTGCATCATCTCTCTGTCCTCCAGTGGTTAGCCGGCGGGCTCATTCCCGCCGGCTTTTCCATTTTGGGGACAAGATGTGAAGGAAGGGTTGATGCGCCGCCCGCGTCAGTGCGCGAACAGATCCGGGTCCTCGTAGCCGAGCAGGTCGAGGCGGCAGCGGGCGGGCAGGAAGTCGTAGCAGGCCTTTGCCAGCTCCAACCTGCCCTCACGGACCAGCAGCGCCTCCAGCCTTGCCCACAGCGCATGCAGATGCAGCACGTCGGACGCGGCGTAGGCAAGTTGTTCGCTGGTCAGGTCCACGGCGCCCCAGTCCGACGTCTGCTGCTGCTTGGACAGGTCGACGCCGACCAGTTCCTTGCACAGGTCCTTGAGCCCGTGGCGATCGGTGAAGGTGCGGACCAGCTTGGCGGCGATCTTGGTGCAGCGGACGGGGGCTACGGTCACGCCCAGGGCGTTCTGCAGCACGGCCACGTCGAAGCGCGCGAAGTGCATGAGCTTGACCACGTCCGGATCGCCCATCATCGCGCGCAGGTTCGGGGCATCATAGCCGCGGCCGCCCAGCGACACCGGAATCAACTGAACCAGATGGGCATGGCCGTCGCCCGCCGACATCTGCACCAGGCAAAGCCTGTCGCGATGCGGGTTGAGCCCCATGGTCTCGGTATCGACGGCGACGACCTTGCCGAGGCTCAGGCCATCGGGCAGGTCATGCCGGTGCAGGTGGATTGTCGCGCCGGCCATGAATTGTGTGATTCTCATGTGTTGTTGGTGCCCAGGAGAAGACTCGAACTTCCACGACCTTTCGGCCACAGGTACCTGAAACCTGCGCGTCTACCAATTCCGCCACCTGGGCAACAGGCCCCGAGAAACCAACCATCGCGGTTCCAAGGGTGCGGGTAGGGCGCGGCATGTAGCGGCCAGCCGGAGCCTCGTCAACAGGCGTTCGACCCCAGGCGATGATTTTTCCGCCCGTCCTACATTTCTCCCATGGCGCCCGACGGCCGGCAGTGACAAATAACGGCGTGATTTGAATGCGGGAGCGGTGATCGCGATGACGACGCGCAGCGTGGCGACGGTCTTTGGCGGCTCGGGCTTCATCGGGCGGTATGTGGTCAAGCGCCTGGCCCAGCTTGGGTATCTGGTGCGGGTGGCGGTGCGCGACCCGGAGGCGGCGTTGTTCCTTAAGCCGATGGGCAGCGTGGGGCAGGTGGTCCCGCTGTATGCGAGCGTCACCGACGACGCCTCGGTAGCCAACGCGGTGGCGGGCGCGGATGTCGTCGTGAACCTGGTGGGCATCCTGTCCGAATCGCGTGGGGCCGGATTCCAGTCGGTGCAGGCCGAGGGCGCGGCTCGTGTCGCCAGCCTCGCCGCCGCGGCCGGGGTGGGGCGGCTGGTGCATCTTTCCGCGATCGGCGCCGACGCCGCTAGCCCGAGTGACTACGCGCAAAGCAAGGCCGCCGGCGAACAGGCGGTCCGGTCGGCCTTCCCGGGCGCCACGATCCTGCGCCCCTCGGTGGTATTCGGCCCCGAGGACCATTTCTTCAACCGGTTTGCCGCGATCGCTCGCCTCGCGCCGTTCATGCCAGTGATCGCGGGTGCGACGAAGTTCCAGCCCGTCTACGTGGGCGATGTGGCCGATGCGGTGATGGCCGCGATTGCCCGCCCGGACGCCGTCGGCGCCACCTATGAGCTCGGCGGCCCGCGGGTTTGGACGATGCGGGAGCTGATGGCCTATATCCTGGCCCAGACCGGGCGCGACAAGACGCTGGTCAACGTGCCGATGTGCATCGCGCGCATGCAGGCTGCGGTGATGGAGCTGATCCCGGGCAAGCCGCTAACGCGCGACCAACTGCTGCTGCTGCAACGGGACAATGTCGCTTCGGCCGGCGTTCCCGGACTGGCGGCGCTGGATATCGTGCCGACGCCGGTGGAATTGATCGTGCCGGCCTATCTGCGCCGCTTTCTGCCGGGCGGTGGACGCCGCCCGGTGCCGGCCGCGCGCGAAGCCTAGCCGGTGCGCCGCGCTCGGCCGGGCCCCGGCCGAGTCGCGCGCCGAGCAGAGGCACTTGGCGCGACGCGAATCATGGTGCCATAACCGCTGGCGATGCGTGTCCTTCATCATTTTCCGCTGTCGCCCTACTGTCGCAAGGTCCGCCTTGTGCTGGCCGAGAAGCGATTGCCGTTCGAACCGCGCCTGGAACGGCCGTGGGAGCGGCGCGATGATTACCTCGAACTGAATCCGGCTGGCACGGTCCCGACGCTCATTGAGGACAACGGCCTGGTCATCCCCGATTCGACGGTGATCTGCGAATACCTTGATGAGGCGTATCCCGACACAGGCCTGATGGGGCGCACCTTGGCCGAACGGGTCGAGATCCGGCGGCTCGCGGCCTGGTTCGATGGCAAGTTCGCGCATGAGGTGACGAACAACCTCTACGGCGAGAAATACATGCGGCGGATGGCCGGGCGGGGCAATCCAGATCCCGCCGCGATCCGCACCGGCTACACCGCCCTGCGCTACCATCTGGAATATATCGGCTGGCTGGCCGAAACTCGGAAATGGCTCGCGGGCGGCGTCCTGTCCCTGGCCGATTTCGCGGCGGCGGCGCATCTGTCGTCGCTCGATTTCATGGGAGAGGTGGACTGGAATGTCTCGCCCGCCGCGAAGGAGTGGTACGCGCGGATGAAATCCCGGCCCAGCTTCCGGCCGATGCTGACGGATCGGGTCCAGGGCGCGGTCGCCGCGCCGCATTACGCGAACCTGGACTTCTGACCTGGGGAAAAGCCGTGGAGAAAAGCCGGATGATCGGCTTGACAGAGGCGGGGGCGGACGACTAACTCCTGCGCCTCGCGAGGATGGGCGCGTAGCTCAGCGGTAGAGCATCGCCTTCACACGGCGGGGGTCACAGGTTCAATCCCTGTCGCGCCCACCATCCTCCGGCCCCCCAATCCATTCACCCCGTGACGTCGCCGATTAATCCGGAATATCCGGCTTCCGACGTCCGTGACCCGGCGAAGGCGATGCCGCGTTTTGTCGCGCACACGGCAATGGCGGCGTGGTGCTGGATCAAAAGGCGTCCCGCACGGGCACGGGAAGTCGGTTGTCGACAGACCGGCCGCTATCATCGCTTTCCTTGGCAATGCTGGCGATTCGTCCCGCCGCACGCTCGGCAGTGCGCCTGAACGCACCTTGAGCCGGAAAGCGATGCCTTGGCGGGATCAATGGTTGGAGGCGGCCTGCTGTCCACTGATTTCGATGAAATAGTGGCTCGGGCGGTAGGATTCGAACCTACGACCAATCGGTTAACAGCCGATTGCTCCGGCAAAACATGGCGTCATCAGAGGCAACCTGAGAAGCGGAAAAATGGCCGTATTACACCAATTTTCGGGGGTTGGTTCGAACATGACATAACACCAGATAACACCAGTTGACGGGCAAATCTGTTGCCCCGATGTTGCCCCGAGGGAGAGCAACCGGTATGGCGCGGGTTACGTTGACGGACAGGTTCATTACCTCGGCGAAGGTCAAGCCGGACGCTGGCCGGCGCGATTACCAGGATACCCTGGTGCCAGGGCTGGCCGTCCGGGTTGCCGCGTCCGGGCATCGTAGTTTCGTCCTGATCGCCCGTTACCCGGCGAACCCCAAGAACCCGACCCGCCGCGCGCTAGGCGACTATGGCGAGATCAGCCTCGACCAGGCGCGTCAGCGGGCGCGGGAATGGCTGGCGCTGATCCAGCGAGGCATTGACCCCAGGACCGAGGAAGCCCGTCAGCGGGCCGCCGCGCGCCGTCAGGAGGTGACCACCTTCGGGAAGGTCGCCGCGGAATTCCTGGACCGTCATGCAAGCACGCTCCGGAAGGCAGTAGACGCGCGGCGAAGCATCGAGGGGGAATTCGTCCGACGCTGGCGGGATCGTCCGATCGGAGACGTTCGGCCGGAGGAAGTCGCGGAGGCGGTGCGGGACATCGTCAAGCGCGGGGCGCCATACCAGGCCCACAACGCTCTGGGCTACCTGCGCCGCATGTTCTCGTGGGCGATCGGGACCCATGAATTCGGCATAGAGGCATCCCCGGTTGAGCGGCTCCGGCCCCGGGATCTGATCGGCACAAGGGAGGCGCGGGAACGCGTCCTGACCGACGCGGAACTGCGGGCGGTGTGGGGCGCGGCGGCTGGCCTAGGGTATCCGTATGGGCCGCTATTCCACATGCTGATCCTGACCGGACAGCGGGAACGCGAAGTTGCCGACATGGCATGGTCCGAGGTCGCGCTGGGCAAGAACCTTTGGACGGTTCCGGCTTCCCGCATGAAGGGAGGGCGATCGCACGAGGTCCCCCTTGCCCCGGACGCCGCCGCTCTGCTGGCCGGGCTGCCCCGGTTCAACCTTGGCGACGCCGTGTTCACGACCACCAGCGGCGCCAAGGCGGTGAACGGTTTTTCGAAAGCCAAGGTTCGGTTGGACCGCACCAGCGGCGTTGAAAACTGGAAAATTCACGATCTGCGCCGGACGGTTCGAACCCACTTTTCCGCCCTGCCGGTTCAGGACCTGGTGCGGGAACTGGTGATCGCACACGCCCGGCCGGGGCTGCACAAGGTCTATGACCAGCACACCTACCAGTTGGAGAAGCTGGAATGCCTCACTCTTTGGGAGGCGCGGCTGCGCGGGATCGTCGCTTCTTCTTCGCCGTAGGCGCCGCGGCGGGCGCGGGCTGCTCGGGGTTGAGTATCGCGGCGATGGAGTCCAGGGTTTGCCGCAAGGTCTGGCCGGCGGGCGGGGCCTTTGGCTCCCCCAGGGCCGAGCGCAAACCGTCCTTTATCTGGCCCACATCAATCTCAATCATGACGAGCGGGCTAGCAGGCGCGGGCGGCTCCAAAAGGTCACCCTTGTCGTCCGCCGCAAGGTAATATACATTCCTATCCGAGTAATGTTTCATTCTTACATATTTGTATTTGAAGTCATCCCATTCTAGGGCCTTCACTACTTCCGCCATATTCGACAGTTGCCTGAGGGCGATACCCGCGTCCGAACCCGCGCGCAAAATGGCCAGCCGGATTGCGACTGAAAGCCGCACCTGGCGTTCCCGCCCGCGCCCACGGCCGGAGGCTTCAATTTCGATCCCCGGCAATCCCCGCCGCGTCCATGTCGTGACCGTGTCCTCGGTTAGTCCGATGGCCTGCATGACCTTCGTCAGCGGATAGGTCGGTTCGTCTCGCATCTTGTGCCCGTTTTTTTTGGTCCGTGGTCTTGCCGGACCAATCATATTAGATTACGTTCCGGCATGTAGACGGACCATAGAGGCATTCTGATGGACGGACAATATCTTCGGTTCAGTGATCTGAAGACCCGAGGTGTGGTGAACAACCGGACCACGCTTCAGCGGTGGATCGCGACGCAGGGCTTCCCGCCCGGCTTCCTGTTGGGGCCGAGCACGCGGGTTTGGACGGAGAAAGAGATCGCGGAATACGAGGCGCGGCGGCGGGGCGCATCGGACGGCCGGAAGGCAGCTTGATGCACGCCAACCATTACGCGGATCGCGCGGACCGCATGCATGAGCGTTTGCTTGCTCGGTGCTGGGGGATGCCCCCTCCGGAAAATGAAACCCCCCGCTCCGGTGGCACGGAAACGGGGGGCGAATGGAAGGTAGGTCGGTCCTCCTTCAATACTTCTTCCGGCCGGGCCGATCAATGGATTTCGGGCGAGGTGGTGCCATGAGCGGCGCCGTAGGCACCCCGGAGGCGTTCACCCGCCGGCCCATGGCCGGGATCGCGCCGGGCATCATCGACACGGACCCGGCCAAGACCAAGCCCGAGCCTATCAGCTTGGAGTCCCTATCCAGTCAGAAGTGCTAGGTTGCTTGGCAGGCGGAAAAGCGCGGGGATGACACGACCAAGGTCCCCTATGTCGCCATCGGCAAGATGGCGCGCGCAAACGCTGGCCCGTGGCTGACCCGTCGGGAGGCCACGGGCTTGAACCTAAAGCTACCGAACCCGCTCGCGATGGCTGGGGTAGGGATTGAGTTTTGCGACCTGGACTATGGGCGCAGCATCGGCGGGATCGACCTGGACGCGTGCCGTGATCCTGAAACGGGAGAGATCGAGGCTTGGGCCAAGGGCATCATCGGCGGCTTCAACAGCTACACCGAGATCAGTCCGAGCGGCTCGGGCGCGAAGGTCTACTTCATGTTCACCACGGCGGACTGGCCCATGCTTCGCGAGGCGATGGGCAAGGGTTCCAAGTTTGGGAGGCAGTTTAAGCGGGGTGGTGGAAAGCATCCGCCCGCGATCGAGTTGCATCTCGGGAACAGGTATTTCTGCGTCACCGAGGATATTGTTGCGGGGATGCCGCACGACTTCCGGCACGTCTCAACCGAGACCATTATCTCCCTGATAACCGAGACCGGGCCGGCCTTTGCCGGCAAGGCCAAGGCGACGACGACCGCCAAGACGCCGAACAAGTCCAAATTGAATGATGCAGTTGGCGACGCGGCACCCGATCTTGTTGACCGGATAGCGGCCGCTTGCGCTGGGAAGGCTTGGTTCGCGAAGCGGTGGAATGGTGATTGGGCCGGCATTTCCGACACGTCGGGTTCTGGGCAGGCGTTCACCGTCCTGGCCGTTCTGAAGCGGGCCGGGTTCCCCTATGCCGATGCACTCGCCGCGCTGCGCCTGAACCCGCACACAAGCGAATGGATGGCCGCGAAGGGTGAGGCGGCTGGGCAACGTGAACCTGGCCGCATGTGGGACGCGATCGAGGTGAAGCCGGAGGCGAAGCCGCGGCCAACAGGGAAGGACGCGCCGGCGGCCGGCTGGACATCGGACCTTGCCTATGACGACAAGGGCAACCCCATTCCCAACCTCGCCAACGCCGCTACGGCGCTGCGTAGGGCGCCGGAACTGGCCGGGCTGCTGAGCTATGACGAAATGACCCGGGCCGCTCTGGTGACGCGCACGCCGCCCGGAAGTCGCATGTCGCCCGTGACCACCCCGCGCCCTGTGACCGATGCGGACGTGGGAGCCGTCCAGGAATGGATACAAAACGCGGCGATCGCGCGCCTTGGCCGCGAAGTGGCGCACCAGGCCGCCGACATGGTTGCCAGGGAAGCCGCGTTCCACCCGGTTCGGGACTATCTCGCCGCGCTTCAATGGGACGGGAAGCCGCGCATAGGCCACTGGCTGACCTATTACCTCGGCACCGACCCGAGCGAATATACCGCCGCTATCGGCAAGATGTTCCTCGTTGCCATGGTCGCGCGGATCATGCGGCCAGGGTGCCAGTGTGATTACGTAATGGTGTTGGAGGGCCAGCAAGGCGCTTTGAAATCGACCGTTTGCGGGGTGCTTGCAGGGGAATGGTTCTCGGACGGCTTGCCGGACATCCGCAACAGTGATGCTGTCCGGCTGTCCATGCACCTTCGCGGAAAGTGGCTGATTGAGATTGCGGAATTGTCGGCAATGTCAAAAACCGCAGTGGAAGACATCAAAAAATTCATCACGCAACGGAAGGAAATCTACACCCCAAAATTCGGCCGCAAGGAGGTTGTCGAGGATCGGCAGTGTCTGTTCATCGGCACCACGAACCGGAGCGTCTACTTGCGCGACGAAACCGGGGGCCGGCGGTTCTGGCCGGTGAAGGTCGGCACGATCGACATTGACGCGCTCCGTCATGACCGGGACCAGCTTTTCGCGGAGGCGATGGTTGCATACCGGCGCGGGGATCAGTGGTGGCCCGATCGGACCTTCGAAGACGAGCACATTAAGCCGGAGCAGGACGCCCGGTTCGAGCACGACATATGGGAGCAACCTGTTGCCGTTTGGCTGCGGGGAAAGGCGAAGACCACGGTCGATGAAGTCGCGCGGCTGGCGCTGATCATTGAGACGCCAAGGCAAGGGACGGTCGAGCAACGGCGGATTACAGCCATCTTTCAGCGCTTGGGGTGGGAGGCGAAGCGGGACAAGGATGGCCGGTTTTGGGTCCTGTCAAATGCCGAGGCATGACATCATGACATCTGATGACGTCATTTCCCCTATAGAGTCCTATACGCGTGCACGCGCGCACACACACGGAACGTCCTGTATAGAGAAAATGACGTCATCAGATGTCATGATGTCACCACACACGCTGTCAGCCCTTGCCGCGCGTGTGT
Organism: Asaia bogorensis; assembly: GCA_945873195.1. GTDB lineage: Bacteria > Pseudomonadota > Alphaproteobacteria > Acetobacterales > Acetobacteraceae > Rhodopila > Rhodopila bogorensis_A. The sequence continues at coordinate 21,649 of CAMCDA010000027.1, forward strand.
CCCGTCTTGGACATGACCGGCGCGGTGACGCGTCCTGGAAAGCCTGGGGGGGTATTTCCCGTGGGTGACCGCCTCCCCAACCGCCTGGCCCGCCCCCGGACCCCGGCCGACCGACAACGGGACTACCGGCGCCGGCAGGGGAAGGGCGAAGTCGTCGCGCCCGTGATCGTGTCGCACGCCATCGTGGAGCTGCTGCTAAACCTCCGCTGGATCGAGGCCGAGGCGTCCGAGGATCGCCGCGCCGTGGCCGATGCGATCCGCCGCGTCCTGTCCGAAGCGGCACGTAACGGGATGGGCGATGGCCGGCTTCCTGAGTGCGGACGGAAAGCCGGCCCGCGCTGACCGGAACTATCCACAAGCGGCACATTTCCGTTACGCGTCAACACAGCCTTCCGGCCGCGCCGTCCATACTGCGGAAATGACAAAGCCACCCATCCCCCTCCGCCCCGCCCCGGCTGCCTCGGCCGGGGAAAACCTCGTTCGCGCCGCGTTTGCGACGTTCGCCGCCCGATGCGGCGGGACGTTTGTTGGCGATGAAGTAGAGAAACGGTATCCCGGCGATGAGGCCGCGCTGGCGATCGTGACCCGCGGCGCCGTGCCCGTCGGCACCACGACAACCTCCGGCTGGGCATCGCAGCTTGTCCAGACCGCGGTGGGCAGCTTCCTCGCCGACCTGGCGGGCATGTCGGCGGCGTCGCGGTTGATGGCGCTGGGCATCAAGCCCGCGACGATCCCGCCGGGTGCGCCATCGCTGGGCTTCCATTTCCCGAACCGACCGGCCGGGCCTGTTGCACGCGGCTGGGTATCCGAGGGCGATCCGATCCCGGCGGCGTCAGCCAACCTGGAACTTCTGGACATCGTCCCCGGGAAGCTCGGCGTTATCATGGTCGGCAGTCGCGAACTGTTGCGCCGCTCGAACGCGGAGCTGGTGTTCCGCCGCATCTTGATTGAAGACGCGAGCATGAGCCTCGATAGCGTGTATTTCGGGGCCGCCGCCGCGACCGCCACAAGCTCGGCTGGACTGCTCTACAACGTGACCGCCACCCCCACGACCGGCGCCTTCCGGGATGACCTACAACAGCTTGCCGAGATCGTCGGCGCTGGCGGTAGCGGCCAGGTGGCGTTTGTCACCGGACCCGGCCGCGCGGCTGCAACCGCCCTGCGGACCGACATCAACGCGCTGGTCCTCCCTTCAATCGCAGTCGCGGACGATACAGTCATAGCGGTGGACCCGCTCGCCATCCTGCACGCCTACGGACCCGAGCCGGACATTGCCGCCAGCGGCGAAGCCACATTGCATATGAGCGATACGCCGCTTCCGATCGTCTCGACGACCGCCGCGGACCCGGTGACCAGCCTTTACCAGTCCGGCCGCGTCGCGTTGCGGATGCTTCTCGACGTGGGGTTTGTGAAGCGTCGCAGCACGGCGGTTGCATATACGTCGGGCATCTACGGATGGTAACCGAACGGAATTCGTCGGGGCGCGCCCTTGCCGCGGCGAATGAGGAAGGGGCCGGCGATGCGCCGGGCATGGCCGCAATGACGTCGGCCCCTGACTCGGTGCTGTATGCCGCGCTATGGCGGGCGTTCGTCGCGCAGAAGGAACTGAACGCGGCCATGCGGGCGCATATCGCGGTGCTGGAAGCCCGGGTTGCTTGGTATGACGCCGCCGCCGAGTCCCCGGAACCGGCACCGCCGCCGAGGACGTTGAACTGATGGCGCCCAAACAGGATTCGTCGGGGCTTCCCCCGGCCGCGACGGATGGCGAGGGGGCGGAGCCATTGCAGGGCACGGCGGGCAAGCCAGCCCGCGAGGCTCCGCCCCCACCAGCCACGCGAAACGCCGATGGCACACTCCGCACGATCCGCACCGGCGGAGACCGTGCCGAATGCTCCGAGGCGTATTTTCGGGAGGCGCTGGTCGAGGTTCCCACCCTGCTGCGCGGCTATGCCCAAACCGGCCCCGACCCGGGCAAATTGGTTGGCTACACGCAGGGCCAGCATCGCGCGGTGCGGCTGGCCCTGTGCCAGCTTTGGGCCGAGGCGCGGACGGCTGAGCATATGTCGGAGACGCGGCGCCGTGACGCGATCGCCCAGGACGAGGCCACCCATGCCCTGCTGGCGGAGCTGGAAGGCCGGATAGCGGCGCTGGAGGCCAAGGTCGCGGCGCTGGAAGGTCGAGGCGCCCGGTAGCCCCCGGGGGGGGCACCCGCCGAGCCTCAGGCGATGATGGGCCGATTTACCAATGAGGGACCATCCGGAGGGTTTGAAGCCTCCCCAACTTGATTATCCCGGCCGAACCAAGAGGATATCAAACGTGAACGGACACGGCGCTGGCGCTACCGGACGCGGCGGGGCAGGGGTGCGGCCGATGTTGGCCGTGTTCATCGTGGCAGGCCTGCCGGTCTTCGGGTGGATGAAGGTGCGGGGCTTCTGGTCGTGGTCCAGTTCAACCACCCGGTCCGGGTAGGGGTTCTCATACTGGCGGTTTCCGCCAGTATCGGGCATCGGCGCAGGTCGCGGCGGCGCCGGGCGGAGCTTGCCGACGGTTTCATGGGTGACCCCACATCGCCGCGCGATCTCCCGGTCGGACCAAGCCGACCATTCCGCATCATGGATCAGCCGCAGCACCGCGCGCCGCTTGTCTTCGTTGGTCCGTCGCTGCCCATGGTTGGAGTTGCGCCCTAAGCTGACCTCTCGGCCTTCAACGCCGCCGCGATCAGACGACGGACCGCTTCCGGCCGGGATGGCGCGTCCGGCTGCGACTCGATCCAGGCGTCCAGGGCGGCAAGCTGTTCCGGGTGAAGGCGCACCAGCACGGGAACCCCCTGGCCCGTAGGCGCTGGCCCTCTGCGTTTTCGCGGTATCAAGGTTTCTTGCGTTGTCATCGGAACCTTGATATCAGAGACGCGGCCGAGCGGAAAGGGTGAAGGCTTCCCGCCCGGCCTAACCTCAAGCAAGGAGTTGGGTCCATGCCCGAAGCTACAAACACGCCTACCATCCCCCGCACGATCGGCCTAATTCTGGACGAGTGCGCCTCCGCTACCATGAAGTTGAACAGCGCCACGCGGATCGTGGACCATCTGAACATTTCTCGGAGTCCGGTGGAGACCAACGACCTGGTGGCCGTGGTGTTCACCCTGGAGCATGTCCAGGAGGAACTGGAACGTCTCCACGCGGAGGCCGCGCGCCTCTATGAAGTGCGCCCCGCCTGGATACCCGACCAGCCCGTGACGGCGGAACCGCGGGCGCGTGACGGATACATCTTGGTCGGCGGGCTGCATCGCCTGGAAGCAATGGTCCAGCGCGGCGCTACACACATCCCCGCCGTCGTGGTCGCAATGGATGACCTAGTCGCCACCATAGCCGAGTGCGACGAGAACCTGTGCGGGTCGAACCTTTCGCAATCCGAACGAGCGTTGTTCACGCGGCGGCGGAAGGAGGCTTACGAGGCGCTGCATCCTGAGACGAAGGCGACGAACAATGGCGGTGGCGGGAGGAATAACGAAACTCGTCGCCAAGTTGGCGACGATATAGCCGACCGTTTCACCGCCGACGCCGCCACCAAAACCGGACAGTCTGAGCGGACAGTCCAGCGCGATGCCGAACGCGGGGAGAACATCCCCGCGCCTATCCTCGCGGAAATCGCGGGCACCGATCTGGATAAGGGCGTCGTCCTCGATCGCCTCAAGAACGCAGACGACGCGGCGGCCGAACTCGACACCATTCGCGCCCGCTGGCCGGCATCTTGTCCGACTGCGACGAGCACACGCACATGCTGGTGACGGCCGCGCGCTTGATCGATCACCTTGAAGGAAGCGAGGCGAATATCGAGTGCACGGACCTAGCCCCCATTCGGTCGGTCGTGCGGACTGCCGCCGATGCGCTGGCCGGACTGCATGCCCAAGCGTGGGCGATCTTCAAGGCCGAGCGGGCCGAGGCCGAGGCGAAGCGGACGCCTGGGCCGCTCGACGCGCTGGCGTTGAAGATCAACCGGGGCCGCATGAGGGAAGCGGCCGAGGTAGCGCTGGCGCACCTGGCCGAACTGGACCGACTCGACGAGGTTAACGGCGGGACCGCTGCCGCCTGACCGAACGGGGAGGATGGCGCCGCGAGATGCTGCACCTTCCTCCGACCCCGGCCGAACCCATGCGCGAAATCTGCGGATTGTTGCCCCAGATGTTGCCCCAGCCGAAACTGGGCAACCCGTCGATGGGGATTTTGGCGCTTAACCCATTGTAAAGAATGGCTCGGGCGGTAGGATTCGAACCTACGACCAATCGGTTAACAGCCGATTGCTCTACCGCTGAGCTACGCCCGATCAGCGCCGTGAGGCGGGTGTCTAGTGGCACGCGGGGCCGCGGTCAACAGGCTCATCGCACCTTGTTAGCGCAAAGTAGGAATGTCCCCTCTCCGCGAAATGAGAATGTCCCCTTTGTCGTTGCGTTGCGGGTGTTTGCCTTGCGTGAGCGGTGGCCACGGTTTGGCGAGTTGATCCAGATCGACGACGGCTCGCAGGGCTGGTTGAAGGATCGTGGTCCGCGCCGCACGCTGATTGTGTTCATCGACGACGCCACGGGTCGGCTGACGGCGCTGCATTTTGCCCCGACGAAAACCCGGCGCGCGGCATCGGCGGCTGCGGTGGCATGGCCCGATCACCGGCCAGGTCGGCGCGGTGCCGCCGGAACGGTGATTGGGCGCGCCAGAGCCTGTCGCGGCTCAGGGCTTGGCGAGGCTCAGAGCTTGTCGGCCTTCGTCGCGAAGATGATCTTCCAGTTGGACTCGCCCTTGCGGATGACGTTGGCTGTGTCGGCGAGGAACAGGTTCTTGTGCGCCGCCTCGGTGCTGTTGATGTAGAGTTGGCCGTCGACGATCTTCCACAGGGTCGGGTTGATGACGACCTTCTTGCCCTTGCTCGCGCCGGCGGAGCACCAGCCGCCATAGGCGGGCACGTATTTGGCAGGGTTGGCGGCGAACAGGTCGCGGTTGGCGGCCGAGGCGAAGTACCAGGTGGCGCCTTGGAATTCGGACGCGAACTGCTTCGATCCCTGGGTGGGCGCGCCGGCCGTGTGGTAGGCGACAACGTCGTAGCCGCCGATCACGGCGCCGTCCTTTATGTAGTGCTCGTCCACGGCAAGGGCCGCGGAGATCGGCATGAGGGACGCGAAGGCGGCAACCACGGCAACGCGCAGCAGGCTGATATCTGGCATGGGGAACCTCTCAATGGGTTGAATCGGCCCTGCTCGCCAGGGCGACCGAGCCGCATGATGCGGATCAGCTATCAACCAGACTCGGGGTAGCGCCGATCTGTTACAGCGCCTCGGACAATTTCCGGATCATCGACCCAGGGGATTTTCGGCTTGTCGCGTGAACCCAGCATATTCGGATCGGCACGGGATTTTCCGCGTCAATGCGAAGGACGTGCAAAGCGGTGACCGCAAGACGGAAGTCGGTCGCAGGTGCGATCGTTTGAAGATCGATCCGATCCAGGCGCTGACCCCGCGGGCGAGAATTTTTCCCCCTCTCGCGCTGTATGAGGGCTGTTCGCGCGTGGCGCGGACCGTCCTTCTAAAGCGCGGGAGGGGGCAAGCGCGCAGGGGACATTTCCAATTGGGAGAACCAGGGGACATTCCTACCTTGCGTTGACACAGGCTCATCGCAGCTTCGATGATCCTTCGCATACGATCGTCCGCCTTCCTCAGACTTCCTTAACCAAATCCGGTCATTGTCCGACAATCGCAACAGGGACAGGACCCAATGGCGGGCAAGGGCGACGGCAAGGGTGCCGTCATCATCAAGCGGTATGAGATCGTCGAGGCCGGCCATCACGGCGGCGCCTGGAAAGTCGCGTACGCCGACTTCGTGACCGCGATGATGGCCTTCTTCCTGCTGATGTGGCTGCTGAACGCCACGACCGAGGACCAGCGCAAGGGGCTCGCCGACTATTTCAGCCCCAATAATCTCATGAGCCATGCCTCCTCCGGCACCGGCCAGCCCTTCGGCGGCCATACCGCCTTCGCGGAGGGCGCGCTCGTGTCCGATAAGGGCGCGGTGGAAATCGTCATGGGCAAGCGCCCGCCGGTGAAGGAATCGGACGTTGGCGACACCGAGATCGTGCGCCAGCCGACCGGCCCGAACGGAGAGGAGGTCGGCAGCAACGAAACCGCGCAGGGCCAGCCGCTGAAGGGGCAGGCGGCGCTGCGGATGGGCGACATGCCCGATGCCACCGGCCTGGCCGGCAATGCCCGGACCGAGGGCGACCTGGAGGCCGATGGCGCCCGCCCGCCCACCGAGGCGGAGCTGAAGGCCGAACTCGAACGGCAGGAGAAACAGGCGTTCGAGGCCGCGGCGGAACAGATCCGGGAAGCGGTGCGCGGCGACCCGAGCCTCGCTGACCTTTCCAAGCAACTCGCCATCGACATGACGCCGGACGGATTGCGGATTCAGATCATGGACGAAGTGCGCCAGCCGATGTTCGCCACCGGGTCATCGGTTCCGAACGAACGCGCCCGCGCCTTGCTGCAAAAGGTGGCGCCGGTGCTGCTGAAGCTGCCGCAGTCGGTCTCGATCGCCGGCCACACCGACGCCGCGCCGTTCCCGGGCAAGGAGCGCACGAACTGGGAGCTGTCGGCCGAACGCGCCAACGCGACCCGCCGGCTGCTGGTGGAAGGCGGGCTGCCGGCCGAACGCATCCGCACCGTCACCGGTCACGCCGAACGCGACCCGCTGCTGCCGGCCGACCCGTTCGCCGCCGCCAACCGCCGGATCGCCATCGTGGTCCTGCGAGAGGCCGGGGCTGCCAAGCCCGCCTCTTCCGCGCCGCACCGTTGAGAACCGTCCATGCTCGTCATCGGTGGCTTCGTCTTCCTGCTGTTCAGCGTCTTCGGCAGCTACCTGGCGCATGGCGGCAAGTTCGGCCCGCTGGCCGGGTCCTTGCCGTTCGAGCTGTGGTCGATCGGCGGTGCCGCGGTGGGCACGTTCCTGATGTCGAACAGCATGCACGACGTGAAGCACACGCTGGGTTCGCTCGGAAAGATCCTCAAGGGCGGATCGTTCCACAAGCCGGACTATGTCGAGTTGCTGAGCCTGTTGTATTTCCTGGTCCGCCTGGCCAGCACCAAGGGCAACATGGCGCTGGAACCGCATATCGAGAAACCGTCCGAAAGCACCGCGTTCCAGAAGTTCCCGAAGATCCTGGCCAATCATCATGCCACGACCATCATCTGCGACTACCTCCGCATGGTGGGCATGAACGCCGACGATCCGAACCAGATCGAGGACGTGATGGCGCGCGAACTCAAGAAGACCCTGGCCGAGGAGATGCATCCCTCCCACGCGTTGCAAGGCATGGCGGACGCGCTGCCGGCGCTGGGGATCGTCGCGGCGGTGTTGGGCGTCATCAAGACCATGGGATCGATCAGCGAGCCTCCGGCGGTGCTGGGCGGCATGATCGGTGGCGCGTTGACCGGCACGTTCCTCGGGGTGCTGATGGCCTATGGCCTGATGGCGCCCTTCGCCAGCCGCCTGAAGGGCGTGGTGGAGGAGGATGCCAAGTATTTCGAGGTGATCCGCGCCGTCCTGGTCGCCCATCTGCACGGCAACGCCCCCCAGGTGAGCGTCGAAACCGGCCGCAAGATGGTCCCCAATGAGCACATGCCGACCTTCCAGGAGATGGAGGAGGCTGTTCAGGCGGTGCAGATGTGAGGGCGGTTCGTCGGAAGAACCGCCCCCCTTCCGGCTTTATGCGACCGAGGGAACCCGCACCCGGTGCAGGCCGAGGCCCAGGGGCCGCTTCTCGCCCGCGGCGGGGTTGAGTTCGGCGGGAATGCCCTGCTCGGTCGGATGGAAGGTGATCGACAGGGATACGTATCCCCCCGGCCGCCGGCCCTGCGTCGGGATCGGCACCCGCACGGAGCGGACGGCCCGGTTGTTGGTCGTGTCGAACGACCATTCCCCGATCTCCTGGCCGCCCATCCTGATCTTCACCGTCTGGCGCGTCTGCGATCCGGCCAGGAATGCATGCGCGTCGGCTTCCAGCTCGATCGAATCGCCGGCGTTTGCGGGGATCGCGAGGAACAGTTCGTGGGACGCGCCCAGCCCCCACACGCCCCAGCCTTCCGATGACCGCCAGCCATCGCCCAGCAGTTCTCGCAGGCCGCTATCGCCGGCGGATGCCCAGGCCGCCGTCAGCAGGGACGCGCGTTTGCGGATCAGCCAGTTGTTCGCTGTCATGGGCGTGCGCTGCTTGCGGACCATCGCGCTGCCGGCGCCGTCGGGCATCGGGATGATGCTTTCCGGCTTGGTGGCGAAGAATTCATCCACCGCGCGTTCGGCGCCGGCCCAGGACGGGCTGGCGTAGTCATGGACGATGATGAACCCGCCCGGCGCCATGCGCGGATAGAAGTATTCCAGCGCGCTGGTGATCGGCGTGTAGAGGTCGCAGTCGATATGCACCAGGCAGTACCGCCCGTCCGGCGGCAGTTGGCTGGCGGTTTCCGGGAAGTAGCCCTTCACGTAGCGCACCGCTTCCTCCCCCACGCGGGCGCGGACGGCTTCGAGGGACGTGTCGTTGAAGGTCCCCGTGCGCGCGCTGGCGTCGGGACCGGTGATGTCGCGCTGGTCAAACCCCTCGAACGTGTCGAGCACGTGCAGTGTGCGCCCGAGGCGGCGGGCCATCTGCGCGAGCATGGTCGCGGTGCGTCCCTGATAGGTGCCGAGCTCCATGAGATCGCCGTCCACGCGTTCCTTGATCAACTGCTCGAACACGAGGCTGAACTGGTAGAAGCGCGTCATGTCACTTTGCAGCAGGCCGTCGGGCATGAAGCCGGCGACGAAACTTTCCAGATCGACGGACCCGCCGATCCGCTTGTACGCATCGACGTTGACCGCATAGCGCTGCGGCATGGTTGTCCGGTAGGGCCAGGGCCGGTTGTTGCGTGTGGGCGGGGTCTTGTCGTCCGACATTCAAAAGACGCCTTTCAACTGCTTGTGGGGTGCCTGGCGGGGGTGCTTGAAAAGGGGAGACGCGGGTCGGCCCGGTCAGTGGGGCGGCGCCGTTTCCCACGCGGATGTGTGCCCTCGGGCGCAGGCCGCATGGTGCGCGGCGGATGCGGCGCGACCGGGCACGGGGCACGGTGAGGCTGGCAATGGCTCACACAGGGTCATCGCGGGGTGGATAGCATGCGGGGTGGCGGGCAACCAACCAGAATGATCGGTGAGGGTCAGGGGCCGAAGGTGAAACGTTTCACCCGGGGTGCCCAATGGCGCAGGCTCTCGATGATCGCCGCGGTCTCCTGCCCGTTGGCCGGTTGCCCCTCTGGTTGCTGCTTGACCGGCTTTTCGATGAGGGCGCGTGCCGCCTGGAACGCATGCGCTTCCTTGGCGGGGACCGGCGTGTCCATGGGCGCGAAGAGGGCTTCGAGCGTCAGCGGCTCGTCCTCCTTGGCCGCGATCAGCCGGTCGATCAGCGTCCGCGTGGCCTCGGGCGCGCCGGTGGACAGGGCCAGCAGGATCACCGCGCCGCGATAGGTGCCGGCCTTGCCGTCGTCCAGCACGAAATCGCGCCTTTCGGCCGAGGACAAGGTCGCTTTCAGCAGCCGATACAGGTTCGCGAACCGCACGGTGCGGCGGGGCGAAATGCCGACTGCAGTGGCCATGTCCAGGATGCGCTCACGTTCCTCGCCGCCGAGGTTCAGGGCTTCGGCCGCCGTGCGCGCCTCGGCGGCGGCGATGACTTCGGGGGGCGGCGTCTCGACTGCGGGCGTTGTTTCAGCAGGCGCGGAAGGCGCGGTGGTCCCGGCAGTCGGTTCAGATGGGGTTGCGGGCGGCTTCACCGCCTCGGTGGGCGGTGTGACTTGTGTCGGCGGCTTGGGCGGGGCGTCCCCCTGGCCCGCCGGGTCGATCGCCAGGGCCAGCAGGCGGCGACCGGAGTCCGGGCTCATGTCGGGTAGCCAGAACGGAATCTGGAAGACCTTTTCCAGATAGTCGGTGGGGCTGGCGATCGAGTCTTCGCGGCCAAGCTGCCCGGGATAGCGGGTGAGCAAGGCCTGGGAGACCCAGCGGATATCGACGCCCACGACCACGACGAACAGCGGGAAGGCCAGTAGCAAATGGACGGCCTCCAGCACCTCCACCACTCGTTGCGGGGGGCAGCGGTCGAGGTCGTCGATATACAGGACGATTCGTTGCACCGGCTGTTGCAAGCCGTCCACCCCGCCCTCGGCCGGGGAGATGTTGTTCAGGATGTCCTCCAGCCCCTCCATGTCCTGGCGGATCATGTGGATCAGGCCGAGGTGCCGTTGATAGCCGCCATCGGCGAGGCGTTCGGCCACGAATCGCATCATGCGTTCGGCGGAACTGGCTTTCCGCACATCCTCATGCGCCTGTTTGACCGCGGCCTGGGCGGCGTTCAGTTCGGCCTGGCGGCGGGATCGTTCGGCTTCTGCCTCGGCCGTGGCGCGTCGGGCGGCGAGGAGGGAGGCGTCGGCTTCGGCCAGGCGCTGGTGCTGGGTTTGCTCGACTCGTTTGCGTAGGGCTTCGAGGACGGCGAAGGCGCGGGTCGCCTTGGCGACATGCGTACGGCCCCAGGTGATCAGCGTGGCGAGGCCGGCGATCAGGGGGGCGATGACGGTCGTGACGGCGGTGACCATCGCCGCAAGATCGGCGCCCCAATAGCTGAGGACGATGGTGCCGAGGAGCAGGCCGCCGAACACCATGCCGACGCGTTCCAGCAGCGCGCCGCGTTCAGCGGGGGAAAAGCCCGCCTGGGCGAGCCAGCCAAGGACCGAGGCGCCGCGGGCCCCGCTTGCGCGGACTTCGTCGAGCAGTTCCTGCATGGCGCCGACCTTCTCGGCCAGAGCCTCGCTGGTGCCGGCGGCGCCATGGGCGGCGTTGCGAAGGGACGTGAGGTCCTGGGCCAGTTCCGGGCGGCCGAGGTACTCGGCGGCGTTGACCGCGCTGTCGCCGATGCTGGTAACCCAGGCAGCGGCGTTGCCCGCGCCGGTGGGGCGGAGGCTTTCCAAGGTCATGCCCCAGACTTCGTTTATGACGGCGTCCGCGCGTGGGACGGCCTGTTCAGCCAAGCGCCGCTTCGCGGCTTCGGCCTCGGCCTGTCGCAGGGCGGCCTGGGCTTCCTTCTCGCGGCTTTCAGCGGCGCGGAGTTCGGCTTCGGCCGCGACCTGGGCTGCCTCGTGGAGTTTCAGCTTTCCAAGAACGGCTTCAAAATCGGACGGCTTGCCCTGGGGGGAGAGCGCTTCCTTCAATCCGACCAGGATGGCGTGCATCAGGGAGGCCCAGAGGTTGCCCTCCACATAATGCCAGGCGTTGAACCAGATCGGGACGACACGGCGCTTGAACACCGGCGGGGTCGAGGGCGCCGTCGCCTCCCGTTCGGCGTAGTCTTTGACCGCCCACTGGATCATCCGCATGAAGTAGGACTTGCCCGAGCCCCAGGCGCCGAAGACTGCAATGGAGAGCGGAGGCTTCTGGTTCTCGGCCGCGATGAGGGCACCGATGCCGTTGGCGAACTGGCGCAGGCCGAGGCGATCGTTCGGCCGAGGGTCCCGGTCGTCGGGAACCATGTCGGGGCGGGTGGTGGCGACCTGGACCGGGGGCGGGAGAAGGATTTGCCGCCAGATAGGGAGCTTGTCGCGATCCTCGGGGAACAGGCTGGTGATGAGGTCGGGGAGGTCGGTCAGGATGGGGGTGACATCAACGCCTCGGTCGGCGAGCATGTCCGCGACGTCCTGGCGGAGGAGGAGCGCGGCGACGAGGTGGCGGGGGCCGGTCAGAGGGGCGTTGGTCTGCTCGGCAATCGAATACGCCTGATGGAGCAGGGCCGTAACGTTGGCATCCGGAACGCCGGTAGCTTCCCGATTACGGGCCATGCCGGCGCGCAATACATCCAGCAGTGCCTCGTCGCGCCGCAGGTCGGCGAGTGCTAGCCCATCCTATTCATCGCTCCATCGTGTGATCGATGGCCTGACCTGCGGACGCGGTATCGCGGTGCGCAATTTCATCGCTCAAGCGGATCGTATCTGTTGGGCGTGAGGGTTGACGGGATCGGACTGGTTTTGAGGCACATCGCCC
>CAMCDA010000028.1 GCA_945873195.1 Asaia bogorensis
CGCGCGCCTTGCCCGCGGCGATGGTCGTCGTCGCCATGTCGAGCATCACGGCCGGCCCGTCTTCCCCCGGGACCGCGGCGCAGAACGGGTTGGTGCCCAGGCGCGGCTCCGCCGCCCCCCAGGTCGCCTGCGCGTCGCGATGGTCGGAGACGTTGACGAAGGCCGTGAACACGCAGCCATTCGCCGCGGCGAGTTCGCCATAGGTGCCGATGCGCCCGATATGGGCGGCGTTGCGCAGCGCGAGGACACAGGCGCCGACCTGCTTCGCCCGCTCGATCCCCATGCGGACCGCGTTCGCCGCCATGCGCTGGCCGTAGCCCCGGCGGGCGTCGATCACCAGCAGGGCGCCGGTATCGACGACGATCTCGGGCGTCTGGTTCGGGACGAGCAAGTTTTCATGCAGGATGCGGACATAGGTGGGCAGCATGCCGACGCCGTGGCTGTCATGGCCGGCGAGGTTGGCGCGCACCAGGTGATCGGCGACCTCCGCCGCCTCGGCTTCCTCGCTACCCATGCGGCGGGAGATGAGGTGGGTGACGTTGTACAGCGCCTCGGGCGTGAAGACTGGCATGATGTTCCTCAGGATTCGACCGCGAACCCGTATCGGCTTCCGTGCGATGTGGCAAACGCGATGGTGCGTTCGTCGTAGGTGATCAGGGGGCTGCCGAGGTCGATGGCGGTGGCGACCAGCAGCCGGTCGGCAGGGTCGGCGTGCGACAGATCGGACAGCCCATAGGCGCGGGCGGCAATTTCGGGCGTGATGGGCGAACCCTCAAAACCCGGGAGCCGCAGCAGGCGGCGTATCCACGCATCGGGGGGAAGGTCAAGCCGGAGACGGCCGCGCCAGGCAAGTTGGCTGATTTCCATGGCCGTCACAGCGCTGATGATTACGCTGCCGCCCTGTTGCCAGACGGCGTCGATCCTGTCCCGCGTCCTGGTGGTAAGACGCGTATCACCCATATCCAACCAAAGCGTGATGTGGGTATCGAGCAGCGGACAGTCGGTCACAGCCCGTATTCTGGGTTGTGATCCTCCCACCCGGCGGAGGCATGGACGAGATCAAAGCCTTCCTCGACGACGACCGATCCCCGGTGGCGGCCGAACAGGGTGCCTGTTCGTTCCTCCCGCTCCAGCAGTTTCCGCATGGCCAGGGCAACAGCCTCGGTCTTGTTGCCGCCGGTCATTTCCGCGGCGACTTCCTCAATGAGGGTGATCACATCAGGGCGGTTGATGGTGACGACGCGGGGCATGCCAGCCTCCTGGTCATTATGGGCTAATGGTATAGATTGGGTGGTCCCGTATCAAGAAATTGTCATGTCACGGCATCGTCGGAAACAGCTACTCCGCCCGCTTTCTCATGACGATCAACTTCGCCGAATTGTCCGGTCGTCGGTACGCGGGATCTCTGCCGTCGTTGAAGGCGGGAAATGCCGCGAATGTCTCTATCTCGGACGCGAATGAAACCATATCTTCGTGCGAAAATATAACGTTCGGTTCATATTGTCCGTGCTCGAACCATTTCACCAGGAAATCCCTGGTCAGGGGTACGCGTGGCATGGACGCTTCGTACAGATCCGATTGCCAGTGCAGGTCTTCAATGATGTAAATCCCACCCGCCGCGAGACTGGGCCACAGGGTCTTGAATGACAGTTGCTGATGATATGAGGCATGCGACGCATCATCGATGATGATGTCAAAATGCGACGCGGCCCCGGCCACAGCCTCCAGATCACGTCTCGCGCCGGCGTCGCCCTGGACGAACGTAAACCGCTCATGCCGGATGTGCGAAAAATCGCTGATGTCGAAACCGAAGATCCTCGCCTTGCGGAAATATGCCAACCACATGGCGACCGATGGGGAGGCGACGGTACGTTCCAACCGCCCATCAATGGAGTCCGGCCCCCCTACCGCGAGGCCCAACTCCAGGAAATTGATCGGGGCGTCACGGTAATGCCAGAATAACAAATCATACAGACAGGAATAACGGTGCTTGTACGACCACACCGTTCCCTTATCGGAATGGAATTCATTGGCAAGACTTGTAATATTATCCATGCGCTTATCCAATTCTGAAAATACACGGTCCGCGCGTCGGCATCGTCTCCATCCCGGACCACTTGTGTCGGAGGCGAGACCGTCATTCGGCCCCTGGCCGCCCCGCAACCGATCGTTCAAATTCGGGTTCGGCCCTTCACGGCGCCGGTCAGACTGTCAAAACCGCGCGTCACCCGCTGTCGTGCATGAATGGCCAAAGCCGGGTCCGGCAAAGGCCGGCCCGCGTAAAGGCTCCGGTTCGGCACCCACGACTTTCCTTGGTTCTGAACGAGAAAGCCGTGGGTGGTGGACCGGAGCTTGCCCTCGGGCCGGCTCTTCGCCGGACCCGGGGGGCCACCACGACGGAATCGCATCGTTCGGAGGGGCGACGGTAACGCCCCGTGGCGTTACTCCCCGGCCAGCCGCACCGGCGCCGGCGGGACCGAGTTCCGCGCCATGCTCGACACATCGTTCGACGTGTTGATCCCCAGCACCGCGTCGGCCAGCTTCGCCGACTGGTCTTCCCCGAGCACCGCGTCCACCAACCCATGGAACTTGGAGCGCAACTCGTTCTCGGTCAGGAAGTTGGAGGGCTCGCCCTTCGGCACCACCACCTTCTGCACAAACGTCTGCCCGCGCGCCTCGATCGTCAGCTTGCCGGACATGTTGGTGGGGAACTCGGCCTCGATCTCGGGGTCGAATTCGCAGGTCACCTTGCCGAGCATGCCGCGGATGGTGGGGTCGTTGAGCTGCTGGTAGCTGTCCCATCCCATCGCCCCGGTCGCCAGCGCGGCCGAGATCACGAACGGGCCGCTGAACTGCCCGTCGACGACGTTCTGCGGGTTGGCCTTCTTGTCGGCTGGGGCGCCGATCAGCAGCATGCCCGACTTCGGCAGGCCGAGCTTGATCGCGCTGATCTCGCCCGGCTTCAGGTCGTTGGCGGCGCGCAGCATCAGCGCCGCGTCGATCCCGGCATGGCCATAGCGGCAGGACGGATAGGGCTTCACGGCGGTGTTCATCAGTTCCCACACCACGCCCAAATCCTGCAACGCCCGCTCGGGCGTCGGGTTCGGGGCATAGGCGCGCATGAAGCCGTGCTTGCCTTCCAGCGCCTCGGTCGGGCCCTTGAAGCCTTCGCGCACCAGCGTCGCGGCCATAAGCCCGTTGCAGGCGGCCCAGCCGACTTGGGACCTTTTCGTCCAGGCGCCATTGACCAGGAATTGCAGGCTGCCGGCGCATTGCGACAGCACAGCACCCATCGCCCCCTCAATCCCGGCGGCATCCAGGCCGAACACGCGGGCGGCGGCGGCGGCGGCCCCGAAGGCGCCGCAGGTGGCGGTCGGGTGGAAGCCGCGGTCATAATGTTCCCCGGCGGGCAGGGCCAGTGCCACGCGGCAGGTGACCTCATACCCGGCGATGATGCCGGCCAGAACGTCGGCGCCGGACGCGCCCACCATCTCGCCAGCGGCCAGGGCGGCCGGGATGACCGGCGCGCCCGGATGCAGCGATCCGGCGGCATGGGTGTCGTCGAAGTCCAGCGAATGCGCCAGCGCTCCGTTCAGGAACGCCGCCCCGGCCGGGGTGTAGCGCGCGGCGTCGCCGAACACGCCGATATCGCCATTCGCCATGCCCATCGCACGGACGGTCGCGAGGAAGGCATGCGTGCTCTCGGCGTCATGGCGGGCGCGGACGATGTTGCCGACCAGGTCCAGCACGAGGAAGCGGGCGCGGGTCACCACTTCCTTAGGCAGGGACGCGATCTTCAGATCGGCGGTGAACGCGGAAAGGTCGGCTGTCACGCCCATGGTGCGATTTCCTTGCAAGGTTTTGCCCAGACTGTGCCGGAAACGGCCCGCCCGGGAAAGGGGTTTGCTCTACCGAACCGGGGCCGGGTCCGCCTGGTCCCGCAGCGCCGCCGTGAAGGCCGCGGTCACGTCATCGCCGAAACAGGCGAAGATCACCCGCGTGATCGTCGTATCCTCACGCAGGAAGGCCGCCACCGCGCCGGCCGCGATCCGCGCGGCGTCCGGCACCGGGTAACCATAGACCCCGCAACTGATGGCGGGAAAGGCGATGGTCCGAGCATCGTGCGCGACGGCGAGGCGCAGGCTTTCGCGGTAACAACTGGCGAGCAGTGCAGGCTCGCCCTGGGTTCCATCGGCGTAGATCGGCCCAACCGCGTGGATGACAAAGCGCGCCGGCAGGCGATAGCCGCTTGTGATCCTGGCCTGCCCGGTCTCGCACCCGCCCAGGGTCCGGCATTCCGCCAGCAGGTCCGGCCCGGCGGCGCGGTGGATCGCGCCATCGACGCCCCCGCCGCCCAGCAATGACCGGTTCGCCGCATTCGCGATCGCATCGACAGCCAGGGTCGTGATGTCGGCCTGCCGGACCTCGATCCGCCCCGATGGCCGATGCATCAACGCCTCCCTATATCCATTTCCGCCAGCGGAAGACCAGCAGCGGGATGATGGTGGACACCGCGATCAGCCCCAACCCCCAGGCATAGCCCCAGGTCCAGTCGAGTTCGGGCATCGCCCTGAAATTCATCCCATAGATCCCGGCGATCAGCACCGGCGGGATCCCCGCGACCGAGGCGATCGTCATCACCTTCATCAAGTTGTTCTGCGCGATGCTGATGAACCCCAGCGTCGCGTCCAGCATGAATTGCAGCTTGTCATTCAGATGCGTGCTGAAATCGCTGACCGAGGCGATATCCCGCCGCAGCGTCCGCAGGCGAGCGCGGATGTCCTTGGGCAGCCACTCGGCGGCGACGGTTTCGACATAAGGCACGATCCGCGCCGCGGCCACCTGCGTGTCGCGGATATGGGAGATCAGGTCGCCGATCGTGCCGAGTTCGCTCAGCGTGGCGCGCAGCCGCCGGTCCTCATCCCGCCGCCCGCCGGCGCCGGTCGCGCCGAGGCGGAAGATACGGTTTGAGATTTTCTCCAGATCGGCGCGGATCGCCTCCAGCGCGTCGGCCTGCCGGTCGATGATCGCTTCCATCAGCGCGACGAAAACATGCGACGAACTTTCCTGCATCGTCTCGCCGCGCCGCAACTGCTCGGTGTAGCTCTCGAAACTGCGGCTGGCAGCGAAGCGGATGGTGATCAGCCGGTCGGCGGACAGTACGAACCCGACCGCCACGCCGCGCGGGCCATCCGTCATGCTGATGATCGGCATGTTGATGTACAGCACGTCGTTGCGGGTCGACAGGCGGCTGGACGACTCGATTTCGTTGATCGCGGCTTCATCGGGGATATCGAGGCCGGTAGCCGCCCGCACCTGGGCGGTTTCATCGGCCGTGGCCAGCAGCAGGTCGATCCAGAGCGCCTGGCCCAGGGCCTCGGCCGAGGGCGCCGCGTCGATGCGCCAGGCGTGTTCGCCTTCGTGCAGGAATGCTGTCAGCATCCGGATCGCGTCTCCTCTCTTGCAAAGTCCCGTTTGCGAAGCCGGCAAAATCCGCTACGACCCAGGCCTACGCCAACCAGGGCAGGACCAGGATGCGCTTTACCATCGACCGCATCGACCACATCGTGCTGAACGTCAAGGACGTCGAGATCGCCGCCGCCTGGTACCAGCGCGTGCTGGGGATGGAGCGCGAGGATTTCGGCGCCGAGGGCCGTACGGCACTCAAATTCGGCGGGCAGAAGATCAACCTGCGACCGTGGGATCATGACACCGGATCGTGGATTACCGGCGCCAATACCGCCCCAGGTGCGGGCGATGTGTGCTTCATCACCGCCATCCCACCGATGGACGTCGTGGCCCATCTGCATGATTGCGGCGTCATGATCGTGCAAGGCCCGATCGAGCGCGCCGGCGCGCTGGGCCCCATCCAATCGGTCTATTGCCGCGATCCCGACGGGACGCTGGTCGAAATCGCGTCCTACCAGTCGCGTTGATGTTGGGCACGCTGTTCACCGATACGCCGCGGACCCGGATCGGGCTGGCGGCGTTCGTCGTCTTCCTGGCCTTGATCCCGCTGGCGAACTGGATGATCCACAATGTCGGCACGGTCTGCGTGCCGAACGGACCTTGCCTGGTGCCGGTCGCGCCCGGATGGAACGGGCCACTGATGGCACCTTCCGGTGTGCTGACGATCGGTGTGGCGCTGGTGCTGCGGGATGTGGTGCAGCGGTGCCTCGGGCTTTGGGCCGGGCTGCTTGCGATCCTGATCGGTTCGGCGCTGTCGGGCTTCATCGCGCCGGGCTCGCTGGTGATCGCTTCCTGCCTCGCGTTCCTGCTGAGCGAGCTTGCTGATTGCGCGGTCTATACCCCGTTGCAGCGGCGGCGGCTGGTGCTGGCGGTCGTGGCGTCCTCGGTCGTCGGGCTGGTGGTGGATTCGGTGGTGTTCCTGTGGCTGGCCTTTGGCAGCCTGGCCTATCTGCCGGGCCAGGTCGTGGGGAAGCTGTGGGCGGTGATGCTCGCGGTGCCGCTGGTGCGGCTGCTGCGGCGCGCCGTGCCGACGCCGGTTTGATGGCGGGTCTGGGCTGATGGCGGGTTGGGTCTGATGGCGCTCAGCGCCGCCGATTTCGATTTCGACCTTCCCCCGGACCGTATCGCGCACCACCCCGTTCGGCCGCGCGATTCGGCGCGGTTGCTGGTGGTGTCGGCGCGTTCGGGTGAGCGGCCCCACTCCGTCATCCCCGGCCTTGTGCCGGGGACCAATCGCGGCACCGGTGCGGATGTTGGTCCCCGGCACAAGGCCGGGGATGACGGGTTGGGGGTGGATGACGAGGTGGAGGCGGATGACGGGTTGGGGCACAACCACATCCGGGACCTCCCGACTTTGCTGCGCCCCGGCGACGTGCTGGTGGCCAACGATACCCGCGTCATTCCCGCACAGCTCACCGCTCGCAGGGGCGAGGCCCGGATTGGCATCACCCTCGACCAACCCACCACGGACGGGTCCTGGCACGCGCTCGCCCGCAACGCCCGCCGGGTGCGGGTCGGGCTCACGCTGACCTTCGATGGCGCCCCCGATCTGACCGCGACGGTGGAACGGCGCGATCCCGACGGCGGCGTTATCCTGCGCTTCAACCGCCATGACCAGGCGTTCTCGGACGCATTGTTCCAGGCCGGCGCGCTGGCCCTGCCCCCTTATATCGAACGCCCCGACGGCCCGACCGAGGCCGACCAGGCCGACTACCAGACCGTCTTCGCCCGCCACCAGGGCGCCGTCGCCGCCCCCACCGCCGGCCTCCATTTCACCCCCGGCCTGCTGGCGGCCCTGGACGCAAAGGGGATCTCCCGCGTCACCATCACGCTGCATGTCGGCGCCGGCACCTTCCTGCCGATGCGCGATGACGACGTCTCCCGCCACCGCATGCACGCCGAACGGGGCGAAATCAGCCCCGAGGCCGCCGCCGCCATCAACACCGCCCGCGCCGCCGGGGGCCGGATCGTCGCGGTCGGCACCACCAGCCTGAGGCTGCTGGAAAGCGCCGCCACCCCCGATGGCTCGATCCAGCCGTTCCAGGGCGACACGTCCCTGTTCATCCTGCCCGGCTTCCAATTCCGCGCGGTTGATATCCTGATGACCAACTTCCATCTGCCGCGCTCGACCCTGTTCATGCTGACCTGCGCCTTCGCCGGCACAGATCGCATGCGCGCCGCCTATGCCACCGCCATCGCGGCGGGCTATCGGTTCTACTCCTATGGGGATGCCAGCCTGTTGTTCCGCGCCGATGACTGAGTTCGCCCTGACGATCGAGGCCACCGACGGCGCCGCCCGCGCCGGCACGCTGATGACCGCGCATGGCCCGGTCGAAACGCCCGTGTTCATGCCGGTCGGCACCGCCGGCACGGTCAAGGCGATGACCGCCGACGCCGTGCGGTCGACCGGGGCGCGCATCGTCCTCGGCAACACCTACCACCTCATGCTGCGCCCCGGCGCCGAACGGGTCGCCAAGCTCGGCGGGCTGCACCGGTTCATGGACTGGCCCGGCCCCATCCTGACCGATTCCGGCGGCTATCAGGTCATGTCGCTGTCGCAGCTTCGGAAGATGGACGCCGACGGGGTGACGTTCCAGTCCCATATCGATGGCTCGAAGCACCGCCTCACGCCGGAACGATCCATCGAAATCCAGCATCTGCTTGATGCCACGATCACCATGGTGCTGGACGAATGCACCCCCTTCCCCGCCACGCCAGACCAGGCGCGGGAGTCGATGGAACTGTCCATGCGCTGGGCCCGCCGGTCGCGCGACGCCTTCACCCCGCGCCCCGGCTACGCCTTGTTCGGCATCGTCCAAGGCAGCGTCTACCCCGACCTGCGCGCCCGTTCCGCCGCCGCTCTGCGTGACATCGGGTTCGAGGGCTACGCGGTCGGCGGCCTCGCGGTAGGCGAGGGCCAGGAGATGATGCTGACCGTCCTGGACGCCACCGTCCCGCATCTGCCGCAAGACCGCCCGCGCTATTTGATGGGCGTTGGCACCCCGGACGACCTGATCGAGGCGGTGCGGCGCGGCATCGACATGTTCGACTGCGTCATCCCAACCCGCGCCGGGCGCACCGCGCGGGCCTATACGTCGCAGGGCGTCTTCAACCTCCGCAACGCCCGCTTCGCCGAGGATGACCGCCCGCTCGACCCCGCCTGCCTTTGCCCGGCTTGCAGCCGCCATGCGCGGGCCTACCTGCACCATCTGTTCCGGGCGGAGGAGATGCTGGGGCCGATGCTGCTGACCTGGCACAACGTGACCCATTACCAGACCCTGATGGCCGGCATGCGGACCGCGATCCGCGCCGGACGCCTCGACGCCCACGCCGCCGACCTGCGCGCCGCCTGGTCCGTCCCGAAGGAGAACGCATGAGCACGAGCGGCCTGACCCAACTCGGCCAGATGTCCAGCCTGCCGGACTCGCCGGACGACGCGACGCTGGAACGGGTGCCGAATCCGGCGCCGAACCGGCACTACACGATCCGCTTCACCTGCCCGGAATTCACGTCACTCTGCCCCATCACCGGCCAGCCGGACTTCGCCCATGTGGTCATCGACTACATCCCGCGCGGCTGGATCGTGGAGAGCAAGTCGCTGAAACTGTTCATGGGATCGTTCCGCAACCACGGCGCGTTCCATGAGGCCTGCACGATGATGATCGCCGACCGGCTGGTGTCGCTGCTGGACCCGGTGTGGCTGCGGATCGGCGGCTACTGGTACCCGCGCGGCGGCATCCCGATCGACGTGTTCTGGCAGACCGGCGCCGCACCCGAGGGCGCCTGGGTCCCGCCGCAGGACGTGCCGGGATACCGCGGGCGGGGCTAGAGGCGGTTCAGCACTTCTTCGGCTGCACCGCGAACTCCTGCATCTTCGCGCGCATCACGAAGTCGCCGAAATCCATCTGCATGTCGTCCGCCACGCCGTTTTCCCAATACCGCATCCCGACCTCATAGGACGGGGTGATGCCGCCGGACTTCCGCTCGAAAAAAGCCAGGCGGACGCGCGTGCTGTACAGCTTGGCCAAGGCGGCGTGGTCGGTGGGCGCGCCCTGCTTCCAGTCCAGCACGACCGCCGAACTGTCCTCCGCGCCGGAATCCCCGGTGCCGTCGAACAGCGGGATGGAGAGGAACTTCTTGCCGTCCCGCGCCGCGTGCAGCAGGGAGAGCGTGTGTGTCATCGGGAACTGCGTCCCGGCCGGCAGATCGACCTTCGCGGCCTTGGGGACGGTGTAGCGCGCCTCCCCCGGCCCGCCGGCGCGGCGCAGGGTTGCCGAACCCTCCGTCTGGCTGGTAACGGCGTCGTCCGTGGTCTGCTTCATGCGAAAACGCAGCCGCAGCCCGTCCTTGGATTCGAACGTCGTGTAGTCGGACACCATTTCGATATCCTGTCCGTCCGAATTCGTGATGACCATGGCCAGGCGCTGGCGCACGGCCCAGCCGTCGCAGGCGTCCACCACCTCATACCCCATGGTGCCGGAGGCGCCGACGATGTCATTGCCGCGGACTCGTTCCAAGGTCAGGATGTAGCCGGCCTTGTGCCCCACCAGGGCTATGGCGGCGGGCGCCACAGGACTGGACGCCCAGGCGGAGGGGCATGCGACCTGGCATGTGACGGCAACGGCCAAGGCCGCCGCTGCGGCGAGAAGGCGCATGAAGCACTCCGAATCAAGGGCGGGATGAAGGAACCGCCGCTCGGAAGATAGGGCCGGACCGGCGCCCATGCCAGCGGCGTGAGATGAGGAATTTGGGGCTCCGCCCCAATCCCCGCGAGGGGCTTTGCCCCCTCGACCCCCACCAAGGGCTCGCCCTTGGAACCGGTCGGTTGGGGAGATGACGGGAGGGGCCAACCGTGACCGGGAAGGGTCCGGGTTGGCCCCTCCCGTCATCCCCCCAACAAATGGTTTCCAAAGGCCGAGGCCTTTGGTGGGGTTAAGGGGCAAAGCCCCAGCGCCTCACCCCGCGTTGCGGGCCTTGGGGGGCAGTTCGATCTTCAGCGACAGTTCCTTCAGGCGCTGTGCCGGCACCTCGGCCGGGGCGCCCATCAGCAGGTCTTCGCCCTGCTGGTTCAGCGGGAACAGGATGACCTCGCGGATGTTCGGTTCATCGGCCAGCAGCATCACCATGCGATCGATGCCCGGCGCCGACCCGCCATGCGGCGGCGCGCCATAGCGGAACGCGTTGAGCATGCCGCCGAAGCGGGCTTCCACGTCCTCGGCCGAGTAGCCCGCGATCTCGAACGCCCGCAGCATGATGTCGGGGCGATGGTTGCGGACGGCGCCCGAGGACAATTCGATCCCGTTGCAGACGATGTCGTACTGATAGGCCTTGATGGTCAGCGGGTCCTGGGTGTTCAGCGCCTCAAGCTCCCCCTGCGGCATGCTGAACGGGTTGTGGCTGAAGTCGATCTGACCGGTTTCCTCGTTCAGTTCGTACATCGGGAAGTCGGTGATCCAGCAGAACCGGAACGCGTTCTTTTCCGACAGGTTGAGTTCATCGGCGATCCGGTTCCGCACCACGCCGGCGAATTTCGGCGCGTCCTCTTTCTTGCCGGCGGCGAAGAACACGGCATCGCCCGCCTTCAGGCCGCAGGCGACGCGGATGGCTTCGGCACGGTCGGCTTCCAGGTTGCGCGCGATCGGGCCCTTGGGGCCTTCCGCGTCGAAGATGATGTAGCCGAGGCCGCCCTGGCCCTCGCCGCGGGCCCATTCGTTCAGCTTGTCGAAGAAGCTGCGCGGCTGCGTGCCGGCCCCCGGCGCGGGGATCGCGCGGACAATGCCGCCCGACGCCGCGATCTTGGCGAACAGCCCGAAGCCCGAGCCCGCGAACTGCGTCGTCACGTCCGCGATCCGCAGCGGGTTCCGCAGGTCGGGCTTGTCGGAGCCGAATTCCAGCATCGCCGTGTCATAGGGGATGCGCGGAAACCGCGGCGGCGTCACGGCGCGCCCGTCGGCGAATTCCTCGAACACGCCGGCGATCACCGGTTCGATCGTGTTGAAGACGTCTTCCTGGGTCACGTAGCTCATTTCGAAATCGAGCTGGTAGAATTCCCCCGGCGAGCGGTCGGCGCGGGAGGCCTCATCCCGGAAGCACGGCGCGATCTGGAAATAGCGGTCGAAGCCCGCGACCATCAGCAACTGCTTGAACTGCTGCGGCGCCTGGGGCAGCGCGTAGAACTTGCCCGGATGCATGCGCGAGGGCACGAGGAAGTCGCGCGCGCCTTCCGGGCTGGAGGCGGTCAGGATCGGGGTCTGATATTCCATGAACCCGGCCTCGATCATCCGGCGCCGGATCGAGGTGATGACGTTCGACCGCAGGATCATGTTCTTGTGCAGCTTTTCGCGGCGCAGGTCGATGAAGCGGTATTTGAGGCGAATGTCCTCGGGGAATTTCTCATCGCCCGCGACCTGCATGGGCAGGACAGCGGCGGTGGATTGCACGGTCAGGTCGGTGACCCGCAGCTCGATTTCGCCGGTGTCGAGGCGGGGGTTCACGGTCCCGGCTTCGCGCATCACGACCTGGCCGGTGACGGTGATCACGGACTCGGGACGGGCGGCTTCGGCCGCGGCGAAGGCGGGAGAGCCGGCGGCGAAGACGCACTGCGTCAGGCCGTAATGATCGCGCAGATCGATGAACAACAGCCCGCCATGGTCGCGCTTGGAGTGCACCCAGCCCGACAGGCGCGCGACCTGGCCGGCATCAGAGGGGCGCAGCGCGGCGCAGGTATGGGAGCGGTAGGGATGCATGGCGGGCTCGATCCGGGCGGGTGATGTGAGGGCGGGAGACAAGCCTTGCGCGGCGCGGCAAGTCAAGCACGCGACGCGGGTTCCCTGGGCTGGCCGCTCAAATCCCGAAAAACAGCCAATCCAGCGCTCGGCTGATGTCGTCGCGCCAGGCGGCGATGGAACCGACGGGGCGGCGGAGGGCGCGGGCTGAGACCGTGGTCATCAGCGGCATGAAGACGGAGTAGTTGGTTTCGTCATGCCGCACGATCGGAACCTGCCGGCTTGGCAGCCGTGGCGCGAGGCCGATCGGGGTCATGGGCGCGACGATCCGTTGGTCACCGCCGGCAATGTCAGACTGCAACAGGACGACGAGGGGGAATGCCCGCCTCAGCCGAACATCGGGATGCACGAACAGGTCATGCTGCATCCGTGTCGCCATCCCACTCCCCGGACCAGACGTTGGTGTCACGGAAAGGGTGGCCGTACTTTGCGATGAGTTCGTTCATGAGTTCGCTGTCCCGGCGCATTTCCTCCCGGATCGCCTCCATTTCCTCCGGCGAGGGCGCCGCGCGGGCGGCGCGGCGTTCGGCGGGGGTCAGGGGATGGTCGGTGGGTGATGGCGCGGCGGGCGAGGGAGGCATGAGGACGGTCCTCGGGGGTGCGCCCATATTACCTGAAATTCCGGGCTTCGGGGAGGGAAATCGGGTTGGGCGACACGACGTTGGGCAGTCAAAAAAATCGATTCGGACCCAAGGGGGCTAGCCCCCTTGGGGAACCCCCCAAGAGGTAAAGACGTTAAGATTCAGGAGGAAAAAGGGTTCTGGCAGGACGGAAGCCGACGCTGTTGCGCCGGTTGACGACGTTGACGCTGCTGCGAATGCCGGCGCGGATGAGCCCTGGACTGTCGTACCAGGAACCGCCGCGCAGGACCCGACGATCTTTGTCGCCTCCAAAAGTCCAGGCCGAACCATCCGTGGGGCAGCCTTCGTAGCTGTCGTGCCAATGATCCGCGCACCACTCCCAGACATTGCCGAGCATGTCGTGCAGATCGAACGGGTTTGGCTGGAAGGACCCGACGGGGGCGGTGAAGGGAAAGCCGTCGTCGCAGTCGAAGAACCGGGCCGGATCGAAATCCCGGCCCATCCGCCGCATCAGCGCATGGTCGGCGACGTTGGCATAGTGGCAGGCGCCGGCTGCGTCATCGCCCCAGAAGCGGGCGGTCGTCGTGCCGGCGCGGGCGGCATATTCCCATTCGCTCTCACTGGGCAGGCGGTAGCCTCCCTGGGTCCGCTGGTTCAGCCATTCGATATAGGCCATGGCGTCGTCATGGCTGACACAGACCACAGGGTGGTGGTCGTTCTGCTCGAACCCCGGGTTCCGCCAGTTGCGGTTCGGACGCTCCGCGAACGCCCATTCGCCCTTGTCGTTTGGTTCATAGGTCCAGGCCTTGGTGGGCACCCGTCGTTTGGTGTCCTGGACGAAGGCGGCGAACTGGCCCCGGGTCACCGGCGCGCGGGCCAGCCAGAACGGCGCGGGTATGGTCACAGGTCGGACGGGGCGGGCGTCCTTGTCCCAGGCCTCACTGTTCTCCCGCTTGGTTTCCTCGGGCGGGATGCCGCGCAGATAGGTGCCTTTGTCCAGCAACACCATCTCGGGCAGGTCGGGGACGTCCTGGGGGATCGTGCCGGGTTTCGGTGGGTCCGGGCGGGTGATGATGGCGGGGCTGGTCGGTTGCGTCGCGGCACCCTGGCGATCAGGTTCCGCCGCCGGCGTCACGGGAACAACCACCGGGACCACCGTTCCCCGGCGCCCCACCCGCAGCGCGCCCTTGATCGAATCCGTGAACGCATCCAGCGCCTGGGCAACCGCCTCGCCCTCGGGGTTCGCCACCCGAAGCCGGCGGAAGTCGAACATCTGCCGAGCGCGGAGGAGAGTGAGGACCTGGGGGTCGTGGGCTTCCTCGGGGTGGAAGTCGTCGGTCTCGACATAGTGCAGCGGGAAGATCAGGTCGTTGCGGCCGCGCTGCCGTTCGAGGTCGTGGAAGCGCATGACCTCGTAGCAGCACCATTCGCTTTCCAGAAAAGCCGGCGTCACGATGGGGATGAAGAATGAGGACCCGTCGATGCCCTTGTGGATTTCCTCCTCCCAGGTCGCGCCGTGCGGGATCGCCTTCGCGTCCTGCCAGATCAGCACCTTGCTCCGGCGGCCGACCTTCTGTTGCAGTTCATCGGCCAGCAGCCGCCGCAACTGGCTCAGCTTCCCGCGCGACGAGGTGTCGTCCGAGGTCGTGTAGCTCCAAAATCCAATCGGCGGCAGATCGTCACTCACCCGTGCTGGCCTGTTTCTCTCGTGCATCGTCGCACCAATGGTAGGGCGCGGCGGGGGGCGGAGGCAATGCGCGCCAGGGACCGCTCACGGAGCGTTGCCAGAGGACGGTTGCCACCCACCCTGGCGATCAGCTAACTAGAACGTATGAAGAACACGTTCCGCCGCCCGGACATCACGATCCCGCGCGCCGCCGCTGCGTCTCAACCGCCCCGACCTCCTCGCCGGAAAAATCCGTACGATGCGACCCCATCTCCGGTGAGAAACAGTCTCCCGATCAAAGCCTCGGCTGACGCGAGCCCCCTGCCCTCTCGCCCCCGCCAATTCGGCCAAGGCATTTTTCCGTACGGTCCTACCCCATGTCCGGTGAGGATCAGCCCGTCCGGCCACCCCATCCACGGCCCCCACCCAACCCAGGTAAGCACCGGCAACACCACCAAAGACCTCCGCGCCCCTCCGAGTCCTTCCCCGTCCTCCGTGTTAAAATCCTTCCTTCACCCCACCAACCATTTTTCCACCCGGCCCTACCCCATGTCCGGTGAGGATCACCCCCCAAGCACACCAACAACCAGGCCAAGGACGCCCCACCCCCACCAAATCCACCCTCGGTAAAACCCCATGCACCGTGAGCCTCCGCCCCCCAACCCGCCACTCTTGCGAAGCAACCAGCTTCGCGCGACTTTGCGGCAACCCTAACAGGAGACGCCCATGCCCGCCCCCTATGCCAAGCATCACGCCCAGCTCAAGGCCATCCTCGCGTCCTGGGGCATGCCCGAGGACAATGCCGGCGTCACCGCCGATATCCTCGGCTGGGCCGACCTGCATGGCGTGGACAGCCACGGCATGTCGATGATCCCGGGCTACTACCAGCTCCATAAGTCGGGCCGAGCGGATGTGACGGCGCAGCCGAAGATCGTGCGCGAGTCGCCGGTGTCCGCGCTGGTCGATGCCGGCGGCGGCCTCGGCCATGTGCCGTCCCATTTCGCGATGAACGTGGCGATCGAGAAAGCCAAGAAGGTCGGCATGGCGGTCGTGGCCGTCCGCAACTCCGCCCATTTCGGCGCGACCGGCTATTATACCTTGATGGCCGCCAAGGCCGGGCTGATCGGGATGGCTGGGACCTCCGCGTCCGGCATCCAGGTGGCGCCGACCGGCGGCAAGCAAGCGCGCCTCGGCACCGATCCCTGGTCGTTCGCCGCCCCATCCGCCGATGGGGTGCCGTTCCTGCTGGACATGGCAACCACCACCGTCGCCGCGGGTCGCATCCGCAACAAGGCGAATGAGAATCTGCCGACCCCGGATGGCTGGGTGCTGGACAGCGAAGGCCAGCCCTCCAACGACCCCCTCATCGCGAAAGAAAAAGGCGGGTTCCTCACCTCGCTCGGCGGTTCGCCCGAGAACTCGTCTTACAAAGGCTATGGCCTGTCCGCGATGGTGAACATCCTGGGCTCCTGCCTCTCGGGTGCCACGCTGATCACCGACCCCGAGCACACGAAGAAGCCCCAGGGCATGGATATCGGCCACTTCTTCATCGCGATCGACCCGACCTTGTTCCGGGACAATGACGATTTCGAGAAGGACGTGGCGCAGTTCTGCGGCGACCTGCGGGCGACGACTCCGATCGACCCGAGCAAGCCCGTGATGGTCGCCGGCGATCCGCAATGGGCCTACGCGAAGAAGCGGATGGAGGAAGGCGTGCCCGTCGGCCCCGGCCTGATGCAGCAGGTGCGCCAGATCGCCCAAGCCTCGGCCGCGCCCTGGCTGTTGGACTGAGTTGGGACTCTCGGGGGGTGTCGCGATCCGGCGCCGCCCCTCGGTGCCCAACCGTCACGGCATGTCGGTGCAACACCGTCATAGTCGGGCTCGACCCGACCATCGCCCAGCAGCACGATGCCTGAGCTGACGCACCCCCCACCGTTCGGCGTCCGTGGCGATCGTCGGGTCCAGCCCGACCATGACGAGTGCAAAACGACCCAGCCCCACCACCACGCACACGTGACGAAGCAACCCTAACCAGCCTAATCTGCAACCTCCGAACACAAGGGAAAACGGCGCATGGATTCGGGTTCGAACCGCAAATCACGCGGGGCACGTCACGGCGGGCGGATCCTGGCCGACGCACTCGTTTCCCAGGGCATCGACCATGTGTTCGAGGTTCCGGGCGAAAGCTTCCTCGACACGCTCGACGGCATGTACGACCAGCGCCAGAAGCTGAAGCTCGTGACCTGCCGGTTTGAAGCCGGGGCGGTCAACATGGCCGAAGCCTATGGCAAACTGACCGGCCGCCCCGCCGCCGCCATGGTCACCCGCGGACCAGGCGCCTGCCATGGCGCGATCGGGGTCCACGTTGCCTTCCAGGACAGCACGCCCATGCTCCTGTTCGTCGGCCAGATCCCGCATGAGGACACCGGCCGAGACGCCTTCCAGGAAGTCGACTACCGCCAGATGTTCGCGCCCCTCGCGAAATGGGTTACCCAGATCGACCACACCAAGCGCATCCCGGAAGTCGTGGCCCACGCGGTGGATGTCGCCACCTCCGGCCGCCCTGGCCCCGTCGTCATCGCGCTGTCGGAAGAAATGCAGCGGGTGGAAGCCGATGTTCCCGACCTCCCCCGCGCCCGCACCTCCGTCGCCTTCCCCGACCCCGCCGCCCTGCGTGAAATGCGCGCGATGCTGGCCAAGGCGAAGAAGCCGGTCGTCGTTGTCGGCGGTTCCTGCTGGACGGTCGAGGGACGCGCCGCCCTGAAACGCTTCCTGCTCGCGAACAAGCTGCCGGTGACGGTCGGCTTCCGTCGCCAGGCCCACTACGACGGATCGCTGGAAAATTTCGCGGGAGACCTCGGCGTGGGCTCCGATCCTGGCCTGATCGGCAAGGTCAAGGAAGCCGACCTGATCCTGGCGATCGGCAGCCGCCTCGGCGATGCCGTCACGCAGGGGTATTCGCTGCTCGACCTCGCCGGCAGCGTGCCGATCATCCAGGTCCTCCCCGATGGTGGCGAAATCGGCCGAGTCTTTCGAACCGCGCTCGGCATTGTCTCCGACCTGAACATGTTTGCCCTCGCCGCCGCCGACCTTGATCCGGTGAAGCCCGCCTGGGCCGGCTGGACGCGCGAACTGCGGTCCCTGCGGGAAGCCCAACGGGCAGTCCCGAACTATGACGGGACACTGAACCTCGGCACCGTGATGCGGGAGCTTGAGGCGATGATGACCCCGGACGCGATCGTGACCACAGATGCCGGCAACTTTGCCGGCTGGGCAACGCGGTTCCTGAACTTCAGTGAGGATCAGCGCTATATCGGCCCGACCAACGGCGCGATGGGCTACTCGGTCCCGGCCGGCATCGGCGCCAAGATCACCTTCCCCGACCGCATGGTGATCTCAATGGTCGGCGATGGCGGGTTCATGATGACGGGCCAGGAACTCGCGACCGCCTTCCACCACGGCGTCGCCCCGATCGTGCTGGTCTTCAACAACCAGATGTACGGCACGATCCGCATGCACCAGGAACGCGCCTACCCCTGGCGCGTGTCCGGCACCGCGCTGACCAACCCCGATTTCGCCAAATATATAGAAGCGTTCGGCGGCCATGGAGAGGTCGTCTCCGACACCGCCGAGTTCACCCCGGCCTTCCGCCGAGCGGTCGAAAGCGGCAAGCCGGCGATCATCGAGCTGCGGATGAACCCCGACCAGATCACCACCCGCGCCACGATCGCGGACCTGCGGGCCGGCAAGGCGCCTCCCAAGCCGGCGCCCAAGGCCAAACGGGCGGCGGCCGCCGCGCACCCCAAGCCAACGCGGGCCAGTGGCGCCAAGAAGCGCGGCTGATCCGTCGCCCCCCCAGATCGAGCAGGCCGGCGCGCTCTTCCGGGCCGGGGACCTGACGGGGGCGGAACGACTATGCCGGGTGATCCTGGCCGCCGACCCGGGGCATTTCGATGCCCTGCACCTGCTGGGCGTGCTGTGCCAGCGCCGCGGCGCCCCGACGGAGGCCCTGGTCTGGCTGCAACGGGCCGACTCCGTGATGCCCGCCCAGGCCCAGGTGCGGGAGAATATCGGCCTCGCCGCCCTGGCCGCCGAACGGCCCGAGATCGCCGTCACGGCCTTTGAGACCCACCTGGACCTGGCCGGCCCAACGCCGGGTGGGCAAAACAACCTCGGCAACGCCCTTCTGCTGGCGCGCCAGGCCGAGGCGGCGATCGTCCGGTTCCAGGCGGCCCTGGCCCTCGCCCCGAACTTCAGCCCCGCCCGCTATAATCTGGGCCGAGCGTTGGAGCGGGCGGGACGGTTGCGGGAGGCGGAGGCGGCGTTGCGGACCGTCCTCCCCGCCGCCCCGCCGGACCGCCTCCCCCTGGTAATCAATCTGCTCGGCAGAGTCCTGTGCGGCCAGGGACGGTACCCCGAGGCCGAACATTTGGCCTCCGACCTGCTGGCGCGGCGGCCCGACCAGCACCGGACCCGCTGGAACCGGTCCCTGGTCCGGCTGCTGCTGGGGGATTTTGAGGCTGGGTGGCCGGACTACGAATTCCGCTGGCTGGTCCCCGAACATACGCCCGCGTCGGAGGGACACACGGTCCTCGACCCTGCCAAAGTGGCGGGTCGCCGGGTTCTGGTCGTTGCCGAACAGGGCCTGGGCGATACGATCCAGTTCGCCCGCTATGCCCCAATGTTGGCGGATCGCGGGGCCGAGGTCTGGCTATCGGTTCCACCCGAGTTGGTCTGGCTGTGCCGAACCTTGCGCGGGGTGCGCGGGGTCGTGGCGACGGGCGATCCGGTGCCACCCCCGGACCTGACGACCGCGATGCTGAGCCTGCCGCTCGCCTTCGGGTCCAATATCCCCGCCGAAGTGCCATATCTGCATGTGCCGCCCCATGCGGCCGCGGCCTGTAAGGGACGGATCTCGGCGATGGAGGGCCTGCACGTCGGGCTCGCCTGGACCGGCTCCCGCGCCAGCGCGCCCCGGTCGGCCTTGCCGCTGACCCTTCTGGCCCCGCTGCTGGCGCAACCCAAGGTCATATTCCACTGCCTGCAAAAGCAGATCACGGCCCAGGACCAAGCCTGGCTGGGGTCCTATCCCGGGGTCCGGATCCATGACACGGAATGGCATGATTTCGCGGACACCGCCGCGATGGTGGCACGCCTGGACCTGGTGATCACGATCGACACCTCGGTCGCCCACCTGGCCGGCGCGATGGGGCGGCCGACCTGGATCATGCTGCCCTTTGACCCGGACTGGCGCTGGCAAACCGGACGGAAGGATTCACCCTGGTATCCCTCGGTCCGCCTGTTTCGTCAGCCGGCCCCGGGAGACTGGGCCGGCGTGGTGGCCCAGGTCACCGCCGCCTTGGCGAACTGGGCCGAGACATGACCCTCAGCGCCGCCGGGGGCCGGACGCCCGCTTGCCCAACCCGCTTGCCTTCGCGAGCTTGGAACGGAGTTCGGCATAGTTCGAGGTCACCATCGGGGTATCCCCCGGCAGGTTGTGCTTCCGGCGATAGTCCTCGGGCGTCATGCCATGGACGGTCAGTAGATGGCGCTTGAGCATTTTCATCTTCATGCCGCATTCGTGACAGACGAGCAGGTCGTCGGTCGCGCTCGCCTTGCGGCGCGGGCTGAGGGAGGGGGCGGTCTGACGGGTGACGCCCGCCGGACGGGCCTGGCCCTGATCGACGGACACGAGGGTGTCATACACCTCCCGGATCAGTCCGGGCACGTCCTTGTGACCGACTTCATTGTTCTCAACGTGGGCACTCACGATGCTCGCGGCGAGCGTGAGCAGGGCGGCGGACGGGTGTTCCATGGTGGGGTCAGACCTCGGTTCGATGACTTTGACGTTTTTTTAACGTTGTATTACCATTCTCCTCGACGTCAACAACCGCGTCGATCCGGCGCCCAAAAAACAGCGAGCCATGAGCGATCAGATTTTTCAGGAGGCCTACGCCCGCGTGCGGCAGCGCCATACCGAGGAGGAATGGCTCGCCATGAGCCCCCGACAGATCACCGATTCGATCTATCGCGAGATCCGCCAGATCGACGCCGAACGCAGCCAGAACCGTCCACCCCCGGACGACACGCCGGAGTGAGCCAGCACTGCACGGAGGCATCTGGAATTATCTAATTTATAGAATAATATTCTATTTTATACCTTATATCGATAATTATCCAAATTATCACCTTGTAGTTCGCAAACCACACAGGCTATCTACCATTATCCACACCATCGAAAACCGGAACCTCGCGCGATGCCCGCCCTGACGACCCTTCGACTGCGCGCCACCGCGTTCGGCGCCGCCCTTTTCGGCATCGCCCTCAGCCCTGCCCATGCGATGAACATCAACGTCACATACGACAGCTCCCTGACCGGCCAGGCCAACGCCGCCGCGATCCAGACCGCCTTTGAAACCGTCGTCGGCTATTTCGAGGCCGCGATCGCCAACCCGATCGACGTCAATATCTGCGTCGGCTGGGGCAAGGTCTGCACGACCAACATAAGCGCGGGGAATGTCGGGGAAACCCGGATCAGCTCCGCCGGCACATTCAACTACGCGACCACCGTTGCAAACCTGCTCGCCGGGGGCGTCACCGCGACCCTGCCGCTGACCAATCCGACCGGCAAGAACCTGATCATGCCAATGGCGCAGGCCAAGGCCCTGGGCATGACCGGCCTTCCCACGCCGACCTACGATGCCATGATCGGGTTCTCCAGCACCCTCGCCTTCAAGCAGTTCAATCCCCTGGTGTCCCCGCTGCTCGCCTACGATTTCATGGGCGTTGCCAAGCACGAGATCGAGCACGCCCTTGGCCGCCTCAGCGGCCTGCTCGGCGCCACACCGCTGATCGCCTATGCCTCTGATATCTATCGCTATACGGCCGTTGGCGTGAACAGCTACTCGTACTCCGCCGCCGCCTATGCCTCGGTGGACGGCGGCACGACCGTCCTCGGGACCTATAACAACAGCCCCTCGGGCGCCGACCGGGTCGACTGGAAGGCCCCCGGCACCACCAAGAACGCCCAGAACGCCACGCTGGAAACCGGCAAGGACTATTGCCTGTCCACCGCCGACCAGCGCCTGCTGGGTGGCCTCGGCTACAAGTTCACCGCCGCCGCGGCCAACCTGTATGTCAGCGGAGCGGATTGTGCCCCCTTGGGCGCCGACGCCGCGGCCTTCGCCGCTTTCCCGCTGAGCCTCACCAGCGTTCCGGAACCCACGACGATCGGCCTGCTCGCGGCCGGCGCGGTCTCCCTCGGCGTGATCCGCCGACGGCGCCGTGGCGGCACGCCCGCACAATAACGGATACCGGCTTGCGGCGCGGCTCGGCCGGCATCACCTTGCGGTGATCCCTATCCGGACCGAACCATGACGCACCGCAAATCCCCCGCTTGGCTCGTTGCCGCCGGCCTGCTTCTGGCCCCGCCCGCCTTTGCCGCCGAGACCATCCTGTCCCTGGCCGAGACCGCCACGGTCCTGACCACCCCAGACGAGCTGATCGCGATTCTGCGGGCCGAAGCCACCGCCCCCAACGCAGCCGAGGCGCAGAACCGCGTCAATGCCCTGTCGCGGGAGGCAACCGCGATGGCCGCCCAGGCCAAGGGTATCCAGGTCGCCACCCTCGGCTACCAGGTCTGGAAAGTCGGGCCGAACCAGCAGGACCGGGGCGAGAAATGGCAGGCCTCCCAGAGCTTCCGCCTGTCGGCCCGCGACGGCGCGGCCCTGCTCACGCTGGTGGGGTCCTTGCAGCAAAAGGGCTTGGCCACGTCCTCCATGCAATGGCACCTGGCGCGGGAAACCGAAAAGAAGGCCCGCCAGGAAGCCACGAAGCAGGCGGTGCTGGCCCTCCGCGGGCGCGCCGACGAAGCCGCCGGCCTGCTGGATCTGAAATTCGACCATTTCCGGGCCGTCCGCCTCGATGGCAGTGAGCCCGCGCCGGGGCCGCGTCCGATGATGGCCATGGCGCGGTCCGCCGAACCCGCCCCGCCGCCGGTCGCGATGGCCGAGGACATTCCCGTCACCGCGATGGTCCAGGCCGACGCCATTCTGACGCCACGCTGATCGCATGTCCTGGTCCCGCGGCATCCAAGGCGGCTCCAGTTCGGGCGGCGCCTTCGTCACGTTGCGCCCGATCACGCCGACCATCTCGGGCCAGCCGGCGCCGGCCGAAACCGTGCCGGCCCTGCGGCTGGCGGCGCGGGAGGCTTATGGGCGGGGCGCGGTGCGGGAGGCGCGGGATCTCCAGACCCGCATGATCGCCACGGCCCGCGCCGCCGGCGACCTGCAGGCCGACGACCTGTTGTTTCTCGGACTGACCCTCAGCGCCGAACAGCGCATCCCCGAAGCCATTGCGTGCCTCCGGGCCGGGCTGGACATGTTTGCCACCGTGGCGTCGATGCATGAGAACCTGGGCGTTCTGCTGCTGATGGCTGGCCAGCCCGCCGAGGCGATCGCGGCCTGTGACCAGGCGCTGGCCTTGGGATCCGCCAGCCCGAACGTACTGGATTGCCTGACGGATTGCTGGGCGCGCATCGGCCGGCCGGATCAGGCCGCCGTGTTCGGCCGGCGCGCCCTGGAGGCCAAGGATCAGCGCTTCGGCAGCGGCGTCCGGCTGGCCGAGGTACCCTCCACCCCGCCGCCGGCGTTCAACCCCGGCAACCCGGCCGAAAACGTCATCGCCTATAGCCTGTGGGGGAACGAGCCGCGCTACCACGTGCCTTTGCTCGAAAACACCCTGATCTTGCGGCATATCTTCCCCGGCTGGTCGATGCGTGTCTATCACGATGCGACGGTCGATCCGTCCTTCCTGGGGATGCTGCGGGAGCGCGGGGTTGACCTCCGCGCGATGGCCCTGCCGCCCGATCTGCCGGTGCATCGCAAGCTGCTCTGGCGGTTCGCGATCGCATCCGACCCGGCCGTGCGGCGCTTCCTGTGCCGCGACGCCGACTCCCTGCTGACGGTCAAGGAACGCGTGGCCATCGATGCCTGGCTGCAATCAGGCTTTCATTTCCATGCCATGCGCGACTGGTTCACCCATACCGACCTGTTGCTGGCCGGCCTGTGGGGCGGCGTCGGCGGCATCCTGCCCCCGGTCGAAACCCTGTTGGGCGCGTATCGGGGCTGGCGGGTGGAGCATGATCATATCGATCAGGATGTCCTGTCGGAGACGGTCTGGCCGATTCTGCGCGGCCATGTCCTGATCCATGACAGTGTTTTCACCTCGTGCCTGGGCAGTGTCCCCTTCCCGCCCTTCGGCGCCCTGCCGGCCGCCATGCATATCGGACAGAATGCATTCCTGCATTTCGAGCGGGCGCGTTAAACTACCGTCATCATGGGATGGCGAATCGGCCTGCTGAGCGGTGTGCTGCTGCCAACCCTGTTGGCGGCGGGCGGCGCATGGTGGTTCCTGGAGGAGCCGATCGAAGCCGCGGCCGAATCACCCATGACAGCCTTGCCGGTGCCGCCCTTCCCGCCGCGCATCTCCGATGATCCCAGCTACGAATCCTGTCTCGGCCTGCTGCCGGAAGACCCGGCCGCCGCCCTGGCCCTGATCCGCGGCTGGCCCAACGGCGGCGACGCGGCCCGCCATTGCCAGGGCCTGGCCCTGATCGCCGCCGGCGACGTGGCCTAGGGGGCAACGTTGCTGGAGACCCTGGCCGAAACCAACCGGATGCCAGAACCCGCCCGCGCCTTGGTCCTGAACCAGGCAGCCGATGCTTGGCTGCACAGCCGGCTGTATGAACAGGCGCATCGCGCGACTCGCAGGGCCCTGGCGATGGCGCCGAACAATGTGGATGTGCTGGTGCGGCACGCCCAGGCCGCGGCGCATCTGGGACTGACCCAAGAGGCAATCACCGACCTCACGCGCGTGCTCAAGGACAACCCCGATCGGGTGGACGCGCTGCTCGCGCGGTCAATGGCGTGGCGGCAACTGGACCGGTTGGAGCAGGCACGCGCGGATATCGACCGCGCGGCCGAACGCGCGCCAACCGATCCGGAGGTGCTGCTGGAGCGTGGGATTCAGCGCCAGCAACGCGGCGACCTGACGGGCGCGCGCGAGGACTGGCAGCGTGTCGTCAGCCTGGAACCGGACAGCGAGGCCGCCGATCTGGCGGAACAGAACCTCGCCTTGCTGAACGCCGGCCCGACCCAGCGCTGAACCCGCGGGTCGGACCGTTTCCGATCAGCCCCCGAACGCCGAAAGCCCCGTCTGCGCCCGTCCGAGGATCAACGCATGCACGTCATGCGTCCCCTCATACGTATTGACGGTTTCCAGGTTCATCACGTGGCGGATCACGTGGTACTCGTCGACGATGCCGTTGCCGCCATGCATGTCGCGCGCGACGCGGGCGATATCCAGCGCCTTGCCGCAATTGTTGCGCTTCAGCAGGCTGATCATCTCGGGCGAGGCATCATGCGCGTCGATCAGGCGGCCGAGTTGCAGGACCGCGTGCAGGCCCAGCGTGATCTCGGTCTGCATGTCGGCCAGCTTCTTCTGGATCAACTGCGTCCCGGCCAGCGGGCGGCCGAACATCTTGCGGTTCAGCGTGTATTCGCGCGCGGCCATCCAACAGAACTCGGCGGCGCCGAGCGCGCCCCAGGCGATGCCGTAGCGGGCGTTGTTGAGGCAGGAGAACGGACCACGCAGCCCCTTTACCTTGGGCAGCATATTGCCCTCCGGCACGAACACATCCTGCATCATGATCATGCCAGTGATGGAGGCACGGAGTGAGAACTTGCCCTCGATCTTCGGCTGCGTCAGGCCGGGCATGCCGCGTTCCAGCACGAAGCCGCGGATGTCGTTGTTGTCGTCCTTCGCCCAGACCACCAGCACATCGGCGATCGGCGAGTTGGTGATCCAGGTCTTCGACCCGTTCAGCAGGAAGCCGCCATCGACGGACTTCGCCCGCGTGCGCATGGATGCCGGGTCGGACCCGGCATCGGGCTCGGTCAGGCCGAAGCAGCCGACGAACTCACCGGTGCGGAGCTTCGGCAGGTATTTCTGCTTCACGTCCTCCGACCCGAAGGCATGGATCGGATACATGACCAGCGAGGACTGGACCGAGAACGCGGACCGGTAGGCGGAATCGACGCGCTCAACCTCCCGCGAGATCAGGCCGTAGCTGACATAATTCACGCCGGCGCAGCCATAGCCATCCAGTGTGGCGCCGAGGAACCCCATCTCCCCGAATTCGTTCATGATCTCGCGATCGAACTTTTCCAGGCGGTTGGCCATCAGGACGCGCGGGAACAGCTTCTCCTGGCAGAAGGCCTGCGCGGCGTCACGGATCGCGCGTTCATCCTCGCTCAGCCGCGAATCGAGCCGCAGCGGGTCTTCCCAGTTGAACGGCGTGAAGTGGCTGGAGGGCTTTTCGCTCATGCCTCGGTTTCCGTGGTCTCAATGGGGCGTGGGGCGCGGGTGCGCAGCATCATGAAGGCGGGGACGTCGTCGCCAAACCCGAGAACCGGGGGTCCGAGATCATCATCCCGGCGGAACCGGCGCGGCCCGTCACGCCGGAAATCGTCCCGTCGCGGTTCGTCCCTGCGTGTATCGTCACGACGGGGGTCATCCCGGCGGGGCTCATCACGGCGGCCGGCTTCCCGACGGAAGTCATCGCGGCGCGGTTCCTCCTCCCGGCGGGGTTCGTCACGACGTGGTTCATCCCGGCGGGCGGGGCGATCATCGTCACGCGGCGACCGTTCCCGGCGCGCGCGGTCCGGCGGAGCGGCGGTCCGTTCCGCGTCCGGTACAGGCGCCGGTGCCATGGCTTCGGCCTCGGCCACCGGCGGTTCGGCCCGCATCCGCGGCGCGCGCTCGCGCTTCTCGCGTACCGGCTTCGCCTCTCCGGTCTTGGCATCCGCCACCCTGGGGTCGTCGGGCTGGCCGTCCTCGGTCTTGGCGCGATCGGATTTGCGCCCCTCGGACTTTCTGCCTTCGCTCTTGCGCGGTTCAGCCGCCTTCTTGGCGCGTCCACGGCGCTTGCGGCCATCGCCCTCGGACCACTCGACAGGGTCCAGCCCCTCGATCGCGATCGGCGGGATGGGGTGGTTGATCAGCTTCTCGATCGCCTCGATCGCGAGCCGGTCATCCGGCTTGGCGATTGTATAGGCATGGCCTTCCAGCCCCGCGCGCCCGGTGCGGCCGATGCGATGGACATAGTCCTCGGCATGGTGCGGCACGTCGAAGTTGAACACATGCGACAGGCCGCCGATATCGATGCCGCGCGCGGCCACGTCGCTGCACACCAGCAGGCGCAATTCGCCGGCCTTGAACTTCTCCAGCGTGGAAAACCGCACCGATTGCGCCATGTCGCCATGCAGGGCGCCGACGCTGAACCTGTGCTTGCTAAGCGACTTGTAGAGGATATCGACGTCGGTCTTGCGGTTGCAGAAAATCAGCGCGTTCTGCACATCGTGCTTGCGGATCAGCCGGCGCAGCACTTCCCGCTTGTCGAGTTCGGAGACGAGCGCCAGCCCCTCGGTGATCGTGGTCGCGACCGAGGCGGAGCGGGAGACCGTGATCTCCTTCGGGTTCCGCAGGAACGCGTCGGCGAGGCGGCGGATTTCCGGCCCCATCGTCGCCGAGAAGAACAATGTCTGGCGGCTGGGCGGCAGCAGCGCGACGATCCGTTCGACATCGGGAATGAACCCCATGTCGAGCATCCGGTCGGCCTCATCGATCACCAGCAGCTTGGCGTCGGACAGCAGGATCGACCCACGCTCGAACATGTCGATCAGACGGCCAGGCGTGGCGATCAGCACATCGACGCCACGGTTCAGCACGTCCTTCTGGTCCGACATGCTCTCCCCGCCGATGATCAGGGCGTGAGTGAGCTTCAGGTATTTGCCGTACTGGACGAAATTCTCGGCCACCTGCAGCGCGAGTTCGCGCGTCGGCTCCAGGATCAGGCTGCGCGGCATGCGCGCGCGGGCGCGGGATCCGGACAGGATATCGAGCATCGGCAGGGTGAAGCCGGCGGTCTTGCCGGTGCCGGTCTGCGCCACGCCCATCACGTCGCGGCCCATCAGCACGACGGGGATCGCCTGCTCTTGGATCGGGGTGGGGTGACGGTAGCCCATGTCCTCGATCGCGCGGACGATTTCCGGGGACAGGCCGAGATCGGCGAAGATCGCGCGGGCCGGTTCCTCGGCCACGGGTTCGGCGGCGGGATATTGGTCGTCCGTATCGTCCGGTTCCCCGTCAGCGGCCGTGGCCAGCACAGGTTCGTCCGCCCCCAGATCCTCGGCCGCCTGGATCGGGGCGACCGGTTCAGCCTCAACCGGGATGGGTTCAACCGCGGTCGGTTCGACCACGGGCGCCTCCGGCTCGGGGGTGACCGACGCGGTGTCAACAGCTTCCGACGCGGCAGGTTCGACAGGGGAGGCAACAGGTGCGGCGGCAACCGCCGGCGCGACGACCTCGGCGGGCGGGATCGCGGCCAGCAACGGCAATTCCGTCTGGACGGCGGCGGCGGGCATGGGCACCGCGATATCGGGCGCGGGATCGGTCGAGTGGTCTGAGGGAACGGTGCCGTTCGGCTCCGCCGGTTCGGTCGTGGTCTCGGTCAATGCGTGTCCAGTCGGTTTCTGTGCCATGGCCTGCGCGATGGGAGCCTGCGCGAAAATCGGGTGCAATGGCAGCCTGCGCGTAGCGGTCCTGCGAACATGCGTACGACGGCGCCCGACGCTACCGCGTGGAACGCCGGGAGATATCCCCCGGGGGTATCACGGGCCTGATCGCCGTCGTCAAGATAGCAGAAACCCAAACGCCGCGCGATGGGCATAAAAGGGCCGGCTGATTTGCCTTGGCGGCGGTTCGAAACCCGCCTTGGGGAGGGTGACAGACGGCGCGCATTGCCGCATGGTATGAACATCCTGAGCAGTAAGGAGGAAACCCAATGGGTATGATGGACGGGAAAGTGGCCGTCGTGACCGGCGCCGGTGGCGGCATCGGACGGGCCACGGCCCTCGAACTGGCGGCTAACGGCGCCATGGTTGTCGTGAATGACATCGGCGGAACGGTGACCGGCGAAGGCCGCGACTCCGGCCCGGCGCAGCGCGTCGTCGCCGAAATCACCCAGGCCCATGGCCAAGGCCGAGCGGTTGCCAACACCGGCAGCGTTTCGAGCTGGGAAGACGCCCAGAAGATGGTGCAGGACGCCATCGACAATTTCGGCCGCATCGACATGGTCGTGAACAACGCCGGCATCCTGCGGGACCGCATGTTCCACTACATGTCGATCGAGGAATGGGACGCCGTCATGAAGGTCCACCTTTATGGTGCCTTCTACGTCTCCCGCGCCGCGGTGCCGCATTTCCGTAAGCAGGAAAGCGGTGCGTATGTGCACATCACGTCCACCTCGGGCCTGATCGGCAGCGTTGGCCAGACCAACTACGGCGCCGCCAAGCTGGGCATCGCCGGCCTGTCGCGTTGCATCGCGATGGACATGCAGCGCTACAACATCCGCTCCAACTGCATCGGGCCGCATGCGTTCAGCCGCATGATCGAAACGGTTCCCGGCCAGTCCGAGGAGCAGTTGAAGGCGCGCGCCGAACGGACAAAGCCCGACCACATCGCCAAGCTGATCTCGTTCCTCGGGACGGATGCGGCGGCGAAGGTGTCCGGCCAGATCTTCGGTGTCCGCGGCAACGAAATCTACCTGTACAACCAGCCCCGCCCGATCCGCATCATGGCGCGCACGGATGGCTGGACGTCCGAGCGGCTGGCCGAACAGTGGCTGCCGGCCGTCGAGAAGGCGTTCACGCCTCTGGAGCGGACCCGCGACGTCTATGCGTGGGACCCGGTCTGAACCCGCGATAACAACAGTTTTCTAACCTCGAAAAAGGCCGGGCTTGTCCCGGCCTTCCTTTTGCCGGAACCTCGGTACACCGGGGGCAACACCTGAACGGAGGACGCCGACATGACCAAGACCCTGCGTGGCGCCGACATCGTCATCAAGACGCTGGAACGCGCCGGCTTGACAACGATCTACACGCTGTCCGGCAACCACATCATGTCGCTGTTCGACGCCGCGATCGATTCCAAGCTCGAACTCTTTCATGTCCGGCATGAAGCCTCCACCGTCCACATGGCCGACAGCTTCGGCCGCCTGACGCGCCGCCCCGGCATCGCCTGGGTCACCGGCGGCCCCGGCCATGCCAACGCCGTCGGTGCCCTGTTCACCGCGCTCGGCCAGGAAACCCCGATGGTCCTGCTCTCGGGCCATACCGAGACCGATCAGCTCGGCCGCGGCGGCTTTCAGGAGCTCAAGCAGGTCGAAATGGCCGCCCCCGTCTGCAAGGCGT
Source organism: Asaia bogorensis (assembly GCA_945873195.1). Classification (GTDB taxonomy): domain Bacteria; phylum Pseudomonadota; class Alphaproteobacteria; order Acetobacterales; family Acetobacteraceae; genus Rhodopila; species Rhodopila bogorensis_A. Next base: position 29,813 of record CAMCDA010000028.1, read on the forward strand.
CGTGGATGGCGACCGACACCCGCACCGTCGGCATGGAACTGGCCAAGGCGATCCGCATCGCGACCTCCGGCCGGCCAGGCCCCGTGCATCTGTCCCTCCCCTCCGACATCCTCGACCCATCTGTCCCGGAAGACAGCATCCCCTGGCCGACCGAGGCCGACTTCACCGCCGCGCCGGTGGGCCTCAGCAACGCCGCCGCCGACACCATCCTGTCCCTGATCGCGGGGGCGAAACGTCCGCTGATCATCGGTGCCCCGGTCCTCGCCAACCGCCCCGGCCGCGACCTCCTCGCCCGCATTGAATCCGCCCTCGGCGTCCCGACCGTCATCAGCGAGGGGCCGCGCTCCTTCAACGACGCCACCCTCGGCCGCTACGCCGACGTGGCGAAGGACGCCGACCTGGTCGTGCTGCTGGGCAAGGCGCTCGACTTCACCCTGAAGTTCGGCGAAGCGCCGTTCTTCGACCCCGCCTGCCAGTTCATCTCGATCGACCCGGAGGGCGCGCTGATCGACCGCGCCACCAAGGCCAAGGGCGCGGCCCTGATCTTCGGCTGCGTCGCCGACACCTACCCGGCCGGCGAGGCCCTGATCGCCCGCGCCAAGACCCAGGGCGACGCCGCCTGGCTGGCATCCTCCCGCGCCGCCTTCGCCGCCCGTCCCGACCTGATGGCCACCGTCGTCTCCAAGACCGAGGGCAAGCTGCATCCAGCCGAGGTGTTCCGCGGCCTCGCCCCGTACCTCGATCGTAACCCCGATGCCGTGCTGATCTGCGACGGCGGGGAGTTCGCGCAATGGGGCCAGGCGATGCTGAGCAACGACCGCCGCATGATCAACGGCGTCGCCGGCTCGATCGGCGGGTCGCTGCCGATGGCCGCCGGCGCCCGCACCGTCGAGACCAAGGCCCCGGTCTTCGCCGTGCTCGGCGACGGCACCTTCGGGTTCCACATGGCGGAGCTGGAAACGGCCGTGCGCCTGAACCTGCCCTTCATCGCGATCGTCGGCACCGATGCGCGCTGGAACGCGGAGTATAACCTCCAGGTCCGGGACTACGGCCCGAACCGGACGTTCGGCTGCGAGCTGAACCAGACCCGCTATGACCTGGTCGCGACCGCCTTGGGCGGGCATGGCGAACTGGTGGAGAAAGCCGCCGACCTCGCCCCCGCGATCGAACGCGCGCTTGCCAGTGGAAAGCCGGCGGTGATCAATGTCATGATCGAGAGCATCCCCTCCCCCGTCATGAGGCGCTGACATGGCCCAGTTCTTCGATCACATCCCCCCAGCGATCCAAGAGTTCATCAAGCGGCAGCACGTGTTCTTCACGGCCAGCGCGACGGACGGGTCCCGGATCAACCTGTCGCCCAAGGGCTCCGACTGCCTGCGCGTGATCAGCGACAAGGAAGTCGTCTACCTCGACCAGACCGGCAGCGGGAACGAAACCGCGGCGCATATCCGGACCGATGGCCGCCTGACCATCATGTTCTGCGCCTTCGAGGGGCCGCCGATGATCCTGCGCCTGTACGGCACTGGCCGGGTCCTGCCGCGCGGGTCCCAGGACTATGCCGCCCACCTGAACAACGCCTTCGCCGGCCAGGAACCACCCGGCGCGCGCCAGATCATCGCGCTGGACGTGCAGTCGGTGCAGACCTCCTGCGGGTTCGCCGTGCCGGTGATGAACTTCGACCACGACCGGAACACGCTGGAGGAATGGGCCAGCCGCAAGGGTCCCGACGGCATCGATGCCTATTGGCGGGAGAAGAACGTCAATACGATCGACGGACTCCCGACCGGCATGGCCGAAGTGCTGCAACCCGCCGCCGAGTAGCGCGCGATCGCCAAGGACAGGACGATCGGAGCGGAAATCGCTGCTCCCGTCGTTCTGTCTGGCGACGGTTTCCTGTTCCGATCGGCGGGCGCGGGAGAAGCGATCCGCCATCGTAGTGTCTTGACGCGCTTCCTCTTTTGCCCAGGCCATCGGCGTGCCAATAATGGCCGCCTGAACTGGCTTACACGCGCAAAGGATGTCCCGCTCATGAAGAAATTTTCCACCCTCGCGTTCGCGGCCGCGGTCATGACACCCGGCTTGGCACTTGCCCATACAGGTGCCGCGGGCCATGCGCATGATTTCGTCCAGGGCTTCCTGCACCCAGTGTCGGGGCTGGATCACATTCTGGCGATGGTGCTGGTGGGCATGCTCGCGTGGCAGATCGGCCAGCGCGCGCTGTGGCTGGTGCCGGCCGCATTTGTCGGCGTGATGGTGCTGGGCGGCGCCCTGGCGATGGCCGGTATCGAACTGCCGTTCCTGGAGGTCGGGATCGCCCTTTCCGTCGTCGTGCTGGGTGCGGCCGTGGCCTTTGGCGTTCGCGCGCCGGTGGCCGTTGCGATGGGCCTCGCGGGGCTGTTCGCGGTGTTCCACGGCCAGGCGCATGGCGCCGAAATGCCGGCGGCCACGAGCGGGCTGGGCTATGCCGCCGGGTTCATGTTCGCGACCGCGTTGCTGCACGCGACGGGCTTCGCCATGGGCCGGATTGGCACGGTCGCGGTGCGGACGGCCGGGGCCGCGGCCTCGGTGGCGGGTGTGCTGCTGCTGATCGGGACGATCTGAGTATAGGGCTTCAAGCTTGGCGAGCTATCGGAG
>CAMCDA010000029.1 GCA_945873195.1 Asaia bogorensis
TTCCGTCAGGGCTGCATGCTGTACGAACTGATCCCCACCATGCCAGAACATCGCCTCGGCCCGCTTATCGCAGCATTCGCTCAGGCTCTTGATAGGGCAGGAGAATTCAGCGGGTTATTCGCTCAGGTGAAATGAGGGGATGGTTGAGACTCGCGATACCATTTCTACTTGGTTGTCTGTTTGTATCACTGGCTCATGCACTCCTGATAAATGGGGGATTTGAGACAGGCGACTTCGCGGGGTGGGATTTCAATTTCACTCCGTCCACAGATACCGGTCTGCCTAGGCCGTGTGGACGGATTTGACCAAGATAAACACACAAGCCAGTGCCACGAATGAGTCATAGTTCCTTGCGGTCTTCTCACACCGCATGGCCACCCGTCGGAAGCGTTTGAGTTTGTCAATGAACTGCTCCACCCAGGCACGAGCCGTGTAGAGCATCTTCGGGAAAATCCTGGGCGGGTTCTTCGCATTCGAACGATACGGGATGATCGGCTCAATGCCACGGCGGCGAGCGGCGGCGCGGTTGGCCTTCGCGTCATTGCCCTTGTCCGCGATCACCGCCCGCGGATCACCGTCGGGGCCAAGGTCCAACAATGTCTCGAACTGCCAGCTGTCGCTGGCCTGATTGACGGTCAGATGAAAGTCGAGCGGATGGCCGTCGCGGTCGACCTTGAGGTGGATTTTTGTGCCGAACCCGCCGCGTGAGCGTCCAAGCGCCTGATTTTTCTGCCCCCTTTTGCGCCGGCAGCCGAGACATGCGCGCGGATCGAGGTGCAGTCGAACATCTGGATCAGCCCCGACGTTCGCTGCACGCCGCCAGCGCCTGGAATAATGCCTCCCACGTTCCGTTTTGTGAGAGACGCCAGAAGCGCTTCCAGACCGTGTTCCAAGGCCCGAACTCGGAGGGTAAGGCGCGTCAACGGATGCTGTTGACCGTGCAATAATGCACCGCCTCCAGGAACCGCCGATCGTCTTGTCCTTGAGCCCCACGGCGCGAGCGCACAGCCCGCAAAATTCGCAGCACCCAAGGCCCAGTCTTTTTCCGTCATTCCTGTCGGCATCATCGGCTCACGTAAAACCGACATGCTACGGATCGGCTAAATGTCCGCGCCGGAATCCCCAGAATTCGCATAGCTGCGGTTCCGTCCATTCAGTTTAGGACACACTGATGGAGATCGGGATATCCGGCGATATGAATTGCAATGCGGAAATGAGGAGAATCGAGGCCCAGACAATCCAAGATGAAGAGGTCATGAACCTCCGTGACGTTATCACCTTCCAGGGCCGCGCCGTCGAAGAACTCAAACACGCCTTCGCCGACGACCTCGCCTTCTGCCGCGAACGAGGCGAAGAACTGGAAAAGCCCTACTCCGGCCAGTTGATGGTCCGCCCCGCCCCCCCACTCCACCAAGGCGTCGCAACCGCCGCTCGGCGGCAAGGCCTCAGCCTGAACAAGTGGGTGGTGAAAACCCTCGAACGGGCCAGCCATTCCTAAGTCCCGAAAACCAACCCACCATCAGCCCCCCCCTTGAGTATTTCCCGACCCTTCCCCCCGACCACGCCGAAGCCTACGGAAAGAATGATCAGCACCCTTCAGAACACGCTCCCAGGCCGCCGCCGCGTCATGCTCCTTCTGGCGGTCTTGCTCACGTCAGCAGGAACGCCCGCCATGGCCACCGAGGAACCGCCCTTCGACCTTATCCTCCAGGAAGGGGCATTCGAGATCCGCGACTACAAGGCGCGGGTGGTGGCCGAGGTCACCGTCCCGGGCGATCAGAAGACCGCGGCCACGGCCGGGTTCAAGATCCTGGCCGGCTACATTTTCGGCGCCAACACCGGCCAGCAAGGCATCGCGATGACCGCGCCCGTGGCGCAGACGAAAAGCCAGAAAATCGCGATGACAGCGCCGGTCAGCCAAACCAGGGACGACGCCGAGTGGGTTGTCCGTTTCACCATGCCAGCCGGCTACACCATGGAAACGCTGCCGACACCCAACGACGCGCGCATCCGCTTGCACCCGGTGCCGCCCGCCCGCATGGCGGTCGTACGGTTCTCAGGCTGGGCGGTTGAGCAGGACCTGGCGGACAAGACCGCCGAACTGGACGGTTTCATAACGGTCCAGCGCCTCCGCGCGATCGGCCCGCCCGCCTTGGCCCAATACAACCCACCCTGGACCCTCTGGTTCATGCGACGCAATGAAGTCATGCGCGCTGTCGAGGCGGAATAGACCAAGCCCCGTCCTCAACGCCCCGTCCCAGGCCCCCGCCGCCGTGACGGCTTGGTCTTGCCGCGCAACGAGAGCGAAACCGCCAGCCCGGCCAGGATCAATCCCACCGAGGCCGGCAGCAGCCAGGCCGGCCGCACCATCAGCGGCTGCCCCACACGCATCCATGTCCAGGACCCGAGGTTCCGCGAAACCCACCCCGGCAGTTCCTCCGCGAACCCGCGATCCAGAACCATCAATGCCGCGTCGAGCGTCATGGCCCGTGCCCCGATTGTCGCCAGGGCAACCGCACCGATCAGGAACAACGCAGCCAGGACCGCAAGGACGCGTGGAGCAATCACATGAACAGCTTTTCAGACTTTCGATCCGTATACAGCGAAGCCACGAACGAACCATAGCCGTTATAGATCTGCGTTGGCACCATCTCATCATCGCCGAGCAGCCGCTCGCGCGCCTGGCTCCAGCGCGGATGTGACACGTCGGGGTTCACGTTCGCCCAGAACCCGTATTCGCGCGCCTGCAGCCCTTCCCAGAACGTCTTCGGCCGCTTGTCGGTGAAGGTCATCTTCACGATCGACTTGCTCTGCTTGAAGCCGTATTTCCAGGGCGTGACCAGCCGGATCGGCGCGCCGTTCTGTGGTGGCAGGACCTTGCCGTACATCCCCACCGCCAGGAACGCGAGTTCGTTCATCGCCTCATCGATCGCCAGCCCCTCGGTATAGGGCCATGGGTAGAACGGCTGCTTGAGGCCGGGCATTGTCTTGTCCGAAGCGGTCTCGAACACGACGTATTTCGCGGACCCCAGCGGCTCCACCAGTTTCACCAGGTCGCCGAGCGGGAAGCCCACCCAGGGGACGGTCATCGCCCAGGCCTCGACGCAGCGGAACCGGCAGACGCGTTCTTCCAGCGTGACCTGTTTCAGCACCGTCTCCAGATCGAGCGTCTTCGGCTCCTTCACCATGCCTTCGACCTTGATGGTCCACGGGTCGGTTTTCAGCGCCTGCGCCGCGCGCCAGATGTTCTTGCTTTCGCCGAACTCGTAGAAATTGTTGTAGGTGGTGGCGAATTTTTCCTCGGTTACGTCGCGCCCGGGTTCGAATTTCGGGTTGCGGGTGGCGGCCAGCGGCTTGGTTGCCATCTGAGCCTCGGCGGCCGGCGCCGCGGCGATCCCGGCCATCGCCAGGGCGCCCGCCACCAGGCCGCGCCGGTTCATGACCAGGGCTTCCGGGGTCGCCAACCGCTCGGGGATATCCCAGCCGCGCCGCTTGATGATGTGCATGTCTTGTACTCCGCCTTTCCCTCTGTCTACGCCAGGCCGAACGGTTTGGATGCGTTCGTCTCCTGCATTGTCTGACGCGCGAGGATGAGAGACATTACATCCCCATGCTGGCTGAGAGTAAATTTTTCCCACGGCCGGCCCGTCAACGATCCGGAGGACTCCGAATGCATCTCGCCCGTTTCCCGCGCGTGCGGCTGTTTCCCACACCGACCCCGTTGGAAAAGCTGGAAAACCTCAGCCGGCATTTGGGCGGGCCGGCGATCTGGATGAAGCGGGACGATTGCACCGTGGTCGCCACGGGCGGCAACAAGGTCCGCAAGCTGGAATGGCTGATCGGGGAGGCGCAGGCCCAGGGGGCAACTCACATCGTCACCCAGGGCGCCGTGCAGTCCAACCATGTCCGCCAGACCGCTGCCGTGGTCCGCCGCTTTGGCATGCACTGCACCGCGCTGCTGGAACATCGGATCGAGACCAACGACCGCGACTACCTCAACAGCGGCAACGTGCTGCTCGACAAGCTGTTTGACTGCGCCATCGAGTATCGGCCGTCCGGGCTGGATATGAACGCCGAGGCCGAGAAGAGAGGCGCGGAGATGCGGGCCCAAGGCCACGCCACCTACGTCATTCCCGGCGGCGGCTCCAACAAGGTCGGCGCGCTCGGCTATGTCTCCTGCGCGCAGGAACTGGTGCAGCAGGCCGATGAGATGGGGTTGGTGATCGATCGCCTGGTAACCGCCACGGGCAGCGCCGGCACCCATGCGGGGCTGGTGGTGGGCTTGCAGGGCACGAATTCCGGGATCCCCGTGCTGGGTATCGGCGTGCGGCAGCCGAAGGACCGACAGGAGGCGAACGTGTTCCGCCTCGCCGAGGAAACCGCTGAATACTGTGGTGTGAAGGGCGGCATCCCGCGAGAGTCGGTGGAGGCCAACTGCGACTATATCGGTGGCGGCTACGGCATCCCCACCGACGGCATGGCCGAGGCCGTGCAGATGCTCGCGCGCCAGGAGGGGATCCTGCTGGACCCGGTCTACTCCGGCAAGGCGATGGCGGGGATGATTGATCTGATCCGCAAGGGCGTGATCGGGAAGAACGAAACGGTGGTGTTCCTGCACACCGGCGGGGCGGTCGGGCTGTTTGGCTACACCGGGTACCTGGAAGGCACGATGGGCGGGTAGGAAGACGCGTGTAGGGGGCGTCGGGTAGGAGGAAGCTGTGACAGCGGGCTTCCCTGTCCGTCACAGGGCAATTGGGATCGCCTCCGGGGCGGCGCCTCCCGTCCTGGCCGGGCTTGACCCGGCCATCGCCAGGAACTCCGTTGATAGTGTTGTCGCGTCAATCCAAGCAACTGCGTGCCTGGCGATGGGCGGGTCAAGCCCGCCCAAGACGGAACGCGACCAAGTGCGATTGCCCTGCGCCCCATGAAGGCTGGCCATGACGGGGAGAGCGATGTCGTTCCCCCGTCACCCCTGCTTATGGGGGGCCTTTCAGCCCCTTGCCGACGCTACGCCCCGTAAAGCCGCATCGCGTCCGGATCAAAACTGAACCCCCAGCCCGGCCGGTCCGGCACGATCGCGTGGCCGTTCGCGTCCAACTCGATCCGTTCCCGATACAGGCTCTCAAACCACGGCATGTGTTCCAGGTAGTACCCACCGGGCAGGCCGGCGAGCAGCGCCAGGCTCATTTCGGGGAACAGATGGCTGGCGCAGGGGATATTGTAGGCCTCACACAGATGCCCGGCCTTGAGGAACTCGGTCGGCCCGCCCATCCGTTGCAGGTCCGGCATCAGCACATCGGCCGCCCGTGCCTCCAGCATCTTGTGGATGCCGCGATGGGTGTAGACCGTTTCCCCCGACGCGATCGGCGTATCCAGGGCGGCTGAAATCTGAGCCTCGCCTTCGTGGTCGTGGCAGATGATCGGTTCCTCGAACCACGTCAGGTTCAGCTCCTCCATCATCCGGCCGATGCGGATCGCCTGCTTCACGGTCATCTGCTGGTTGGCGTCGACCATCAGGCCGATATCCGGGCCGATCGCCTCCCGCACCGCGGCGACGCGCTCGACCATCCGCTCGGGGTCGGAGGGGCCGACGCGGGTCTTCATCGCGCGGAAGCCACGATCGAGGAAACCCCGCGCCTCCTTCTGCAGGTCATCGATCGACCCCGCCAGCCACAGCCCGCCGGAGGCATAGGTCGGAACGGATGGCCGGCATGCCCCGATCAGATGCGCGACGTTCAGGCCCGCGGCCTTGCCGCGCAGGTCCCACAGTGCGTTGTCGATGGCGGCGAGGCCGACGATCGACACGCCCTCGTACCCCAGGAAGTTCAGGTCCTTCCACGCCTTGGCGTTCAGGCTGCCGCCCAGCAGCGGGTCGAGGCCGACGACCAGGTCCTCCAGGTCGCGGATCATCTGGTGGATGACGCCCAGGCGCCGGTTGTTGATCGAAAAGACCAGCCCTTCCCCGGTGATCCCCTCATCGGTGTCGAGGAAGGTCAGCACGCAATCGGCTGATTTGATCGACCCCATGATGGAGGTGAGGATCGGCGGGTTGATCGGCAGATGCACGACCTGGGTGCGCAGGCGGGTGATTTTCATCGGACAGGCTCCGTCTCAAACGCGGTGGAGGGTGGGTTCGGCGACCAGATACTTCCGCAGCACGTCCATGTTCGGATCGCGGCCAAGGCCCGGCCCGTTCGGCACCATGACGTGGCCGTCGGTCGCGGTGACCAACTCGTGATAGGGGCTGTCTTCCAGGTCCAGATACAGCCGCTCGAACGGTGCCCCCGCGCCCAGCGCAGCGTTGACGTGCAACGACGCCAGGTACCCCGGACCGAAATAGGCGTTGTGCGGCACCATCCGCACACCATGCGCCTTGCACAGGGCCGCGATCTCGACCATCGCCGAAATCCCACCGGTCTTGATGACCGAGGGCTGGGCGATATCGAGCGCCCCCAGCGCGAAGGCCTCCTTGAAGTCATGCAGGCCGGCGGCGTTTTCACCGGCCGCGACTGGCGACCCACCCTCGATCCGCACCCGCGCGAGGCCGGCGTAGTCGTTCGGCGGCCAGACCGGTTCCTCCAGCCAGGTCAGGTCCACGTCGGCCAGGCGGCGCGCCATGTCGATCGCCTGCCAGATCGTCCAGGGGCAATTGGTGTCGCACATCAGGCGCACATCCGGCCCGATGGCGTCTCGGGAAGCGACGATCTCCGGCACCGTGATCTCGTGCAGCTTGATGTCGCGGTAGCCTTGCGACACGGCGCGGGCGCTGTTCTCGGCCACCATGTCCGCCTTGCCGTAGCGCAGCAGCGACGCATAGGCCGGCATCGTCGTCATCGGCGACCCGCCGAGCATCCGCCAGATCGGGAGGCCGGCGGCCTTTCCGGCGATGTCCCAGAGCGCGATGTCCAACGCCGACAGCGCGAACACATGCGGCCCGTTGCGGCCGAACAGATGCCACACCCGGCTTAGGCGGTCGCGCAGGCCGGCTATGTCGCGCGCGTCCTGGCCCAGGATGGCCGGTGCGAGCTGGGTGTTCAGCGTCGCCAGGCTGACCGCGGCCGCGCCATGGCCGAAGGCCTCGCCCCAGCCCTCAAGCCCCTGGTCGGTGATGATCCGCAGCCAGAGCGTGTTCATGCCCTGGGCGTTGATCCCGCTGGCCACCAGCGGCGTCCCGCCCATGTCGTAGGGAATGCGGGTCCAGTACGTCTCGACGGCGGTGATCTTCATGGCGCTTCCTCCTGGCCTTTGGTGTATCCTGCGCGACCGTTGCGGGACAGACCAGGGGGACATAAAGCCGATGACCACGCCACGCGCCACCGGAGGCTGCCATTGCGGCGCCGTCCAGTTCGAGGTTCATGGCAAGCTGCGGGATGTCGTGATCTGCCACTGCAGCGACTGCCGGCGCCATCACGGCCATGCCTCGGCCCATACGCGCTGCCAGCGGGAGGAGGTGACGTTCCTCTCCGACAGCGGCCTGAAGTGGTACGACACGTCCGAGACCGGGCGGCGCGGCTTCTGCGGCGATTGCGGCTCGGTGCTGTTCTTCCAGCGGAAGGGCACGGACCGCCTGGCGATCAATGCCGGCGTGCTGGCCACCCCGACCGGGCTGCGGACGGCGATGCACCTGTATGTGCCGGACAAGTCCGACTACTACGAAATCGGGCCGGACAACGCGCCGCACCGGGACGGCATGCCGACGGCCGAGGACGACGCGCTGTTCCGCTATAGCTAGGGCGTTTGCGGAACCGACCGCAGCCCCGCCCGGAACTGCCGCGCCAGATCCAGATAGACCTTGGCGTTACGGGCAAACTTGTTCTGCTCGTCTTCGTCCATCACGCGGCGCAGCTTGGCGGGTGATCCGGCCCAGAGTTCGTTCGGCCCGATCACCTTGCCCGGCGTCAGCAGCCCTCCGGCGGCGAGCATGCCGCCTTCCTCGATCACCGCGCCGTCCAGCACGGTGGCGGAAATGCCCACGAAGCCGCGGTTCTTGATCGTGCAGGCGTGGATCACGGCGTTGTGCCCCACGGTCACGTCATCGCCGATGGTCGTGGAAAACCCGCCGGAATCGATATGGATGACGGTCCCGTCCTGGATATTCGTGCGCGCGCCGATGCGGATGAAGTTCATGTCGCCGCGCACCAGGCAATGGAACCAGATGCCGGTTTCCGACCCGATCTCCACATCGCCGATCACCGCGGCGGTGGGGGCGATGAACGCATCCGGCGCCACCTTGGGGGTGACGCCGTTCAGCGAGAAGATGGGGCCGAAGCCGCCGTAGTAATGGTCAGCCATGCCCCACGGCCCCGACGCCCTTATGCAGCCCGAGCATCAGGTTGATGTTCTGCACCGCCGCGCCCGAGGCACCCTTGCCCAGGTTGTCGAGGCGCGCGACCAGCACCGCCTGGCGGTGCTTTTCGTTCGCGTGGACGTAAAGCTCCAACCGGTCGGTGTCGTTCAGCGCCTCGGGTTCCAGCTTGCCGTCGTCCTGCGGCGACATCACGCGCACCAGATCGCAGCCGGCGTAGTGCTTTTCCAGCGCCGCGCGCAGGTCGGCGCCGGTGGGCTTGCCGGGCAGCGTGTCCAGATGCAGCGGGATCGACACGAGCATGCCCTGGCGGAAATGCCCGACCGACGGGACGAAGATCGGTCGCCGCGTCAGCCCGCCGTAGAGCTGGCTTTCCGGCACATGCTTGTGTTCCAGCTTCAGGCCGTAAAGCTCAAATGCCGGGCCGGAGGTGGTTTCGTGGTCCGCGATCATCCCCTTGCCGCCGCCCGAGTAGCCGGACACGGCGTTGATCGTGATCGGGTGATCGGTGGCCATCAGGCCGGCGTCGATCAGCGGGCGGATCAGGCCGATCCCGCCGGTCGGGTAGCATCCGGGATTGGCGACCCGCTGGGCGGACGCGATGCGGTCGGCCTGGCCGGGGATCATCTCGGCGAAGCCATAGACCCAGTTGGGATCGACCCGGTGCGCGGTGGAGGCGTCCAGCACCTTGGGCGCCTTGTTGCCCAGGCTGGCGGCCAGCGCCGCGGATTCCTTGGCCGCGTCGTCGGGCAGGCACAGGACGACCAGATCGACCTCGGTCATCATGTCACGCCGAGCGTTGGGATCGCGGCGTCGCTCGGGCGATACGCTCTTCAGTTCGATGTTGGGCTGCGCCAGCAGACGCTCACGGATGCCAAGCCCCGTGGTGCCGGATTCGCCGTCGATGAAGACCGTTGCCTTCGACATGTGTGCATTCCTTCCAACGGGGCCTTTTTCTTGGCGTGGCGCGGAAAACGCAAGAGGGGATACCGCAACGCAGCGTGGCGGCGCGGGCAGCCCCTGGGCCAGGGCAGGGGCACTTGGCTCGGGGACGGCGCTTCTCGTCCCGGCCGGGCCTGACCCGGCCATCGCCAGGGAGTCCGTCGATAGTGTTTGCGTATGATTCCACGTACCTGCGTGCTTGGCGATGGGCGGGTCAGGCCCGCCCAAGACGGCAAGCGGCCACGTGCGACGCCCTGGCCCCAGGGCCGATCGGTTACGGCGTTGCTAGCTCGCCCGCGCCCAGGCCAGGCGGGATGACCGGTGGTGCGCGTGGCAGATCGCCACCGCCAGCGCGTCCGACGCATCGGCGCGTCCGATCACGGCGCCCGGCAGCAAGCGGTGGACCATCATCTTTACCTGGTCCTTGTCGGCCCCGCCGGTTCCCACGACCGACAGCTTCACGGTCTTCGCCCCGTATTCGGTCACCGGCACCCCCGCCAGCGCCGGCGCCAGCAGCGCCACGCCCCGCGCGTAGCCGAGCTTCAGCGTCGCGGACCCGTTGCGGTTGACATAGGTCTCCTCGATTGCGGCTTCCTGCGGCCGATGCAGCGCCAGCAGCGCCGCGAGCCCGTCATGCAGGGTTTTCAGCCGATGAGACACGGCGTTGGCGCTGTCGGTGGCGATGATGCCGTTGGCGATATGGCGCAGCCGGTTGCCGTCGGCCTCGATCACACCCCAGCCGGTAAAGCGCAGGCCGGGGTCAATGCCAATCAGGATGGCCATGAAGGAATCGATCCGTCGCAGAAGGAGCCGGATCATACGCCCCCGCGCGTCCACATACGATGATCGGGATTTTCGTTCGGCCCACGCGCATCCGTGGTAGAGTGCTGGTCCTGTTCAAAACCGTCGGGCAAGAATGATGAATGTTTTTGTGGTCACGCCGTATTTCAACACACCGCTCGCGTGGATCCGGGAGTGCCACGACAGCGTTCTTTTTCAGACCATCCCCGCGCATCATGTCCTGGTGTGTGACGGGGGAGAGTCAGCGGAAATTCCTGATTTTCGCGGCACGCAGGTCATCCTGAAGCGAAACTATGCCGACTACGGCAACACGCCCCGCGTCATCGGCTGCTACCAGGCGGCCGTGGCGGGGGCCGACGCGATCGCGTTCCTGGATGCCGATAACTGGTTCTATCCCGACCACCTGGAGGGGATGCTCGCCCATATGCGGGACAACGACCTGGATGTCGGTTGCTCCACCCGCATGCTGCACCGCCTGGATGGATCGCCGATGATCCGTTGCCCGCATGTCAACGGGACCGATGCGGTCGATACCAATTGCCTGGTGGTCCTGCGCTCGGCCTTTCCATCTTTGCTGGGCTGGGTCCTGCACGACCAGGACCAGGCTGGCGTCACCGATCAGATCCTTTGGCGGATTCTGCGCCGGATGGGCGCGCGGACCGGCTTCCTCGATCGCGCAACCGTCGCCTATCGGACCCGTCATCGCCTCCACTACCAGATCGCCGACGAAACCCCGCCGCCCGAAGCGGTGGAGCGGGTTGATTGGCACGGCGGCCGATACATCTGATCCGCGACCGCTGCGGCGCCGGTGGTTGCGCCTGGCCGAAAACCGCCGCACGCTGGGGCCTCAGGTCCAGCAGGAGACAAGGCATGAAATTCGGCGCGGCGATGTTCTTTACCGACTATTCGATGGGTCCGGCGGAGCTCGCCGTGGAGCTGGAGCAGCGTGGCTTCGATATCATCTGGGCACCCGAGCACTCCCACATCCCCGTGTCCCGCAAGACGCCCTTCGTCCTCGGCGGTGACCTGCCCAAGCGCTACTACGACGTCATGGACCCCTTCGTGACGCTGACGGCCGCGGCCGCCGCCACCAAGACCATCCGCGTCGGCACCGGCGTGTGCCTGATCGCCCAGCGCGATCCGATCCAGACGGCGAAGCTGGTCGCCTCCATCGACCAGGTCTCCGGCGGGCGCTTCGTGTTCGGCGTCGGCAACGGCTGGAACCAGGATGAGATGGAGAACCACGGCACCGCCTATGCCACCCGCCACAAGCGCGCGCGGGAGAATATCGAGGCGATGAAGGAAATCTGGACCAAGTCGAAGGCGGAATATCACGGGGAGTTCGTCAACTTCGACCCGATGATGACCTGGCCGAAGCCGGTCCAGGAGCCGCATCCCCCGATCCTCGTCGGCGGCGCCTATCCGTACTCTGCTCGGCGCGCGGTGCGCTACGCGGATGGCTGGATGCCGCAGGTGACCAAGGGCAACCCGACGCCGCTGACCGATTTGATCCCGCTGTTCCGCCAGATGTGCACGGAAGCCGGTCGCGATCCGGCGAAGATGGACATCTCGATCGGTGGGCAGGCGCCCGACCTGGACCTGGCGAAGCGCTACCGCGACCTGGGCGTGAACACGATGTCTACCAGCCTGCCGTCCGAGAAACGGGATACGATCCTGCCGATGCTGGACAAATGGGTGGCCCTGATGCGGGCGGTGAACGGCTGATCCTCGCCCTTTCGTAGACGCTGACGGCAAGACTACGCCCGGACGTTGTTCCCGGTGCGGATTTCCGCACCGGGCCGTTCCGTATAGGCTGTCGTCCAGAAGCAAAAGGAGCATGTCCATGAAAAGTCCGGTTCTGACCCGGCTGCTGGGCGCCGCCATGGCGCTCGTCGCGATGACGGGCGTGGCCGCCGCGCAGGCCGACACCGACTGGCCGAAAGGCACGGTCAAGGTGATCGTTCCCTATCCGCCCGGCGGCGCCAACGACACGATTGCGCGCCCCTATGCCCAGGCGCTGACGCAGATGTTCGGCCAGCCCTTCGTGGTTGAGAACCGTGGTGGCGCCGGTGGCGCGATCGGGGTGGAGAGCGTCATCCGCTCCAAGCCCGATGGCTATACGTTCTGCATGTGCGCCTCGACCGTCATCACCACGACATCGAACCTGCGGAAGGTGTCGTTCCAGGCGCCGGACTGGGACGCAATCGCGATGACGACGATGTATGTCTCGGGGCTGATGATCGGGCCGAAGAATCCGGCGAAGGATTTCAAGGAGTTCATGGCCTATGCCAAGGCGAACCCGGGCAAGGTCACCTATGGCGGCTCGGGCGTCGGCAGCCCGACGGAGCTGCGGATGAAGTATCTGGGCGGGGTGACCGATACCGAGTTCGTCAACGTGCCCTATAACGGCAACGCCCAGGCGCTGAATGACCTGCTGTCGGGCGTGATCGACGGCATCATCGAGCTGAACGGCTTCCCGCATGTGAAGAACGGCAAGCTGAAGATGATCGCGCTGTTCGCCAACCAGCGCCATCCCGACTTCCCCGATGTGCCGACGATCGACGAGTTGGGCTACCCCCAGGTCAACACGCCCATCTGGCAGGGCTTCTACGGTCCGCTCGGTATTCCCGAGCCGATCAAGGAAAAGATGAACAAGGCCATCGCCGAGATCAACGAACGCCCCGAGATGAAAGCCCGCCTGCTGGAAATGGGGTTCGTGACGCGGTCGATGCCGTTGAAGGAACTGAAGGAGTTCTATCTGGCGGATGACCAGTTGTACAAGAAGATCATCCGCGAGCAGAAGATCACGATTGATTGAATAGTTGGGGCCGGCCCGCGCGGGTCGGCCCCGTTGTTTCCTATGGCTTCGCGGGTTCGGTTCCCGCAACCGGCAGCAGGCGGGCGAGTTCGGCCTTCGCCGCTTCCTGCGCGGCCACCGTTGCCCGCAGCCGTGTCTCGGCATCGGCGAGATGGTCCGCCGCGGCCTGATTCTTCTGCCGCAGTTCATCCGCCTCGCGTTGCGCCGTCGCCGCGGCATCCCGCGCTGACCGCAGCATCGTCTCGGCCTGCGTGAGCTCGCCGGTCCGGGCCGCGAGGGCCGCGCTCGTCTGTTCCATCGCCCGCGTGGCTTCCTGGCGCCTGGCGGTTTCCGCGGCGGTCTGGGCTTCCGCGGCCTTGGCCTGGGCGGCGGCAGCGGCGGTCAATTGTTCCATCTCCCGCTTCAATCCGGCGACCTTGGCGGCTTCCGCGCGGGTCGCGTCGGTGGCGGCCTCGGCGGCGGTGCGCGCGGCGGCGGCCTTCGTGGTGGCCTCGGCCAGCGTACCGGATGCCTTACGCAACGAGTCCAGTTCGGCCACCGTCATGCGCTGGGCGGCGGTGGCGAGTTCCAAACGTTCGGCCGCCTCGGTGCGTTGCCGGTTGCCCGACGACATTGTGTAGAAGGCAAAGCCCCAGCCGATAACGGCCGCGATGCCCAGGGCGGCGGGCAGGGGCCGCCGCAGTTCAGCCAGTGGGTTCATGTTTACTCCAAAGCCTCCGAGCCTTTGTTGGCCGCGTGGCGGCATCGGATGCTACAATGCGAATGTTGTCCGATGCCACCGTCGCGTTGCAGCAAAAGCTTCGGGCCGGGAAGCGGACGCCCCCGGCCCTTGTCCTTCAGGTCGGGCTGAGCACCGGGGCGCCGATCCGGTCACGCCGCTGTGGCGGGCCGCCGAACAGGATCTGGGCGCACCCCGCCATCACGCCGATCGATACGCCGATCTGCCAGGCGCGGTCATAGGACCCCAGCAGGTCGAAGATCAGCCCGCCGCCATAGGCGCCCAGGAACGATCCGAACTGGTGGGTGACGAAGGCAAGGCCCAGCAGCGTCGCCATGTAGCGGGTGCCGAACATCTCGGCGACCAGGCCGCTGACCAGCG
The DNA here is from genome assembly GCA_945873195.1 of Asaia bogorensis. GTDB lineage: Bacteria > Pseudomonadota > Alphaproteobacteria > Acetobacterales > Acetobacteraceae > Rhodopila > Rhodopila bogorensis_A. The sequence continues at coordinate 13,966 of CAMCDA010000029.1, forward strand.
GCATCACGCCCAGCCACAGCATTCCCATCGCCGCCGCGAACATGATCGTGGAGGTCGGGCTCGGCGGCATCACGAAGTACAGCGTCAGCACGCAGGACCGCAAAACATACAGCATCCCCAGCAGGATATGCTTCGGATACCGCCCGCCGAGCCAACCGGCCGAGTAGGAGCCGATGACGTTCATCCCGCCGATGACCGCCAGCGCCTGCGCGCCGAGCATCGGGTCGAGGCCGCAGACATCCAGGTAGTTCGGCAGATGCGTGGTCAGGAACACCAGTTGCAGGCCGCAGACGAAATAGGCGGCCGACATCACCAGGAAGCCGCGATGGCGGGCGGCCTGGCCGAGGACCTCTCGCATCGTTACCGTCGCGCGGGTGGGTCTGGGCAGCTTGTCGGCGCCGCCCGCCAGGAACGCGGCGGGTATCATGACCGCGGCCAGCACCAGGAAGAAGATCATGGCGATGCGCCAGTCATTCCCCTCCAGCAGCACTTGCAGCGTCGGGGCGACCAGCATCATGCCCAGCGAACTCGTGGCCGCGACAATGCCGAGCATGGTGGACCGGCGGGATTCCGGGACGGCGCGGGCGCAGGCGGTCATGCAGAGGGATGATGCGGTGCAGGACAGCGCGATGCCGATCAGGCCGCCGGACACCGCGAGCGACATGGCGCCGGTGGCGGTTGCCATCACGGTGATCCCGGCCGCGTAGGTGATGGCGCCCAGGACCATGGCGATGCGCAGGCCGAACTTGTCGGCGATCATGCCGATCGGGGCCTGCGACAGGCCCCAGGCGATGTTCTGCACGGCGACGGCGAAGGTGAAGTCGGCCGCGGTCAGCGCGAGGTCTCGGGTGACCGGCGGCAGGAACAGGCTGAGGCTCTGGCGCATGCCCATGCTGAGGCAGAGCATGACCGAGGCGCCGATCAGGATCGTGCGGGTGCGTGCGGTGTCGCCCATCAACCGGGGTCCCCGGCTGACAGCGTCGTATTGGCGTATGTCATGGTACTCCCCACGGGTCGTTATGGGGGAGGTTATTCTCCCGCGCGCGGATCGCCAATGCCCTGGGACTGATCCTGGGTTGCGTGGGGTGCTTGGCGGGTCCTGGGGGGTTGGGTATGAGCGTGGGATCGGAGACAGGAGCATTCCCATGACACATCCCTTGCGTCGGCACGTGTTCGCCGCCCTGACCGCGCTGGCGTTGATGGCGCCGAGCGCCGGTTGGGCGAAGGACGAGAAGCCGTTCACGATGGTCGTGGAATTCGCGATCAAGGATTATGCGACGTGGCGCCCGGTGTTTGACGGGGCGGAGGCGCAGCGGGTGGCGGCCGGGGTGACCAATCCGCGCATCTATCGCGGCGCGGACAAGCAGGAGCAGGTTCTGGTGCTGTTTGACGTGGCGTCGCGGAAGCAGGGGATGGACTGGATGCGCTCTCCCAAGCTGCGGGAGGACTGGCGGGCGGGTGGTGTGGTTGGGGTGCCGAAGCATCACTTCATGCGGTAGGGGGGCTTGGCGTCACCCTCGCGGCCCGCGCCTCGTTATGCTGGGCGCAGGCCCAGCACCCACGGCTTTTTTTGAATTGAGGAGGAGGGCCCACGCCCACCACCACGGGGAGGCGGCGTGGTCGTCCTCATTGGCCGACTGTCATTGGCGTGCTGGCGGGAAGTGACGTAACGTCCGGCGATGAAACAACCGACCATCCGGGGCTGAGTTCGCGTGTCGCTGCCGCCAATCGGATTCTGGAGCTATACGCGGGACGATGATGCTGCCTCGGAGGGGCGGCTGAGCGCCCTCCGCGAACGGCTATACGCGCAGTTGAAGCAGAATCTGGGTAAGCTCGACGTCCGGCTGTTCCAGGACATTGCCGCCATCCCGCCCGGCACGGAATGGCAGGTGCAGATCGAAAGCGCTTTGCGAGAGGCGTCGTTCCTGATCCCGATCATCACGCCCGCGCTGCTGCACAGCCCCAATTGCGCGGACGAGATCAGGTATTTTCGGACATTGATGGAAGCGCGGGGTCGCAAGGACCTGATCCTGCCGATCTGTTTCAGGGACGTCTCGCGATTCAGCGGCGCTCGGCGGACCGAAATCCAAGATCCGGCGTTGTATGACTATCTGAAGACCGTCCAATGGGTCGATTTTACGGATGTGGAAACGAAGGGTCTCGACACGCCGGAGATGCGGGAGCGGCTGAGGGCCTTTGCCACCCGGATCGAGGAAACGCTGTACCGGGTGGTGCCGGCGACTGTCCCCAAGACGCCGGTTGTTCCACCGGTGCGGCCCCAGGCAACGGCACCCGTGCCGGAGGGGGATGCGGAACCCCCTTCAGCCAGCGATAGGCACGTTCCGGGAGCGGGACCCTCCGCCGCCGCCGGGGCAATGGCGCCGGGACCGCCGGTGCCGGTAAAGCCCGGTTTCACACGGCGCATGTGGGCAGTCTCGGTTGGGCTCGTCGTACTGGGGATCGGAACCTGGGGCCTGCCACGAGTGTTCGAACATTTCAGCGCGGTGGAACAACGGGATACCTCCGGCCAATGGCATCAGGCCCAGCCGCTAGACGTGACCGCACCGTCACAGCCCGCCACATCACCACCGGCCACGGCGAGGCCGATCCCGCGATGTGCAGTGTGCCCCGAGATGGTCTCGATCCCAGGCGGCATGTTCAAGATGGGCGACAAGGAATGGTCAGACTCCCAACCGATCACGGACATGAAGATCGCGCCCTTCTTCATGGCCAAATATCCGATCACCGTCGGGGAGTATCGCGCTTTCCTGACCGCCAGACCGGACCACCAGGCAGGGGAACAGTGGAAAGACAAGGCCAAGGACCCAGCGGCGCGGCTTCCCGCCGTCAAGGTCAGCCACAAAGATGCCCTGGCCTATATCGACTGGCTCAACGACACGATCCGGCCGCGTATTGAGGCCGGTCAGGAAACCGCGTATCGCCTGCCCAGCGAGGCTGAATGGGAATTCGCGGCCCGCGCGGGCAGCCCGGACGCCTATTTTTGGGGCGACCGTTTCGAGGATGGCGCGCGCTTTGTGCCACCTCGTGATAAAGGCCTCGTTCCCGCCGAGACGCTGGAGCCCAACAAATTCCAATTGCACGGCATGCTCGGCTTGGTCTGGCAGTGGACGGCGGATCCCTGGCATCCTGATTATAAGGAACGACCACGCGACGGATCAGTTTGGACGACGGGCGGTGATCCCGTTCGTCGGGTCCTGCGCGGCGGTTCCTGGAGCATCGGTCCAAGGAACTTCCGCGCCGGCATTCGCAACTGCGGCGACGTCGTCGGCCGGCACTACGTCGTCGGCTTCCGTCCTGCCAGAACCTCTTTTACCCCCTGAATCCTTACCTCCTTACCTCTTGGGGGGAAGTCCAGAAGGGGGTCTCCCCCTTCTGGTTTGAATCGATTTTTTTTCGCCCTGCCCCATGCGATCCGCCGAGCGTCTTACCCAGCAAGCGCCGGCCGAACGGATTTGCTGTCCCGGTCAGCCTGTGCCCGTCCGTTCCTCTCACGGACCGGGAAGGCCGCTATTCCCTACTCCGCCGCCATCGCCAGCGGGGCAGGCGGGGCGGCCAGCCGGTCCAGCAGCGCCCGCCGTTGCGCCTCGGCCTTCACCCGGTTGGCATCCTTCACCGGGCCAAACCCCCGGATCATGTCCGGCACGCCGGCCAGTTCCAGCGCCGTCATCAGCGTCTCCGGCCGCAGCGACCCGGCGATCGTGCGGAGATCGCCGACATACTGCTCGATCAACGCCCGTTCCGCCTGCCGTTCGGCCTGACCCCCAAACACATCGAACCCGGTCCCGCGCAGCCGCTTGCCGTGCCGCAGCAGCCGGAATAGCGGCAGAGCCACCCAGCCCGGGATCGCCATCTTCTTCCGCCGCCCTGTCGCCGGGTCCATCCGCGCGATGACGGGCGGGGAGAGGTGGAACACCGCCCCCTCCGCATAGGTCGCCTCGGTGTGCATCCGGGCAACCTCGTACTCGTCCTTGTAGGCCATCAGGCGGAACAGGTTCTCGGCCGCCACGCGGGTCAACGGACCGGCCTCGCCCGAGAAACGAACCTCCGCCTCCGCCAATTCGGCCAGGATGGCGCGGTAGCGGGCGGCATAGGCGTCGTCCTGATAGGTCACCAGCGCCTTGGTCCGGGCGGCGATCAGGGCATCCAGGCTCTCCGGCGCCGATTGGGTCGTTCCGGTCAGGATATCATCCGCCAGACCAGGGTTATGCGCCAGGATGCGGCCCCACAGGAACGCCCGCCGGTTCAGCCCGACGGCGGCGCCGTTGAGTTCGATCGCGCGCAGGATCGCCTCCTGCCCCACCGGCACCAGCCCGCGCTGCCAGGCGAGGCCCAGCATCAACGTGTTCATCGCCTGGGCGTTGCCGAACAGCCGCTCCGCCAGCCGCACCCCGTGCAGCCAGCTTGACCGGCCGGCATCCGTCACCTTCTCGATCGTCCGCTTGTGCAGCAGCGCGTCGATCGACAGCGCCGCATCGCGCTTGAAGTCCGCGTTCACCGCCAGATCGAGGTTGCCGATCACGGCCGCGGTCTTCGCGTTCCGCTCCAGCACCCCCGCCTGGCACGCCACCGCGAGGTCGGCCGCCAGCATCAGATCGCCCATGCCGATCGGGATGCGCACGACATCGAGGCTGTCCTCGTTCGCCGCGATCTGCACATGCGCGACCACCGCGCCGTTCTTCTGCGCCAGCCCGGTGAAGTCGAGCGTCTTCACCGCCCGCCCCTCCAGATGCGCCGCCATGGCCAGGATCGCGCCGGCGGTGACGATGCCGCCGCCGCCGATGCCGGCGAACAGGCCGCGCCAGACGGTCAGATCGGGCAGGGTCGGCAAGGGCAAAGCGGCGCCAAGATCGGCCTCCCGTGCCTGCCAATGCGTGTCGATATCCGGGGCCGCGGGCGCGCCGGGCAGGGTCACGAAGCTCGGGCAGAAGCCTTTCAGGCATGACAGATCGACGTTGCAGCTTGTCGGGTTGATGCGGCGCTTGCGGCCGAGGGTGGTCTCCACCGGCTCGATCGCGATGCAGCCGGATTGGGTGGTGCAGTCGCCGCAGTTCTCACAGACGGATTCGTTGATCACGACATGGCGCGTGGCGGGAGTCATGGACCCCCGCTTGCGCCGGCGCCGCTTCTCGGTCGCGCAGACCTGGTCGTAGATCAGGACGGACGTGCCATCGTATTCGCGCAGGTCGCGCTGCACGGCGTCCAGTTCGTCCCGCGTGTGCAATGTCACGCCCTTGGGCAGCATCGATACGGGCGGCAAACGTTCCGCGTCATCGGCGACGATGGCGATGCGCCGCACGCCCTCGGCCGAACATTGGGCGGCCAGGGAAACGACGGTGGGTCCGCCCTCGGCCGGCTGCCCGCCGGTCATGGCGACGGCGTCATTGAACAGCAGCTTGTAGGTCATGCGTGCCTTGGCGGCGACGGCCTGGCGGATCGCCATGACCCCGGAGTGCATGTAGGTCCCGTCGCCCATGTTGGCGAACATGTGCTTCATGTCGGTGAAGTTCGACAGCCCGACCCAGGGCGCACCCTCGCCGCCCATCTGCGTGAAGGTGCGGGTCTGGTCGCCATTGTCGAGCGCCATGAAGTGGCAGCCGATCCCGGCGGAGGCAAAGCTGCCATCCGGCAGTTTGGTCGATGTCGCGTGCGGGCAGCCGGCGCAGAAGGCGGGGATGCGCCGCATCAGCCCGCCCGGACGATCCACCTTGGTCGGAGGCGCCGCGTTCGGCACGTTCAGCCCGTTGGCGCCGAGGAATTTCGCCATCCCGCCGGCCACGATCTCGGGCGAGAGTTCCATCAGCGCGGATAGCAATGGTTCGCCGTTCGGCATGGTCTTGCCGCTGATCGTCGGGCGTTCGTCCGCCGGCAGATGATACAGCGCGTCGCGGATCTGCGATTCGACGAAGGAACGCTTTTCCTCGATCACCAGGATCGCGCGCTTGCCGCGGGCGAATTCGCGCAGACCCTCCGTCTCCAGCGGCCAGGTCATGGCGACCTTGTAGATCGCGAGCTGCGGATGGGTGTCCAACCCCAGCCGGCGCAGGGCGTGCATCGTGTCCTCATGCGCCTTGCCGATGGTGACGAGGCCGATCGGGGCGTCGGCGCCGCCGCTGATCAGGCGATCCAGCCGGTTGGCCCGCGCCCAGGCGAGCATGGCGGGCATCCGCTCCTCGATCATCCGGCGTTCGAGTTCGGCGCGTTCGGCGGGGAATTTCAGCGAGTGGTCGATGTTCAGCCCATGCGCCGGCAGCGGGAAATCCGGCACGTTCCAGGGGCGATGGGCGTGGATGATGGCGGTCGCCGCCTGCTCCATCGTTTCGGCGGTGGTCTTCATCGCGACCCACAGGCCCGAATACCGCGACATGGCCCAGCCGGCGAGGCCGAGGTCCATCACGTCCTGCACGGACGAGGGGTTGAGGATGGGCATGAACACGCTTTCGAATACGTGCTCGGTCTGATGCGGATAGGTGGAGGAATGGGCGCCGTGGTCGTCGCCCGAAACCGCCAGCACGCCGCCGTGCCGATGCGTGCCGGCGAAGTTGGCGCAGTGGAACGCATCCCCCGCGCGGTCCACGCCCGGCCCCTTGCCGTACCACATGCCGAAGACGCCATCGACGTTCTTGCCGGGAAACGCATCCAGTTCCTGGGTGCCAAGCAGCATGGTGGCGGCGAGGTCCTCGTTGACGCCGGGTTCGAACTTGATGCCCGCGGCGTCCATCATCTTGCGCCGGCTCCAAAGCTCCCGATCCAGCATGCCGAGCGGGGAGCCGCGATAGCCGGAGACGAAGCCGCCGGTATTGAGGCCGGCCGCCTGGTCGAGGCGGCGTTGTTCGAGGAACAGGCGCAGCAGGGCCTGGATGCCGGTCAGCAGAACGGGCCGATCCAGATCGGTAAAGCGCGAATCGAGGGTGATGTCGCTGACGGGCCGACCGGGGGCAATGCCAATGTCCATGAACGCACATCCTGCTGGGTGGCCTGAGCTTATTGCAGTTGGGGGGCGTCACGAAAGGTGAAAGGGGGAAGGGATGGGGTTTCACCCCAGGCCCCGACCAGGGACGCTGTCCCTGGACCCGGCCAAGGGCACAGCCCTTGGAACCACTCCGTTGGGGGCATTCTGGGAGGGGCTGAGGCTGTGGTTGAGACATCACCTCAGCCCCTCCCAGAATCCCCCCAATAAATGGGTTCTAAGGGCTCCGCCCTTAGTGGGGGTCTCGGGGGCAAAGCCCCGAGCGGGGTTTGAGGCGGAGCCCCATCCCTTCCTCCATTGACCTGCGTCAAGGACCGCCGACCCACAATCGGGCTTCATGGGGTCATCGACAGAGAGGGAGTCCCCAATTCATGAACCACAAGCACCGTGCCGTTCTGCACAGCCTGTTCGCCCATCCGATCAGCAGCAACATCGACCCGAAGCTGGTCCGCTCCGTTTTGGAGGAGATCGGCGCCGAGATCTCTCATGGCGGGCATGGGCAGTTGATGGTCAAGCTCAACGGGCATACGCATGGGTTTCACGACACGCATCACAGCCTCTCGAAGGACGAGGTTTCCTCGGTCCGGAAGTTCCTGGAAAGCGCGGGCGTCGACCCGGCGCGCGATTACCCGCTTTAGGTCAGGCCGCTTTACGTCAGGGCCGGGGCCGTTTCGCGGCCTGGTGGAGCACGGTTGGAAAAGACCGTGCTTTCCCTGATACAACGCCTTCCGAACCGGGCCCCAGCGCCCGACCATCCGGGAGGGGCTTGCAATGACCGACGATATTCGCGTGGAGCGGCAGGACGGCTGGTGCCGGCTGGTGATGAATCGGCCCGAAAAGCTGAACGCCGTGAACGCCCCCATGCTGCTGCGCCTGATCGCGGCAATCGATGAAGCCGAAGCCGATCCCGCCACCCGCGCCGTGCTGCTGACGGGAGAGGGACGGGGCTTCTGCTCGGGCCAGGAATTGGGCCCCGACGTGACGCCAGGGCCGAACGGGCCGCCCGATCTGGAGGCTCTGGCCGGCACCTACCATCACGAAGTCGTCCGCCGCATCCGGGCATCACGGCTGCCATTCGTCGCGGCGGTGAACGGGGTGGCCGCGGGGGCCGGGGCCAGTTTCGCGCTGGCCTGCGACATCGTCCTGGCGGCGAAATCCGCGCGCTTCGTGCAGGCCTTCGTGCGGATCGGCCTGGTGCCGGATTCGGGCGCGACCTTCCTGCTCACCCACACGATCGGCGAAGCCCGCGCCCGCGCCCTCGCCATGTTCGGCGACGCCATTGATGCCGAGACGGCGGCCGGCTGGGGGATGATCTGGCGGGCCGTGGAAGACGCGGACCTGGCGGCGGAGGCTGAAAAGCTGACCGCGCAACTGGCCCGCGGACCCACGGCGTCGCTGGCGGCCATGAAGAAACTGTTCGCCGTCGCCGGCACCAACACGCTGGACGCGCAGCTTGATCTGGAGGCGAGGCTGCAGGGCGATGCCGGCCGGTCCGCGGACTTCGCCGAGGGCGTGCAGGCGTTCCGGGAAAAGCGGCCGCCGGTTTTCCGGGGGCAATGATGCGTTCTCCCGCCGAGATGGCGCGGGCCTGCGCGGAGGCGATGCTGCGCGAGGACCGCGCGACGCATGGGCTGGGCATCGCGTTGGATGATGTCGGGCCTGGTTCGGCGCGGATGTCGATGACCGTGCGGCCCGACATGGTGAATGGGCATGGCATCTGCCATGGCGGGTTCATCTTCACGCTTGCTGATTCGACCTTCGCCTTTGCCTGCAACGCCTACGGCGACCGCGCGGTGGCGCACCACAACGAGATCACCTTTGTTCGCCCGGGGCGCCTCGGCGAAACGCTGACCGCCACCGCCGAGGAGCGGGTGCGCGCGGGTCGCTCCGGTATCTACGACGTGCGGGTGACCGGGGCGGATGGCGGTGTCGTTGCCGAGATGCGCGGCCATTCCCGCCTGAGTGGCGGGCGTTTCTTCGCGGAGGGTTGACCCATGGCTGGACTGGATCCGATCGAAACCGCCTCCCGTGACGAAATCGCGGCGTTGCAGTTGGAACGGCTGCGCTGGACGCTGCACCATGCCTATACGAATGTCGCGCATTACAAGGCGGCGTTCGACGCGGCTGGCGTGCATCCGGACGATTGCCGGTCACTGAGCGATCTGGCGCGGTTTCCGTTTACCGCGAAGGATGATCTCCGCCGCAACTATCCGTTCGGACTGTTCGCCGTGCCGCGCGAGAAGATCGTGCGGATTCATGCGTCATCCGGCACGACCGGCAAGCCCACGGTTGTTGGCTATACCGCCGGTGACATCGAGACCTGGGCCACGGTCGCCGCGCGGTCGCTGTACGCCGCCGGCGCTCGGCAGGGGATGATCCTGCACAACGCCTATGGATATGGGCTGTTCACCGGCGGCCTCGGCGTTCATTACGGTGGGGAACGGTTGGGCATGAGCGTGGTGCCGATCTCGGGCGGCATGACGGAACGGCAGGTGCAACTGATCTTGGACTTCAAGCCGGAGGTCATCACCGTTACCCCCAGCTATATGCTGGCGATCCTGGATGAGTTCCGTCGTCAGGGCATCGATCCGCGCGCGACGTCATTGCGGATTGGCATCTTCGGCGCGGAGCCCTGGACGAACGCGATGCGCGCGGAGATCGAGGTCGGCTTCGCGATGGATGCCGTCGACATCTACGGGTTGTCGGAGGTCATCGGCCCCGGCGTCGCCAGCGAATGGGTGGAAACCAAGGACGGGCTGCATATCTGGGAGGATCATTTCTACCCCGAGGTGATCGACCCCGAGACCGGTGCCGTGCTGCCCGATGGATCGGTGGGCGAACTGGTGTTCACCTCCCTGACGAAGGAGGGCATGCCCGTCATCCGCTATCGCACCCGCGACCTGACCAGGCTGCTGCCAGGCACCGCGCGGACGATGCGGCGGATGGAGAAGGTGACGGGCCGGTCGGACGACATGATGATCGTGCGCGGGGTGAACATGTTCCCGACCCAGGTCGAAGAACAGTTGCTGAAGACCGAAGGCCTGACCGGCCACTATCAAATCATCCTGACCCGGGAAGGCCGGATGGACAACGTGGCGATCCATGTGGAGGCGCGGTCGGATTTCTACCGCCCCGGCGCGATGGCCGAACCCGAGGCGTCGGTGGTGGCGCGCATCAAGGACACGATCGGCCTGACTACTCGCGTCGTTATCGAACCCCCCGGCACGGTCGAGCGGTCGCAGGGGAAGGCGAGGCGGGTGATCGACAGGCGACCGAGAGATTAAGCGGCCGCGCTCCGCCGCGTGCGCCGCGGCGGCACCACGGTGTCGGCGCTGGTGGGCGCGGTTTCCTCGGGCGGCGCCAGCGCCTTCAGCAGTGCGTCCCGCAGCAGGTTGAGCTTCCGTTCGTTCTCCACCTTCAACCCGAATACGTCTTTTACATAGAACACGTCGACCGCGCGCACGCCGTAGGTGGAGACATGGGCGGACGCGATCTGCACGCCTTGCTCGCTCATGGCGGCGGTCACGTCATGCAGCAGGCCGGGGCGGTCGCGGCCATTGACCTCGACGACCGTGTATTTGTTGGACGCATGGTTATCGAATACAACGCGCGGCGGCACGTGGATCGCGTTCATCCGTCGTCCCAGCAGCGCCTTTTGCAGCTTGCGGATTTCCGTGGGCAGGCGGATGCGGCCGGATAGCGCCTGCTCGATCAGCACCGACAGCTTCGCGATGCGGTGCGGCGCGTCGAAGGTGCCGCCCGCGGCGTCCTGTACCCAGAACGTATCCAGCGCCATGCCGTTGGTCATCGTATGGATGCGCGCATCGACGATCGACGCGCCGGCGACAGCCAGCGCCCCGGAAATCTTGCTGAACAGGCCTGGATGGTCGGAGCAATAGACCGTCACCTCGGTCACCGCGCGGGCGGGCAGGGGCTGGGTATCGACGGTCAGCGGCGCCTGGCGTTGTTCGGCATCCCGCATCAGGCGAGCGTGGCGCGCGTGGGTTTCGGGGTCGAAGGACAGCCAATAGCCGGGATAACCCAGGCCGCTGAACCATTCGATTTCCTCGGCCGACCATTCGGTCAGCAGGCTTGTCGCCGCCTGGCGCGCGCGTTGGACACGCATGTCGCGCTCGGTTGTGGACAGGCCACCGGCAAGAACCTCGGCCACGCGGGCGTAGACTTCCCGCAGCAGCGTGGCCTTCCAGCCGTTCCAGACCTTGGGCGACACGGCGCGCATGTCGGCAACGGTCAGGATCAGCAGTAGGCGCAGCCGTTCCGGCGACTGGATCGTTTCCGCGAGGTCCATGATCGTCTTCGGATCATCGATGTCGCGCTTGAAGCCGGTGGCGCTGAGCAGCAGATGATGCAGCACCAGCCAGGAAACGGTTTCGGTTTCCTCAGCGGAAAGACCCAGCGCGGGGCCGACCTGCAACGCCAGATCGGCGCCGAGGACGGAATGATCGCCGCCCCGGCCCTTGCAGATGTCGTGCAGCACCATCGCCATGTACAGCGACCGCCGCGACTGGACATTGGCGACCAGGTTGGAGGCTACCGGAGCCACTTCCGCCAGTTCGCCGCGTTCCAGCGTGTTCAGGACGCGCACCGCCTCGATCGTGTGCTCATCGACCGTGAAGATGTGGTAGGTATCGAACTGCATCTGCCCCACGATGCGGGCCCAGTCGGGCATGAAACGACCCAGGAATCCGGTCTCGTTCATGATGCCGAGCCATTTGGCGCCGTCGGGTTGGATGGTGTTGGTACGGCGGTCGGGTTCCTTGCCGCAGAGCAGGTCCATGAACAATGTCGCGGCGGCGGGATCGCCACGCAGCGCGATGGCGCGCCGTTCGTTCTGGATCAGGGATCGCAGCGCCAGCGGATGCAGATCCAGGCTGCGGTCGCGGGCGATGCGCAGGATGCGGAGCATCTGGATCGGTTCGGCGTCGAAGCCGCGGCCGGTGATCGGCATCAGCTTGCCTTCCGCGAGCACGAAGCCGGCGTCGAGCAGGGCCTTGTCGGTCTCGGCTTCCACCGCAGGCGGGCCGAGGGCGGAGCGGAGGATCGCCGGTTCGAGGATGCGGGTCAGGCGGGCGATTTCACGGGCGGTGAGGAAATAGTGGCGCATGAAGCGCTCGACCCCGTCCTGCTTGCCGTGGCGCGTGTAGCCCATGCGGGCGCCGACGACCGGTTGCAGGTCGAAGGTCAGGCGTTCCTCGGCGCGTCCGGCGACGTAGTGCAGATGGAAGCGGACGGTCCACAGGAACTCCCACGCGCGCCGTCCGTGGCGGGCTTCCTGCTGTGTGAGAATGCCGCCGAGGTCGGCGAGTTCGCCCATGGTCTGCGTGTCGAAGACGTAGCGGGCGATCCAGTACAGGGTTTGCAGGTCGCGCAGGCCGCCGCGGCCTTCCTTGACGTTGGGTTCCACCATGAACGGGCTGTCGCCATAGCGACGGTGGCGCGCGGCGCGTTCGGCCTGCTTGGCGGCGATGTAGTCGGCAGCCCCGGCGTCCTTGCAGGCAGCGCGGAAGCTGCTGTGGAAATCGCTGAACAGCCCCAGGTCACCGGCGACGTGGCGCGCGTCCAGCAGCGCGGTACGGATCGTGGTGTCCTTGGCGCCCTCGGTCAGGCAATCCTCGATTGACCTTGTGGCGTGCCCGACCTTCAGCCCCAGATCCCAGAGGAAATAAAGCATGTATTCGACGATCCGCAGCGTATCGGGGGAGGGATCGTCGGCGGTCAGGAACAGCAGGTCGATATCGCTGAACGGCGCCAGCACGCCGCGGCCATAGCCGCCGGTCGCGGCGATCGCCAGTTCCTCTGGCTCCCCCAGGTCGGCGTCGTTGACCGCGTGGTCGTACAGCGACGACACGACGCCATCGACCAGCGCGCCCAGCAGCCGGGCAGCTTGCAGGCCGGTGAGCTGTTCCTGCTCGAACGCGTGCTGCACATAGGTCTGGATGCGGGCGAGGTGACGGCGGAACGCGGCCAGTGCGGCCTCACGCGATACGCCGCCCGGTTCGGCCGCGAGTTGCGCCATCGTATCCGTCAGGATCGACGCGGCGGCCTCGGGCGCACGGGGCAGGGGGATGGGGGTCAGCATTTCGGTAATGCTACTCGCTCGGATCGCCGACGGGAACAGCTAGAAGCGCCTTCAGGCGATAGAGCGCGTCCAATGCTTCCCGCGGGGTCATGCGATCGGGATCGAGTTCGGCCAAGGTCGCAAGCAGGGGCTCGGGTTTTTGTTCGGGCGGTGGTTCGTCGGGCGGTTTCATCGCGGCGGCGAAAAGAGGCAGCGTGCCCAATGGCGCGCCGGATCCCAGCGGACCGCCGTGCTTTTCCAGCGCGGTCAGCAGCGCGCCCGCCCGCCGGACCACCGGGGCCGGCACACCCGCGAGTTCGGCGACATGCACGCCCCAGGACCGTCCGGCCGATCCCTCGGCGACCTCGTGCAGGAAAACCACCGTGCCTTTCCATTCCTTCACCCGCATCGTGTGCGGCCGGAGCCGGGGGAGCCGGTCGGCCAGGCCCGCAAGCTCATGGAAATGTGTGGCGAAAATGGTGCGGCAACGAATGGCCGAGTGCAGGGCCTCCAGCACCGCCCAGGCGATCGCCAGGCCGTCCAGCGTTGCCGTGCCGCGGCCGATTTCGTCGACCACGACGAGAGATCGCGGGCCGGCCTGGTGCAGGATGGCGGCGGTCTCGGTCATTTCGACCATGAAGGTCGATCGTCCGCGGGCCAGGTCGTCGGCGGCGCCCACGCGGCTGAACAATCGGTCGACGGCGCCGATATGGGCGGATTCGGCCGGCACCGGCAGGCCCGCCTGGGCGAGGATGACGATCAGGGCGTTCTGGCGGAGGAAGGTCGATTTGCCGGCCATGTTCGGACCGGTCAGCAGCAGCACCCGCCGGTCGGCGGAGATGTCGCAGTGGTTCGGCACGAAGGCGGCCTGCCCGGCGATGGCGCTTTCCACCACGGGATGGCGGCCGGCGCGGATCAGGAATTCATCGCCGTCCGTGACGATGGGGCGGGTCCAGGTGCCGGATTCCGCGAGCCTTGCGGCCGATTGGGTGACATCGAGGAAGGCGAGCGCCTCGGCGCAGGCGGCCAGGGTATCGGCCTCGGCGAGCGCCGCCCGGGTCAGGTGGCCGAAGATTGTCCGTTCGCGTTCGGCGGCGCGCCCGCCGGCTTCGGTGATTTTCCTGTCGAGTTCGGAGAGTTCCGCCAGGGTGAAGCGGGCGCCGTTTGCCATGCCCTGGCGGAGCGTCAGTTCGGGGAAGTCGCGCAGTTTCTCGACGGAGGCGGCGGTGGCCTCGATCACATAGCCGAGCTGGGCGTGGTGGCGGATTTTGAGGGAGGCGACGCCGAAGCGCTGGGCGTAGTCGAGTTGCAGGCTGCTCACGACCCGGCGGCTGTCGTCGCGGAGGGAGCGGTGGGCATCGAGTTCGCCGTCGAAGCCGGCGCGGATCACGTTGCCGTCATCAAGGCGCGGCGGCACCGGATCGGCCAAGGCATCGGCGAGTTGCCGCTCCAGGTCCGACCCGACCGGCAGGGCGGCTCGGGCGGCGGTGAGCGTATGGGGCAGGGGGCCGTCCAGCGCCTGGGCTGCTCGGGTCGCGGCCCCCAGCCCGTCGCGCAGGGCGGCGAGGTCGCGGGGGCCGCCTCGGTTCAGCGACATGCGGCCCAACGCGCGGGCGATGTCGGGGGTGGATCGGAGGGCGGCGCGGAGGGCCGTGGTCGCCTCGGGGTTCGCCAGCATCCAGGACCAGGCGTCCTGGCGATCGGCGATGGCGATGGGATCGGTCAGCGGGGCGGCGAGCCACCCGGCCAGCATCCGTGCCCCGGCCGGGGTCAAGGTGCGTTGCAGGGCGGAGATCAGCGTGTGCTGCGCGCCGCCGTCGCGGGAGCGGTGGATTTCCAGGCTGGCCCTGGTGGCGGCATCCATCGCCAGCACGCCGCGCTCGCCCTGGGGTTCCGGGCGGGACAGGCGGGGCAGGGCGCCGGCCTGTGTCACGCGGACGTAGTCCAGCGCGAGGGCGGCGGCGACTGCTTCCCCATCCGTGAAGGTGCCGAAGGCGTCCAGGCTGACGGCGCCGAAGGCCTCGGCCATGCGGCGGCGCGCGACCAGAGGCGGGGAGGGGATCTGCAACGGCGCGCGTCGGTCGGCCCAGTCGCCCAGGTTCAGGGTTTCGGGGGCAAGGATTTCGGCGGCCTCCAACCGGCCCAACAACGCGGGGAGGTCGGCGAGGGGCTGGGTGGCGGTCTCGAAGACGCCGGTCGAGACATCCAGCCAGGCGGCGCCGACATGGTCCCGGTCCTGGGCGAGGGCCAGCAGCAGATTGGGGCGGCCGGCTTCGAGGAGGGTTTCCTCGGTGATCGTGCCGGGGGTCACCAGGCGGACGACGGCGCGCCGGATCGGGGTCTTGGTGCCGGCGGGGCGGGATTTCGGGTCCTCCATCTGCTCGACGATGGCGACGCGGAAGCCGCGGCGGATCAGGCGGAGGAGATAGGTTTCGGACGCGTGATGCGGGACGCCGCACATCGCGATCGGCATGCCCGCGTGCTCGCCGCGATGGGACAGCGCGATGTCGAGCGCGGCGGCGGCGGCTTCGGCGTCGGCGAAGAACAGCTCGTAGAAATCGCCCATGCGGAAGAACAGCAGGGCGTCGGGGTGGTCGGCCTTGGCGGCGAACCATTGCGCCATCGCGGGCGTGGCGCCCTTGGCGTCGGGGATGGGGGAGAGGTCGGCGGGCATCGCCGCAGCATACACCGCCCCGTCTGTCCGGGGCAGTGCATGCGGGGTTGTCCGGCGGACAATCGCTCTTGGCCTGCGTGCGGGTCCACCCGTCTTGGCCGGGCTTGACCCGGCCATCGCCAGGGATTCCTCTGATGGAATTTTCACATAATTTCAAACAACTGCGTGCTTGGCGATGGGCGGGTCAAGCCCGCCCATGACGGGAAGCAGCCAAGTGCGAGCGCCCTGGGGTGGTCAGGCCGGTGTCAGGGTGATCCGCAGGGCGGCGGCGGCCTCGATGGCTGGGCGGGTAAAGACCATCGGCACATAGGCGCCGCTGGCCCAGAGCGGAGCCATGTCGTCGTAGTGCGGTGAGCCGGGGTCACCGGACTGGCCGGGTGTGTTGATGACGCGGCTCTGGTCCCAGTCTCCGACATCGACGACCATCCGGAATGATGCGCCGACGGTCAGGCGGAAATCGGTGCCGCGATACATCGTGTTCATGGGGGTGGAGCCGGAGCCGCCGATCGGGAGCTTCCCCACGTCGCGGCCGACGCGGCTGACGCGGGACAGAGGGTGCGCGAAATAGCCGTGGTGCAGCGCGCCCCATTGCCACGCGGCGGCATCCGGACCCAACAGCTCGACGCAGGTCGCGTGGGCGGCGGTCAGGGTCTTGGCCAGCAGGGGGGCTGGGACGTCCATTGCCTCCAGCATCGCCAGCAGGGATTCGTTATCGCCGGGGGCGAGCAGGGGTCGCACCGCGGGATCGGTGGTCACGCGGGAGAGTAGCGCGGGCTTGAGGTGCTTGGTCCACCAGACCTCGAACAACGCCGCGGCGGGGCTGTTAGCGGCGAGCACGCCGTCCCAGGCGCGGAGCATGGCGGCTTGTTCGCCCGTCACCCCGTCCAGCAGGGCTTGCACGCGTAGGGCCGGGATCGAAACGATGTCGCATTGCAGCGCCATCGAATCGGCCAGCGTATGGACGGGCTGGCCGTCCAGCACGGCGTGGATGCGGGTGGAGCGGGAGCGTTCGGACCACTCGAAGCCGATCTTGCGGTCCTGGTAGGGGTAGTTGCCGGGCAGGTTCATTTCGTTGGCGGTGGCGAAGTAGCCCTTTTCCGGGTTGATCTCGCTGGGCAGGGCGGCGGGAGGGTGGAAGCCAGCCCACTCGTAACGGCCATCGCCGGGGACCGGCATCAGCCCGTCCCAGTTCGGCCGGCGCGGGGTCTTGCCGACGGCGAACCAGGCGATGTCGCCGTTCAGGTCGGCGCAGATCTGGTTCACGGTGGGGGCGGCCCAGTGCTTCAGCGCCATGCCGAATTCAAAGGCCGAGGTCGCGTCCATGTAGGCGAGGCGGCCCATATAGGCGGAGGTTCCGGGCTCGGACCACACCGTGCGGACGACATAGGCGCGATTGGAGGCGGGGTCCTCATGCACGACGGCACCGTGGCGCGTGAATTTCAACGTCGTCGCCTGCGCGGGGACGCCACGCACCGGGATCGTTTCGGTCACCGAAGTCATCGTTTCCCAGCCCTCGCCATAGCGATAGCGGTCCGGGTTGGCGGGGTCGGTTTCGTAGACGTACAGATCCTCCTGATCCATCGGGAAGATCGTCAGGCCGAAGGCCATGTGGTCGTTGTGGCCGATGAAGACGCCCGGCGTCGGCGGCTCGGTCGCGCCGATGATGTTGATGCCCGGGCCGGTCAGGTGAACGACATAGCGGACGGAGGGCAGGCGGTATTCGCGATGCGGGTCGCTGGCCAGGATGGGGCGGCCGGTGGCGGTGCGGTCTCCGCCCACGACCCAGTTGTTCGACCCTTGGGCGGCCGCGTCCTGATGCACCTGGTCGAAATCGTCGACCTTGGTCCAGGCCCAGGCGTCCTCGGGTTTCGCGGCCAGCCGCTCGGGGGAGATGTCGGGATCGACCGTGGCGAGCCAGTAGACATCCAGCACCTCCTCGGGGATGTCGACGGGATCGAGGCCTTCCGGGATCGTGGTTTCCCAGGCCGGTTCCAGGGAGCGGCGGGCGAGGTCGGTGGCGAGCGAGGCGCGGGCGGCGATGCGGGCGCGCAGGACCTCGGAGTCGACGTTGCGGGTCAAGGCATGGGTGCGGATGCGGACGACGTCGGAGGCTTGCCACCGGGCGGGGGTGATGCCCATGGCGGCGAATTCGGGGGGGAGGAGGGTGGGATCGGCGTCGGCCATGGTGATGTAGGCGTTGATGCCGTCCGCGAAGGCCTGGCAGATCGCCTCGGCCTGGGAATGGCCATAGGCGGCCCATTCGGCGGCCATGTCGCCGCGATAGAGGAACAGGCGGGCGGCGCGGTCCTGGGCGAGGAAGCCTGGGCCATAGTCACCGGCCATCAGGCCAAGGCCGCGCTTGCGCCAGAGGTCGATCTGGAACAGGCGGTCTCGGGCGATGTTGAAGCCCTGGACGAAGAAGATGTCGCGGAAGGTGGCGGCGCGGATATGCGGGATGCCCCAGCGGTCGACGATGATCTCGGCCGGCTGTTCGAGGCCGGGGAGGGCGATGGTCTGGCTGGCCACGTCGGTCATGCGATCGGTTCGTCCCTGGTTGGGGTGTGGTGTGTTCCCCCTCTCTCCGTCATGGCCGGGCTTGACCCGGCCACCCACACGATAACG
>CAMCDA010000030.1 GCA_945873195.1 Asaia bogorensis
CGGCAGCGGAGTATTTTCGACCATGGCGGGTGTGGCACCGTCCGATTCGGCAGGAATTGGTTTCGACACCCAAATCTCTGCGTCAAATCAGATGATTACGCTACGCCCGCCAGCGAATCCCTGGCATGCGATGAATAAGATGGGCTAGAGCCGGAAAAGTTTACAGGTGTCGTAGCCATCACCCGAGGCGGTCTGATCCCCGCCGCCATCATCGCGCGCGAACTCGATATCCGGTTAGTCGAGACCGTCTCGGTCGTTACCTACCAGGATGAGACCCTCGGCGAACCCGTCATCACCAAGCCCCCGACCGCCGCCGGCGATGGCGCGGGCTTCCTGCTGATCGATGACCTGGTCGATACCGGTACCACAGCGCGTGCCGTCCGCGCCCTGCTGCCCAAGGCGCATTTCGCCTGCGTCTATGCGAAGCCCGCCGGAAAGCCGCTGGTCGATACCTTCATCACCGAGGTGTCCCAGGACACATGGATTCTGTTCCCCTGGGATACGGAGCCGCAGTTCACCCCGCCCCTGGCGCGCCGCGGGACTCCCTAAGCCCCGATCAAGGGGCGCACGACGTCCAGCAGGTTCCCCCCGGTAAACAGCCGAGACGGGACGCCGGCAGCGGTCGCGGCCCGCAAATCGGTATCCTGGTCGCCGATCATCAGGCAGCGGGCGGGATCAAGCTCCCACGTCCGGATCAGGTCCAGCAGCATGCCCGGCGCCGGCTTCCGCCAGTCGCTGTGCGCGCGATAGGCCGGCACGGTCGCATCCGGGTGGAACGGGCAATAGCGGACATCGTCCACCGTGCCGCCCATGACCCGAACCTCATCTCCGATCCAGCCCAGCAGCTCCGGGACCGCCGATTCCTTATATTTACCGCGCGCGACGCCGGATTGGTTGGTCACGATGAAGACATGCCACCCGGCCCGGGTCGCGTGGACCATCGCCTCCCGCGCGCCATCGACCCAATCGAAGCGATCCCGAGACCCGACATAGCCGTGGTCGATGTTGATCACGCCATCTCTATCGAGAAACAAAGCCCGCCGCCGCAGCACGCGCGGGATCTCGGTCTGGGAACGCTCGAAGTCCTCCGGCACGCCGATATCGCGGAAATACCCCTCCGACACCGTGCCGCGCAGGGCGCCGGCGCGCGCCAACCGGGGCATGATTTCGGCTTCCAGGGAGCATGCCGGGGACAGCGCGTCGATCAGCCGGCTGTTGAACAGATAGACGCCGGCGTTGATGGTGCCGGCGGTGTTCGGCGGCGGGCGTTCCAGGAAATCGGTCACCCGGTTCCCCTCCAGCGCCACGACGCCATAGCGGGACGCGTCGTCCAGCCGGCGCAGCATCATCCGCCCCGTGATATCATCCCCGTCGGCCACGGCGTCCGAGAGCAGCCGAGCGAGGTTGCCGTCAAAGAGGGAGTCGCCGTTGCAGAGGAGGAAGCGCCGGTCCAGCCGATCGCGGGCGTGATAGACGGCGCCGCCGGTGCCGGCGCGGATCGGTTCCTCCGACAGGCTGACGGTGGCGCCGCGGGGCAGCATGGACTGGATGGTGGCGGCGGCTTGCTCCACGACCTCCGACAGATGGCCGGTCAGCAGCAGGAAGTCGGTGACGCCGAAGCGCACGAACTCCCGCAGCAGCCAGCCCAGGAAGGGGCGGTCGCCGCAGGGCAGCATGGGCTTGGGCGTATGGGCGGTCAGCGAGCCGAGGCGGGTGCCAAGGCCGCCGACGAGGACCGCGCATTGGGTCACGGTGGCGCGGGGCATCGTCCATCCTTGCGATCAACGGGAATGGAGGAAGATACACCACTGTCGCCTCCCGGGATCAAGCGGTCGTCGCTGGGCCGGGAGCGCGTGGCCGCTTTCCGTCTTGGATGGGCTCGACCCATCCATCCCCAGGGACGCCAGCGGTGGGTCTTGCGTCCCACCTTAACCGCCAGCGTCCCTGGCGATGGGCGGTTCATCCTCGGGTCGAGCCCGAGGACATGAGCCCGGCCATGACGATAGGGCCGAATCCGTTTACCCCGATACCCGGCATGGACCATGGCCAGGCGCCATCGGACCGCGATACGGTTGACCCCCCGGAGAACACCGCCATGCCGCAGCCGCCTGACCCGGACGAAACCGGGGTCAACCCTTCCGCCGAACGCCCCTTCGCGGCCATCCTGGACGCTCGCCTGGCACGCCGGAGGATGTTACATGGGGTGATCGGCGGGCTGGTGGGCATGGCCCTGCCGGCGCGCGTGGGGCTGGCATCCGGCGTGTCGTCGCTGACCTTCCCCGAGATCGCGCCAGGCGTCCGTCCGGATCATGCGGTGGCGGCGGGCTACACGGCCCAGGTGCTGATCCGTTGGGGCGACCCGGTGCTGCCCGGCGCCCCCGCCTTCGATCCGGCGCGACAGAGCGCCGCGGCCCAGGCCATGCAGTTCGGCACCAACAATGATTTCCAGGTCTTCCTGCCTTTGCCACCCGGCAGCAACGGGTCCGAGCATGGGTTGCTGTGGCTGAACCACGAATACCCCCAGGCCCATATGATGTTCCCCGGCCTGAACGAGCGCACCAGCCCCGCCCAGGTCACCCGGGAACAGGTCGATATCGAGATGCGGGCCGTCGGTGGCTCCCTGGTCGAGGTCCGGCGCGAGGCGGGGGCCTGGAAGGTGATCCTGGGGCCGCTCAACCGGCGGATCACAGCCGAGACACCCATCCGAATCGCCGGGCCGGCCGCCGGGCATCCACGGATGCAGACCGGCTATGACCCGAGCGGCACGCGGGCGCTGGGCACGCTCGCGAACTGCGCCGGCGGCACCACGCCCTGGGGGACCGTGCTGACGGCCGAGGAAAATTTCGACTTCAGCTTCGTGGGGCCCGCCACGACCGGCCCCGAGGCCGCCAACCACAAGCGTATCGGGCTGCGCGGAGAGGCTCGGCAGGGCTGGGGCCGGTTCCATGACCGGTTTGACCTCACGAAGGAACCGAACGAACCCAACCGCTTCGGCTGGATCGTCGAAATCGACCCCCACGATCCCGCCTCCGTCCCCATCAAGCGCACCGCGCTGGGCCGTTTCAAGCACGAGGGCGCGGAGACGACCCTGGCCGCCGACAGGCGCGTGGTGCTGTATTCCGGCGATGACCAGCGGAATGAGTATCTGTATCGCTTCGTCAGCCGCGACCGGTTCAACCCGTCCGACCGCGCCGCCGACCGTGACCTGCTGGACCACGGCACGCTGTCCGTCGCGCGGTTCCTGGATGACGGGACCCTGGCGTGGGAGCGGCTGGTGTTCGGGGAAGGTCCCCTGACTCCCGCCAACGGGTTCCACAGCCAGGCGGACGTGGTGATCGAGACGCGGCGGGCCGCCGACCTGATGCAGGCGACTCCGATGGACCGGCCGGAGGATGTCGAAACCAACCCGGCCAACGGCAAGGTCTATGTCGTGCTGTCGAACAACGCGGAGCGGACGACGCCGGACAGGGCCAATCCGCGCGTTCGGAATCGGTACGGGCATATTCTGGAACTCGCGCCACCAATGGTGGATGGGCGGGCGGATCACGCGGCGGAGCGGTTTGGGTGGGACATGTTCCTGCTCGCCGGCAATCCGGCGGTGGCGGAGCACGGGGCGCGCTACGGCGGGCCGGTGTCGGAGACCGGCTGGCTCGCCTGCCCCGACAATATCGCGTTCGATCGGCGAGGCCGTATCTGGATCGCCACGGACCAGGGCGGGGAGCAGGTTCGGCTGGGGATCGGCGATGGGCTTTGGGCGGCTGATACCGAGGGACCGGGGCGGGCTGTGCCCCGGCGGTTCTTCCGCGTGCCGACCGGCGCCGAGATGTGCGGGCCGGCCTTCACCCCGGACAGCCGGACGCTGTTCGTGGCGGTGCAGCATCCGGCGGGGGATGATCGCGGCTCAGGCTTTGATACGCCGACTTCCCGCTGGCCGGACTTTCAGGATGGCATGCCGCCACGTTCGTCGGTCGTCGTGATTACGAAGGATGATGGCGGGGAGATTGGGGGATAGTGACCGGCGGTTGGCTCGGTTTGGCGTCAAGGCCTTGACACACCTAACCCCCCCACGTTAACGGGACCCTCTCAAACACAGTATCGGTCGCAACGCGGATGTTGATGACCGCTCCTGGAGGGGTGTAGCTCAATTGGCTAGAGCGCCGGTCTCCAAAACCGGAGGTTAGGGGTTCGAGACCCTTCACCCCTGCCAACATCTGGCAGCAACCTTGAAACCTGTGAGCAGTTTGTCATGTCGCCTGGACGGTCCATTTCTGAAGTGCGGGCCGAAGTGTCCAGGATCACATGGCCGACGCGCCGTGAAACCCTGACCGCGACCGCAATGGTGTTCGCATTGGCGCTGTGCACGGCAATATTTTTCTTTGCGACGGACAGTGTGGTGTCGCAATTGACGCGCATGATCCTCCAATTTGGTCGTTGATGGAGTGACGGAAACCCATGGCCGCTCGTTGGTACGTGCTGCACGTTCATTCTGGTTTTGAGAAGAAGGTCGCGCAGCAGATCCAGGAACAGGCGTCCCAGAAGGGTCTCGCCGAACAGTTTGAGGAGATACTGGTTCCCTCGGAGCTGGTGGCTGAGACGCGGCGCGGGCAGAAGGTCAACACCGAACACAAGCTGTTTCCCGGCTATGTCCTTATAAAGATGGACATGACCGACGACACTTGGCATCTGGTGAAGGATACCGCCAAGGTCACGGGCTTCCTGGGCACGCGCAGCAAGCCATCGCCGCTGACCGAGGATGAGGTCAAGCGCATCCTGTCGCAGAACGTCGATGGCGCGCCGATGGTGCGTTCGACCGTCTCGTTCGAGATCGGAGAGCAGGTCCGCGTGGTCGATGGCCCGTTCACGAGCTTCAATGGCGTGATCGAGGAAGTCGACAACGAAAAGAGCCGCGTGAAGGTCAGCGTCTCGATCTTCGGCCGTCTGACGCCGGTCGAACTGGAATACGCCCAGGTCGAGAAGTCCTAACCAGACAACCGCCTTCCCCGGCCTTGTGCCGGGGACAAACGCCGCCCCCTACCGCTCCTTCCGCGCCGCCCGCCGCAACCGTGGCTTCTGCCGCGGCACCGCCGTGTCCAGAATGGCATGCAGCGCCGCCACCGTCTCCGGCGGCAGGCGATGGATCGACTGCGCCAGGCGGTTGGCCAAAGCGGTCTGTTCCGGTGTCAGCCCCGCCGTATTCACCGTCACCCGCGGATTGGACAGACGGGCGAGGATCGCCAGTTCATCGGCCTCATCCCAGATCAGGCCAAAAAACTCATTCACCTGATAGACCAGCCCCGCGCTTGGGGCGCCGCGCTTGCCGTGTTCCAGCGCCGAGAGATAGGCGGCCGAGACCTGGAGCGCGTTGGCCAGAAATTTCAGCGTAATCCCCCGCTCCTCCCGCAACGTGCGCAGGCGGGCGCCGAACGGGGTCACCGCTGGCGGCGGAGCAGGATGCGCACGGACCCCGGGTTCAACGCGTGCGGGTGCGATGCGGCCAGGATCAGCGGCCGGATGTCGGACCGGTTGAGCCACATCGGCAGTTCCCGCCGGATCGTGCCGCCCTTTTCGGGGGAGCCACGGCCGGTGATCACCTCCACGCAGCGCAGATGATCGGCGTGGGCGGTGCGGAGAAAGGCCGTCAGGGCGTAGAAGGCGTGCTGCGTGGTCATGCCATGCAGGTCGATCCGGCGCGCGGTGGCCAGCTTGCCGCCGCGGAACCGGTGCCAGGTCGCCTTGTCCAACCCCGCCGGCTCATCCCCGATTGACACCGACGCGGGCTTCGCGCGCAACGCCGGCACGGGCAGCGGGCGCGGCTGAACGGACACCGCGACCGGACGGGCGGGCGGTTCCTCGGCGACCTTCACCTCAACCGGCGGTGCGGGGCGCGCGCGACCGGGCAGCGGCGCGATCTGACGCGCCACATGGGCCCAATCGGCGTGATCCGCCTCGGTCAGGGTCCGCGCGCGGCGCGCCATCGTGGTTCAGGGGTCCCGGCTCAGGCCGCGGGCTTCGATCGCCCGCAGATAGGCGGCCCAGCGGGCATCCCGCTCCCGCCCCATCTCGTGCAGATATTCCCAGGAGTAGATGCCGGTATCATGCAGATCGTCGAACACCAGGCGCACGGCATAGACGCCCACCTGTTCGATCGCGGTGATGCCCACCATGCGACGGCCACCGATATATTTCCTCTGGCTGGGACCATGGCCCTGCACCTCGGCGCTGGGGCTCTCCACGCGCAGGTATTCCGCCGGCAGTTCGAACGCCGAACCGTCGTCAAAGCTGACGAAGAGCGTGCGGCTTGCCCGCTCGTAGCGGATTTCGACCGGGGTGGCGCTCATGGCTCCAGCTTACGGGCTTCATCGACCAGCATCACCGGAATGCCATCACGGATCGGATAGGCCAGGCCGGCCTTGCGGCTGATCAGCTCATTGGCGGCACGATCATATTCCAACGGCCCCTTGGTCAGCGGGCACACCAGCAGTTCCAGCAGCCGCGGGTCGATCGGCGCGGGCTGGGGAGGATTTGCGGTCTCGGTCATCGCTGCATCGCCATCAACTGACGACCCGCCCCGGCGGCAGGTCTGGTCCGGCGGCGCCCATCTGCAAAAGCGCGAGGAGGATCGCCGCGCGATCGGCCTCGGTCGTCGCTTCCAACAGGGCCTGTTTTTCCGCCGGTTCAAAGGGACACGCCATGCCGAGCGTGACGACAAGCGTGTCGTCATCCATGCGATGGATGGCATCCCAGTTCGCATCCACCCCGCGCTGGGAGAAATAGGCTTTCAGGGCGGCGAGAAATGCCTCCCGATCCAGCCCGAGGGTGCGCGGGGCGAGATCGAGGTCGGCGCGATACGGGGCAAAGTCGCCGCGCACCATGCGGTAGCCGTTCCGCATCTCCAGTTCATGCGCGACACGGAAGCGCGCCACGCCGGTCAACGAGATCAGGAACCGGCCGTCATCGGTTTCGCTGAACGACGACAGGCGGCCGAGGCAGCCGACATGAAACAGCCCGGGCCCGGTCGGGCTGTCGGGCTGTGTCGGGTCGGGCTGGATCATCGCGAACATGCGGCCGGCGCCCAGCGCGTCCTCCACCATCGCCTTGTAGCGCGGTTCGAAGATGTTCAGGGGCAGCTTGCCTCGCGGCAACAGCAGCGCGCCGGGCAGCGGAAAGACCGCGAACGCCGATGGCAGGTCTTCCGGGCGGGGGTGATACGCCGCCATCTAGCTGAACAGGATCGCGGAGAGGCGGCGGCGCGCGGAGCCGGTCACCGGCTCCTCCGAGCCCCAGGATTCGAACAGCTTGAGCAGTTGCACCCGGGCCGCGCCTTCGTTCCAGGCGCGGTCGCGGCGGATGATATCGAGCAGCGCGTCGGCGGCCTGCTCCCGCTCACCCATCGCGTTCAGGGCGGTGGCGAGTTCGTAGCGGGCTTCGTGATCGGCCGGGTCGGCGGCCAGGCGATCCTGGAAGGTTTGCAGTTGCGCCTGGGCCTCCCGGCCTTCCCGCGCCAGCGCCAGCGTGCTGCGCACGGCGGAGATTTCGGCGTGTTCGGCGATCTTTTCCGGCACGCGGGACAGCGCCTGTTCGGCGTCCTCTTCCCGTCCAAGCGCGAGGAGGGTGCGGATCAGGCCGCCCCAGGCTTCGGGGTTTTCCGGTTCTTCCTGCAGCACGGCGCTGAACATGGCACCGGCGTTCTGCGCGTCGCCGGCTTCCAGCGCGGCGCGGGCTTCAACCAGCAGGTCGGCGGTCGGCATCGAGCCACCGGCGACTTTCAGCAGGCTCTCGACGAAGCGCTTGACCTCCGACTCCGGCTGCGCGCCCTGGAAGATGTCGGCGATCTGGCCCTGCCAGAACGCGGCGACGGTCGGCACCGATTGCAGCGGCAGGCCGAGCTGGGAGAGCTGTTGGACGAGGGCGCGGTTCTGGTCGATGTCGATCTTGACCAGTTTGACGCGGCCGTTGGCGGAGCGGACGACCTTTTCCAGCGTGGGCGTCAGCTGCTTGCAGGGGCCGCACCAGGTTGCCCAGAAATCCACCAGGACGGGCATCGTCTTCGACGCCTCGACCACGTCCTGCATGAAGGTCTTTTGGTCGCCGTCCACGATCATGGCCGCGGGGGGTACCGCGTCCGGGGCGGATGGGTCGATGATGTGATCCATGAGGATTGTGATTCCTGTTGGGCAGACGAAGGGGAGCGCCGGCCCCTAATTTACGATCAGTCCGGCATGAGGCAAGCGGCCACGCGGCATAAACCCGTCATGGGAGAGAATGCGCGCGACCGGTCCCACGGCTACGGCCCGACCTACTCGCACGGCCAGGGGCAACAATGCTATGCCACGCTTCAGGTCGGGCTGGCATTCATAAGCCGCACCATAGGGAGAATTCCGTCATGCGACTGCGCCATTTCATCCTTGGCATGTTGGCCGGCTGCCTGCTGGCCCCCACCCTGGCGACGGCTCAGGATCGCTATCCCAGCAAGCCGGTCCGCCTGGTCGTGCCCTTCGCGGTCGGCGGCGCCACCGACATCATGGCGCGCATCGTCGGGCAGCGGATGGGAGAGCTGCTGGGCCAGACCTTCGTGGTGGAAAACAAAGCGGGCGCGGGCGGGAACCTCGGGTCCGACTTCGTCGCCAAGGCGGCACCGGATGGCTACACGATCCTGATGGCCTCGGCATCGACGCATGGGGCCAATCCGGCGCTGTACAAGAAGTTCCCCTATGACCCGGTGAAGGACTTCATCGCCCTGGGCGCGTTGGGCATCAACCCGTCCGCGTTCGGCGTCGCCAATTCGGTTCCCGCCAAGGACGTGCAGTCGCTGATCGCCCTGGTGCGCGCCAATCCCGGCAAATACAGCTTCGGGTCGGGTGGGGTAGGCTCGATCCTCCATCTGTGCGGGGAGCAGTTCAAGGTCCGGGCGGGCGGGCTGGATATCGAGCATGTGCCCTATCGCGGCTCGGGGCCCATGATGAACGACCTGGCGGCCGGGCAGTTGCCGATGGCGTTCGACGTGCTGCCGACGATCCTGCCGCAGATCCAGGCCGGCACGGTGCGGGCTCTGGCGAATGGCGCGGCGGTCCGGGCGTCGCAGCTTGTCGACCTGCCGACGGTGCAGGAGCAAGGGGTGCCGGGGTACGAATGCTACTCCTGGGGCATCCTGTTCGCCCCGGCGAAGACTCCGGCCCCGATCGTCGCCACGCTGCACCAGGCACTGGTGACCGCGCTGGCCGAGGAAACCGTGATCAAGCGCCTGCGTGATACCGGGATGGAAGTGTTCCAGCCGCCCCGGACCCTGGAGCAGTCCGACGCGTTCCTGCGGACCGAGGTCGCGAAATGGGCCGCGATTGTGAAGGAGACGGGGATTCAGATTGATTGAGGAGGCTGGGAGTACCGATTGCCCACCCCGTCATCCCCGCGCTTGTCGCGGAGACCAATCGCGGCACTGTGCTGGTGATGGTCCCCGGCACAAGGCCGGGGATGACGTCTTGAGGGCGCCGTGGTCCCCCTCCCTGCCCGCGAAGTTCCCGGCCCTCGACCCCGAACGGGCATGCCGCCCCTATCCCGCCGATGCCCCCACCCCCGGATCGTCCAGCCGCAGTGCGGCGATCCGCGCCAGGGTCGCCCGCAGCGCCGCCGATTCCCCCGGCCCAAACACCAGCTCAAACCGGGCCTGGGCGTCCTTCCAGGAACCCCGAGCCGCGGTCAGGCGTTCCGCGCCCAGCGGAGTAAGCGTCACCAGCCGCTCCCGCCGGTCCTTCCCGATGGTGCGGCTGACCAGCCCCTGCGCCTCCAACGGGCGGAGGTTATGGCCCAGCGTGGCGCGGTCCATGACCATCGTCTCCGCCAGCGCCTTCATGGGCAGCGGGCCGCTCCGTGCCAGCCGATAGAGTATGGGCAACTGCGTGATCCGGATGCCGGTGGACGCCAGCGCGTGGTCATAGAACTGGGTCACGCGCCGGGTCGCCTGCCGCAATGCCTGACAGTTGCAGAGAGTGGGACCCTGCTCCGCGCTCGGCTCACTGGTCTTGCCACTTATGCTCATATGCCCATAATCTCGCGCTTGGCCGCACTCGCGCCGCCTGACGGAGTTACACCACCATGACCGCCACGCCAACGCCGGCTCGCCCCCTCTGGGTCGTGCTGCTCGCCGCCGGGATGATCGTCGGGTTGGCAATGGGGCTGCGTCAGGTCATGGGGCTGTATCTGCGACCCCTGACCCTCGACCTGGGTCTGGGGCGGGAGCCGTTTTCCAACGCCATGGCCATGTCCAACCTGATCAACGGCGCGGGCGCGATCCTCGCCGGCGCCGTTGCCGATCGGTATGGCGCGGGACGGGTCATCGTCGCCGGCACGCTCTGCACCGTGATGGGCCTGCTGACCATGTATTCCGCCCAGTCACCGATGGACCTGATGATCGCCGGCCTGCTGCTGGGCCTCGGCGTCACGGGCACCGGCATCAACAGCCTCGTCGGCGCGGTCGGCCGAGCGGCACCGGCGGAAAAGCGGACGGCGGCGATTGCGTCGCTGGGGATGGCGAGCGGCATTGGCGGCTTCCTGGCGTTTCCTTATGCCCACACGCTGATGGAGGTCTACGGCTGGCAAACCAGCCTGGTCGTCCTGGCTGGCACGGCGCTGGCGATGATGCCGCTGGGCCTGGCGCTGCGCGGCCGGCCGCAACCGGCCGCCCCCGGGGTGAAATCCCAATCATTGCGCGAAGCCTTCGCGGAAGCCTTCGCCCACCCGAGCTTCTGGCTGCTGACCGCCGGGTTCTTCGTCTGCGGCTTCCACGTGGCGTTCTACTCGGTCCATCTGCCGGCCTTTGTGCAGGACCAGGGACTGAACGCGTGGGTCGGCGTCTGGGCGCTGATGGCGGTGGGGATCGCCAACATCATCGGCACGTTCCTGGCCGGGCAATCGGCGCGGATCGTGCAGAAGCGGGTTTCGCTGTCGCTGATCTACACGGCGCGGACGGTGCTGTTCCTGGGGCTGCTGTATCTGCCGATCACGCCGTTCACCATCATCACGATCTCGGCCTTGCTGGGCCTGTTCTGGCTGTCGACCGTGCCGCTCACCAGCAGTCTGGTGGCGACGTTCTTCGGCACCGGCTGGATGTCGATGCTGTTCGGCTTCGTGTTCCTGTCCCATCAGGTCGGTTCGTTCCTGGGGCTGTATGCCGCCGGGCGGGTGTATGACCTGACGAAGTCCTATGACCTGATGTGGTGGATTTCCGCCGGCCTCGGCCTGTGCGCCGCCCTGATCCACTGGCCGATCAAGGAGCGTCCGGTGGCGCGCATCCTGGCCGAACAGAGGGCCTGAGCATGCCGTTGCCGATTCGGATCGCCGTGATCGTCGCCGTGGGCCTGCTGTTGACCGGCGGCGGCGTGGCCTGGGCGGTCCGAGGTTCGGCCATCCTGCTGGACCTCAGCACCGGCGCCGCCCGCCTCCTCTGCCTTTAATCGGACGCGCGGCTCGGCCCCATCAGCGTGGCGCCGCCATCGACCCCCAGGCATTGGCCGGTGATGTAGCGCGCCTGGTCCGATAGCAGGAATCGCACCGCGGCGCCGATGTCCCAGCCCGTCCCCTCACGTTGCAGGACGGATGCCTTGCGCCGGGTTTCACGTGCCTGGTCCGTCATCCCGCGCGCATAGACCATCGGGGTGTACATCGCGCCCGGAACGACGCAGTTCGCCCGGATACCGTCCGGCCCGTGATCGACCGCGATGGCCTTGGTCAACGCAATCACCGCGCCCTTGGATACGGAGTAGATCGTCAGCCCCCGTGGCCGCAGCGCCGAAATCGAGGAGATGTTGACGATCGCCCCGCCCCCCGCGGTGCGAATCATGGCCGGGATGGCATGCTTGCAGGTCAGGAACATGGTTTCCACGTTCACATTCATGACCCGCGCCCAGGTTTCCTCGGTTTCGTCGACGACGGTGCCCTTGCTGCCGATGCCGACATTGTTGTCGAGACAATCCAGCCGGCCCCAGCGCGACACGGCGTCTTGCACCATCGCGGCGCAATCGGCGGCGCGGGTCACGTCATAGGACGCAGCGGCCGCGCTGCCGCCCTCGGCCGCGATCATCGCCACCGTGCGTTCCGCGAGCGCGATATCGCGATCCACCACCAGCACATGCGCGCCTGCTCGTCCCAGCAAGATCGCCGCCGCTCGGCCGTTGCCGATGCCGTCACCGACCGCGCCACCGCCGGAGACGATCGCGACCTTGCCGATCAGGCCCCATTCCTCGTTTGGCGTCATGGCAGGCGTTTCCCTTGCTGTCGTTGCGGTATGGCACTTACCAGGAGACGATAGCAACCGGCTGCCCCGTGCGTCACGCCTCACAATCGCTATTGCAAGTCATTCGCAACAACGGCAGGGTGCCCGCGTTATCCAGGAGGCACCAGATGCGGATTCACCGTTCCCTTGGCGTCGGGTCGCTTGTCGCCCTGATGGCCGCGCACCGCGAAAATGAACCGCCGCCGCCTCGCCCACCTACCCGGACTGATCCGGGCAGCGTGGCGCCTGTGGGGGAGCGGTTGGAGATGGCGGGGTCGGAGACCGGCGACCCGCCCGGGTGGTCCTGAACGGCGGACCCGTTGATCGCCGGACGTCGTCGCGCGTGGTAGCTACTTCTTCTCCGGCACGATCCCCGGCGGCAGGCTTTCGATATGGGCGCAGATATCGCGCGGCCGGGTCAGCCAGATGCGATCCCGATGCCCGAGGATATGCTTCAGCGCACGCCGGAACTGCCGCATCCGATAGGGCCGTCCGATCGAGAACGGATGGATCGAGATCGGGCAGATCAGCGGCTGGCCCTCCGACTGTTCCAGCATCTCATCGAACTGGTCGACGATCATGTCGGCGAATTCCTCCGACGAGTAGCGCAGCCAGACCAGTGCCCGGTTGTCGTTCACCTCCACCGGGTAGGGCATCGACAGGATGCGGCCCTGGCGCGTCTTCAGCCACACCGGCTGGTCATCCATCGTCCAGTCCATGACGTAGCGGTAACCGGCCTCCTGCAGCAGGTCCATCGTGACGTCGGAATTGGACAGCCACGGGCTCATCCAACCAACCGGCGGCGCGCCTTCGTGCCGGGTGATCGCGGCGGTGGCGTCCTGGATCAGGGCGCGTTCGGCGGCTTCCGGCAGGTGGCCCTGTTCGTCTGAGTTGGTGATGCCGTGCCCCACGATCTCATCCCCGCGGGCGCGGAGGCGTTCGGCGATGTCGGGACATTCGTCATAGATCGCTGTGTTCATCTGCGCTTCGATGGGAATGCCCAGTTCGTCCATCATGTCGAACAGGCGCCAGATGCCGACGCGATTGCCGTAGTCGCGCCAGGAATAGACGGAATGGCTCAGCGCCTGGTCGGGCGGCGCGATCGCCGATCCCTTGCCGTCACCGAAGCCGAACGCCTCGATGTTGAAGGCGACATAGACGGCGAGGCGTTTACCACCGGGCCAGGAATAATCCGGCCTCTTGGTAATGTTGGAGTAGTCGTAACGGCCGTGGTTGCGCAGCATGGCGGATCCTCAGTTCACGTCGATAACGGTCCCCATCACCTCGGCGATGGAGCGGTTCAGCACCAGGTCGGCCATCTCATCGAGGCCGGTCGGATCACGGTTCACGATCACCAGCCGCGATCCGTTGCGCTTGGCGAGTTCGGGAAACCCCGCCGCCGGATACACGACCAGGGACGACCCGATCGAAATGAACAGGTCCGCTTGCAGCGTCTCCCGCTCCGCCTTCCGCATCGCGTCCACCGGCATCGACTGCCCGAAGGAGATCGTGGCTGATTTCACCCATCCGCCGCAGGCACAGTGCGGGACGATGTTGTCCTGTTCGAAATCCACCCGCAACGAGTCGATGTCGTAATGCTGCGCGCATTCCAGGCAATGGGCATAGGTCGTGTTGCCGTGCAGCTCGATCACCTTGTCATCGGGGATGCCGCTGTCCTGGTGCAGCCCGTCGATGTTCTGGGTGATCACGCAGCTTGCCTTGCCAATCCGGATCAGTTCGGCACAGGCCCGGTGGCCGCGGTTGGGCGTGGCCTGACGCAGGATCGGCTCCATCTCGAACCGCCGCTTCCAGGTCTCCCGCCGAGCGGAGTCGGAGCGCATGAAGTCGGAGAAGTCGATGGGCTTCATCTTGGTCCAGGTGCCGCCCGGACTGCGGAAGTCCGGGATGCCGGAATCGGTGCTGATGCCCGCCCCGGTGAACAGCACGATCCGTTGCGCGGCGTCGACCATGGAACGGAAGTCGGTCAGATCGGGGTCGAGCGTCATGGGTCCCTCCCTGTCAGAACGGCTCGGGGTAATGCCCGGCATAGAAGCTGATCGGCGGCTTGGCGTCAGGATCGGTGATGATGTCCAGAAGCGTCGGCTGGCCAGAGGCAAAGGCGGCGTCCAGCGCGGCGCCGACGTCTTCCCCTCGTTCCACCCGCACGCCGTTCACACCGCAGGCGCGGGCAATGGCGGCGTGGTCGACCGCGGCGAAGTTCACGGCATCGGTATGCTCGCCGAAGATCACGTCCTCCGCATGCTTCTGGTACCCGAGGATCCCGTTGTTCAGGACCATTACGGTGATCGGAAGTTGCAGCCGGCGCAAGGTTTCCAGTTCGGCCCAGCTATGGGCGAAGCCGCCGTCGCCGCAGAGGCAGACGACGCGCCGGTCGGGGGCGGCGAACTGCGCGCCGATCGCCATCGGCAGGCCCCAGCCGAGGCCGGCGATCCCGCGCGGCGTCAGGAAGCGCTGCCCGGCCTGGCGCGAGGTCAGCCCGCCGACGATCCAGATCGAGGAATAGGACGCATCCGCCACGGCAATGTCGGACGCGGTCATGCGCTGGTCGAGTTCGGCCATCACCCGCTCCGGCCGCACCGGGCCGCCATCGCGGGACCGAACGCCGGCGACGACATTGCGCCAATCGGCGACGGCGGATGCGATCTCGGCTTCCACCGCCGGACGGGCGGCCTTCCGCGCCGACAGGTCACGGGCCAGCATCGCCTCACGCAAGGCTTCCAGCGTCAGGCGGGCGTCGCCCAGCAGGCGGTGGGATTCATAGTTGCGGCCGATCTCCATCGGATCGGTGTCGAGATGGATGAAAGTCGTATCGGGTGAAAACAGCTTCCAGCTGTCGGTGCCGTTCTGGTTGGTGCGGTTGCCGACGAGCAGGACGACATCCGCCCGCTCGATCATGCCGCGCATGCCGAAGCTGCGCGCGCCGCGGCCCATGACATAGCCGACGACACCCAGGGTCAGGGGATGGTTTTCATCCGCCACGCCCTTGCCCATCGTCGTGGTGCCGACCGGCAGATGCGCGTCCTGTTGCAGGGCGGCCAGCGCCGCGCTCGCGTCCGACAGATGCACGCCGCCGCCGGCGACGATCACGGGATGGCGTGCGTTCGCCAGCAGGTCGGCGGCCTTGGCGATGGCGGCCGGGTCGGCGATCGTGCGGTCGAGCGGGTAGAAGCCCAGGCGGGCGGTGCGCGGGGAGGGCGGCGGGGCGTCCTCCACCAGCAGGTCGGCGGGGACCAGGATGACGGCGGGGCCAGGCCGGCCCGATCCGGCGGCGGTGAAGGCCATGTCCACATAGTCTTCCAGCCGGTCCGCGCGATCGATGCGGCGCACCCATTTGGCGACCGGGGCGAACATGTTCAGGTGATCTAGCTCCTGGAACGCGTTCTTGTCCGTCGTGGCCCTTGTGACTTCCTGCACCAGCGCGATGATGGGGATGGAGGCCTTCAGCGCCTCGGCCAGCGGGGCCACCAGCAACGTTGCGGCCGGCCCGTTCTGCGCGGTGACGACGCCGATGCGGCCTGAGACTCGGGCATAGCCGTCGGCCATGGCGCCGCCGGCGTTCTCCTGCCGGTAGGCCGCCTGCTTGATCCCGACAAGCGGGGCGGCGAGATGGAAGGCCGAGGGCAGGCTCTGCCCGAAGGTGACGGTCACGCCGTGGCGGGCAAAGGCTTCGGCCAGGCGGAGGGCAACGTTGGCGTTCGTGGACATGGAGGTCTCCTTACCCGGGAGACTACCGCGATGCCGGACGGACGGCCATGGGCGATACCGCCCATATTATGCAACGATCACCCGCTCCACCCCGATGCCTCGGCAATCCATTTCATACTCCAGCCCGACAACCGGCGGGCGGGCGAAGTGCCAGGTCAGGCCGTGCGGCGCGGCCCCGCGACGGATCAGGATCTCGGGCAGCAAGGCGTGGATGTCCTGGACCGTGTAGACCTGCGTACCGGTCACGGCGGCCCAGCCGGTGCCTAGCAGAGCCATGCGCCGTTCGATCTCCCCCACGACGAACGCCGCCTTCTCCCGCATCGCGTCGGGGGAGACATCGTCCAGCCGCACGATGTGGTCGCGGTAGTTGCCGCGGCCCTCGGGCGACTCGCCGCTGCCGGCGACCATGAAGGATGGCGGCGCATCCGGGTCGGGCCTGGTGAAGCAGAACGCCTGGAAGCCGGGTTCGGCCGGCTTGTCGAGCTCGGGGCAGACATTGCTGCGGGCGACCGGGTTGGCCTGCCCGGTCATGATGCCCCATTCGGTCAGGACCTGGGCATAGG
Organism: Asaia bogorensis; assembly: GCA_945873195.1. Classification (GTDB taxonomy): domain Bacteria; phylum Pseudomonadota; class Alphaproteobacteria; order Acetobacterales; family Acetobacteraceae; genus Rhodopila; species Rhodopila bogorensis_A. The sequence goes on from CAMCDA010000030.1 coordinate 16,555, forward strand.
CCAGGTTGAAGGTCCGGAACCCTTCCTCGGTGAACGGCGCCGGAGAGCGCAGTTCGCAGGCGCAGAACGCGGTCAGTGGCCGACCCTGGTCCTGGAGGAAAGCGGCGATGCGCCGGAAGCCCTCGGCCACCGGCACGACGCGGGAGAAACGGACACGCTCGATCCGATGGCCCGCCAGGGCACGCACCCCGGCGGAATACTGGAAGACACCGGGGGCGTAGGCGAAACCGCCTGGGGTGAAGTCGATCGTGCCCGTCATGATGGCTCCTACTCAGCGGCCTTGGCGGCCTTGCGCTTCGCCCATTCCTCGACCGAGATGCGCGGCAGCTCGAACCGGTCGGTCACGCGGGAATACCAGCCACCGCCGTGCAGACGGCCGATCAGGTCCAGCTTGGGCGTATCGATATAGCAGCGATCCTTGTCCAGCACGCAGTCGTCCTGGATGTGGAAGGCCACGACCTTGCCCAGCACGACGGCGCGGTCGATGCCGACATCGACGATGACCAGGCGCTCACACTCCATGGCGACCGGGGCTTCCGCGATGCGGGGCACCTTTACATGGGTGGAGGCCGCGGTGGTCAGGCCGGCTTCCTTCAGCTCATCGACGCCCTTGGGGAAATCGATGGCCGTGATGTTCATCGGTTCGGCGAGCGCGAAGCTGCACAGATTGACCACGAACTCGCCGGTGCGGCGAATGTTGCCGCCGGTGTCCTTGACGTCGCCCGGGCCGCGCCCGCCGATGCCGAAGGCCACGACCGGCGGGTTGCCAGACATCGCGTTGAAGAAGGAGAACGGCGCGCAGTTCACCGTGCCGTCGACGTCCTGGGTGGTGACCCAGGCGACCGGGCGCGGGCCGATGGTCGCGACCAGAAGCTTGTAGACATTCTCGTTCGTGACATTCTGCAGGTCGAACAGCATTAGGGAAACCTCCTGGTATTTGCCGGGAGCGTTACGCGCGCGATCGGGACCTGTCCAGATCGCCCCCCGCCGGAGCGGGGATCACGATGCGTCCCAGCGTCCCCCCGGTCTCTGCCCAACGTCATCCCGGGTTCGTCCCGGGACCAATCGCGGCAGGGTGCTGGTATTGGTCCCGGCACAAGGCCGGGATGACGCGGGAGGGGAGGCGGCAAACCACCCGGCAAACCCGAGCAGAACAACACGCCACAACCCAACACCCCACCGCGCCTCCCGTCTGGCCAGACGGCCCTGCCCCCGGCAACATCACCGTGTGACCAACCGCCGAACCATCGCCCCCAGTGCCTGGGCCTACCTGCTGGCCTGCGCCGCGATCCTGCTGCACCAGTTCCTTGCAGTCCCCGGCGCCGGCTGGTTCGCCGGCCTGGCGATGCTGCTGTTCCTGGTCATGGAATTCCCCCGTCAGCGCCGCTACGCCCAGGTCCTGTTCCTGGTCCTGACCGGCGCCGGCCTGCTCGCGATCGCGGCCAGTGACCGGAAGTTGGCCCTGTTCCTCGATGGCTGGCAGCGCGGCGCGGTCTATGGGGCGTTCTTCCTCGCTTTGACGACCCTGCGCGACGCGGCCGAGACCAGCCCCCTCGTCCGCTACTGCGGCCAGCATCTGGTGGCCCAGCCGCCCGGCCGCCGCTACGCCGCCCTGGCCGGAGGCGGGCATCTGTTCGGGATCATCCTTTCCTACGGCAGCATCGAACTCCTGGGCGCGATGGTGGCTCGCGCGAATGGGCGGGGGATGGGGGTTGCGAATGCGCGGGGGATGGGGCGCGCGAATGCGCGGGGGGTCGAAAACGCCAACGCGCGCGGCACCGAACAAGCCGAACGGGGCAAGCGCATGCTCCTCGCGATCCAGCGCGGGTTCTGCGTGATGAACTGCTGGAACCCCCTCAACCTCATGACCGTCGTGGTCGCTACCGCCGTGCCCACCGCCTCCCTCCACCTCCTGCTGCCCCTCGCCTTCGCGACCTCCCTCGGGATCATGGCCGTCGGCTGGCTGGAGGACCGGTTGATGCACCCAACCCCACCACCCGAACCGGCCCCCGGCGGCTGGGGCATCCACCTGGCGTTGGTCCTGTTGGTCCTCGCCGTCATGGTGGCCTCCGAGGCCACCAGCCTCCTGCTCGGCGTCTCCCTTGTCGCCGCGGTCACCCTGGCCGTGCCGCTGGCGGCCCTGATCTGGATCGCCACCCAGACCAGCCACTTCGTCCGCCCCGTCACACCAGGTCGAATCGCGGGAGTCCTCGGCCGCCGCATCGCCCGCTTCGTCCCTCGCGTGCCGGCCTTTCGCGGAGAGGCCACGGTCCTCGCCGGCTCCGGTTTCATGGGCGTGACAGTGGGCGCGGTCCTGCCGCCCGACCTGCTGGCGCCGGTGATCGGGGTGCTGCCGCCGATTCTGGTGCCCCTGCTGGTCCCCGTCGTGCTGATCGCCACGGGCCAGATCGGGTTGAACCCGATTGCCATCGTGGCGCTGATCGGCGCCGCCCTGCCCGACCCCGCCGCCCTCGGCATTGCCCCATCCGCCCTCGCCCTCTCCTGCATGCTCGGCTGGGGGCTGGCGGTGGGCATGACGCCGATGTCGGCCTCGGCCATCATCACGGCGCGCTGGGCGGGGGTGTCGCCCTGGACCGTGGGGTCACGCTGGAACGCGGCCTACACGGCGGGCGGGCTGGTGCTGGCCTGGGGGGCGATCCTGCTGGTCTGAGACTCGCTACGGCCGAACCAGCATGACCTCATGCCGAGCGAGCTTGCGGTGCAGGAGGAACAGCGGGACCACCAAAGTGGAGATTGCCGCCGCCGCCAGCACCCCACCCGCCGGCCCGCCATACTGGTCCGCCACCCAGCCGCACACCGCCGGCCCCACCGTGCCGCCGGCGTAGTAGAGCGAGTAGAACAGCGCCATCCCGACCGCCCGGTTCTCAGGCCGAGCGGAAAGGGTGCCAACTGCCATGATGATCCCGGGCTGGATCGACCCAAGCACCCCGACCAGCACCGCCCAGAACACCGGCATCCCCGCCAGGGCGATCCCCACCATTCCGACGATCAGGGTGACCGTGCCGATCAGGAAGATCCGCAGCGCCCCATGGCGCGCCGCCAGCCCGCCGCCGAACATCGTCGCGGGCACGTTGCCCCAGGTCGCGATGGTCATCACCACGCCGATCAGCGCCAGCGAGTCGCCTCGGATCGTCAGCATCGAGGGCACATAGGACGCGAAGGCCGCGTAGCCGGCGGTGTAGGCGGTCCAGGTCGAGCCGGCGATGGCGAGCAGCAGGCACTCCCGCGGGCCAGGCAGGGAGAATTTCGTCGACACCCCCGCCACCAGCGGCGACGGCCGGAAGCTGCCCAGGAACAGGACCAGGGAGATCGCGGCGAGGACGGCGTCGCTCGCCAGGGCCGCGCGGACACCGTGGGTCGAGGCCAGCAAAGGCAGGACAAGCTGCGCCAGCCCCACGCCGATCGGGTAGGAACAGACCGACACGCTGATCGCGATCATGAAGCGCTTGCCGGTGAACCAATCGGCGATGATCTTGTTCTGCAGCACGATCATCGCGACCGCGCCGAAGCCGGCAATGGTGCGGCCGAGCGCGATGCCGGCGGGATCGTCGTCCCACACGCCGATCACGGCGCCGGCGACCATCAGCGCCAGGCCGCCGCCAAGGACGATGCGGTCTCCGATCCTGCGGGCGAGCATGCCCAGCGGCAGGGCGGCGAAGGCGCCCATGAGCATGTAGGCGCCGATCATGGCGCCGAGTTCGCTGTAGGAGAGGTTGAAGCGCGGCACCAGGTCGGGGGCGAGGGTCGCGACCGTCTGGAACTGGTAGCCGAAGCTGATCCGCGCCAGGGCTAGCGCGGCCAGGATGAACCAGGGCCGAAGCGTCATGACCCGCCTACCGCCAAACGCCACGGACCAAACGCCCCGGCCTCGCGCGCCATGGTGGCGCGTTTCCCCCGGGGGTGAACGGCTAGAGCAGGAACACGCCCATCAGGATCAGCGTCACCACGGACAGCACGACGCTGATGGTCGTGGCGGTGGTGAAGCCGTTCCACATCCGCTGACGGTCGGCCAGGAGTTCTTCCGGCGTTTCCGGGCCTGTGAAGGTGCTGCTGCCGTGATCGGCCATGGGTTCCTCGGTGTCTATTTCGATCGGTATTGACGGTGTTTTATGGCAGCCCTGGCCATTACGGCAAGGGGTTGGCCAAGCACGCGGCGGCATCGGCCGCCCGGGGCGGCAGGCCGGCGGCGAACGCGGCCAGGGCGGCGGGGTAGATCGCGTGCTCCTGCCGCAGCACGCGGGCGGCAAGGTCGGACTCCGTATCGCTCGGCAGCACAGGCACGGCGGCCTGGGCGAGGATGGGTCCCTCATCCATGTCCTGGGTCACGACATGGACGGTGCAGCCATGCAGTTTCACGCAGCCGGCCAGCGCGCGCGCATGGGTATCCAGGCCGGGGAAGGCGGGCAGCAGGCTCGGGTGGATATTCAGCATCCGGCCGGCCCAGGCATCCACCAGGAATGGGGTCAGCAACCGCATATAACCGGCGAGGCAGATGATCTCCGCCCGGGCCGTCCGTAATTCCGCGTCGATCGCCCGTTCGTGCGCCGAGCGGTCGCCCTTGAAGGGGCGGTGGTCGACGATGGCGGTGGGAATGCCGGCCGCCGCGGCGAGGCCGAGGCCGCCAGCATCCGGCCGGTTGGCAAGGACCAGCACGATTTCCGCCGGAAACGCCGGATCGCGCGCCGCGTCGAGCAGCGCCGCCATGTTCGAGCCTCGGCCGCTGATCAGGATGGCGGTCCGTCGCTTTCCGCCAAGGGGGACAACAGGGTTCACGCCAGCCATCCGGCCTGGGTTCACGCCAGCCATCCGGCTGGGGGATCGATGATGACGGAGGCCTCGCCCTCGGCCGCCACGATGGTGCCGATGTGGGTGACCTGCTCCCCGGCCTCGGTCAGCACGCGAGTCGCGGCGGCGGCGTCGGTTACGACCACGGCCATGCCGATGCCACAGTTGAACACGCGCAGCATCTCCCGCGGGTCGATGCCGCCAGCGCGGGCGAGCCAGGCGAAGACCGGCGGCACCGGCCAGTTCGTGGTCACCGCGGCGGCGAGGCCGTCGGGCAGCACGCGCGGCAGATTGCCGACCAGCCCGCCGCCGGTGATATGCGCGGCGGCCTTCAGCAGGCCCGCTCGGTGCAGCGCCAGCAGCGACTTCACGTAGATACGGGTGGGCGTCATCAGCGCCTGCCCCAGCGTCAGGCCGGGGGCGAAGGCGGCCGGCGTGTCCCAGCCCAGCCCGCTGGCGGCGACGACTCGGCGGACCAGCGAGTAGCCATTGGAATGGACGCCCGAGCTGGCCAAACCCAGTACGGCATCGCCGGCGGCGATGGCGGTGGGCAGAAGGTTGTCGCGTTCGGCCGCGCCCACGGAAAACCCCGCCAGGTCGTAGTCACCGCTGTCATACATCCCCGGCATTTCGGCGGTCTCGCCGCCGACCAGGGCGCAGCCGGCCTGCCGGCAGCCCTCGGCGATGCCCGAGATGACGGCGCGCGCCTGCGTGACATCCAGCTTGCCGGTGGCGAAATAGTCCAGGAAGAACAGCGGTTCGGCACCCTGCACGACCAGGTCGTTGACACACATGGCCACCAGGTCGATGCCCACCGTGTCATGGATGCCGGTATCGATGGCAATCTTCAGCTTGGTGCCGACGCCATCGGTGGATGACACCAGCACCGGGTCCTTGAAGCCAGCGGCCTTGAGGTCGAACAGCGCGCCGAAGCCGCCCAGCCCTCCCATCACGCCGGTTCGGCTGGTGGAGCGGGCGAGTGGCTTGATCGCCTCCACCAGCGCGTCCCCGGCATCGATATCCACGCCGGCGGAGCGGTAATCGAGGCCATTTTCGGCCGTCGGACGCCCGCGATCTGCACTGGTCATGGCGGCCCTCTTTACGGTAATCGAGTTGTTTGAGGCGGTCAGAAACCACAAGCCGCCGATGGATGGCAATGTTGGGTAAGGGCGCACCCGAGGAAATGGCGGTTGGGCATTCGGTGACACTGTATGCCGGATGCCGGCTGGCGCCTGTTTTCAGCCCCGCCCGCCGCTCCGGATCGTCCCATGCCTGACGGTTCGCAATACCCCGGCAACGGCACCAGCGTCGTCTTCACGCTGGCGAACATGGTCACCTTCGCCCGTTTATGCGCCGTACCGCTGGCCTTCCTCCTGGTGCTGGAACACCGGCTGGCCGAGGCGTTCTTCCTGTTCGTCGCCGCCGGCGTGTCCGACGCGGTGGATGGCTGGCTGGCGCGCCGCTATGGCGGCAACGCGATCGGCGCCGTACTCGATCCGGTGGCCGACAAGACGCTGCTTGTGACGATGTATGTGACCCTGGCCGCGGTGGGCGTGATCCCGGTCTGGCTCGCGATCCTGGTGGTGTTCCGCGACCTCCTGATCGTCGGCGGCGTCATCGTGCTCGGTGTCCTTGGCCATCCGATCGTGATCCGGCCTTTGTATATCTCCAAGCTCAATACGGTCTTCCAGATCCTGCTGATTGCCACGACCCTGCTGATCTCCGGGTTCGACCTGACGATCCCCTACGTGGCCCAGGGGCTGGCGTGGGTGGTCGCGGCCACCACGCTGGCGTCCGGAGCGGCCTATGTGTGGTCGACCGCGCGTGCCTAGCGCCCCGCCACCCGAGCCGACCCCGTCCCCACCGCCCTCGACCCCACCGGTTGGCGAACCGGCCCTCGCATCCGTTCGGCCGACCCGGGCGCAGCGATTCGGCCTGGGGATCGGCCTGCTGGTAGTGCTGTGGCTGGCGCTTGAGCTGTTTGCCTCGATCCTTGCCCCGTTCGTCGCCGCCGCGGTGATCGCCTATGCGCTGGACCCGCCCACCACGCGGCTCGCCCGCATGGGGCTGCCCCGCGGCGTTGGCGCGCTGGTCATGATCCTGGCGCTGCTGCTGGGCGTGCTGATGTTCGCCCTGTTGCTGTATCCGCTGCTGATCGCGCAGGTCGGGCTGCTGGTGTTCCGGATTCCGCAATACGCGACCCTCGTGCAGGGCTGGGCCACCGGCGTACTGACCGATTTGCAGGAGCATTTCGGCTCCGACGTGGTCAATGACCGGATCCGGGAACTGATCGCCGGCCAGGCCGCCGCCATGCTGCGGGTCCTGCTGTCCACCGTCACCGGCATGATCGGCAGCGGGTTCGCGCTGTTCAACCTCCTGAGCCTCGCGGTCGTCACGCCGGTCGTGGGCTTCTATCTGCTGCGCGACTGGCAGGTGGTGATCGAGCGGGTCGATTCCTGGCTGCCGCTGCGCTACCGCAGCGTCATCCGCGCGCAGGCGAGCGAGGTCGATCGCATCCTGTCCGCCTGGGTGCGCGGGCAGGCAATGTGCTGCATGATCCTGGCGCTGCTCTATGCGTTCGGGCTGACGATGGTGGGGCTCGACCTGGGGCTGGTGGTGGGTCTGTCGGCGGGCATCCTGTCGTTCATCCCGTATGTCGGCTCGATCTCTGGCGCGCTGACCTCGATCGGGCTGGCGCTGGCGCAGTTCCCCGATTGGCGCGGCGTGACCATGGTCGGCGGCGTGCTGGTGATCGGCCACATCCTGGAAGGCTACTTACTGTATCCACGCTTCCTGGGGGATCGGGTGGAACTGCCGGCGGTGTGGGTGATCTTCGCGCTGTTCGCCGGCGCGGCCGCGTTCGGGTTCCTGGGCGTCATGCTGGCGGTGCCGGTGGCGGCGACAATCGGCGTGCTGTGCCGGTTCTGGCTGCGGCGCTATCTGACCAGCCCGCTCTATCTCGATCCGCCGGCTCGGCCATGATGCGGCAGCTTCCCTTGCCGTTTCCGCACCGGGCGCAATACGCGCCCGACTCCTTCCTGCCGGCGCTCTCAAATCAGGAGGCGCTGACCTGGCTGGACCGCGTCGCCGACTGGCCGGACCAGCGGCTGGCGCTGTGGGGGGAAGCCGGCGGCGGCAAGACCCATCTGCTGCATATCTTCGCCCAGCGGCGGGGCGCGACCCTGCTGTCCGGCCGCGACCTGGTGGGCATCCCGCCGCCGCCGAACCCCGCGGGGATGGCGGTGGACCAGGCCGACGCGCCGGCCGAGGAATCGGCCCTGCTGCATCTGCTGAATGCCTGCCGGGAGGCCGCGGTCCCGATCCTGCTCGCCGCTTCCGAACCGCCCGCGCGCTGGCCGGTGCGCCTGCCCGATCTGGCCAGCCGCCTGCGCGCCATCGTCGCGGTGGAAATCCGCCGCCCCGACGACGCCCTGCTGCGCGACCTGCTCACCCGCCTACTGGAGGACCGGCAGCTCATGGTTTCGCCGGGGCTGCGGGACTGGCTGCTGCTGCGCCTGCCGCGCTCTCCGGCGGCATTGCAAGAGGCCGTGTCCCGGCTGGACGCGGCGGCGCTGGCGGCCGGCGGCGGCATCACCCGTCCCCTCGCCGCCGAGGTGCTATGCCTGCAAGGGCGGCTACCCGGCTTCCCGCCGGATGATCATGACGTTTCCGAGACACCCAGCGAACCCGGCCTGGGCGGTGACGATTTTCGGGTAAGGTTCACCCAGCAGGGGTCATGATGCCAAAGGGCACGATACCAGAGGGCCGGATGCCGCAGACCGCCGAACCAATCGATCTCTCGCCGCCGCCCGAGGCCGAACCGGGCTTCGAGACGCTTCCCCCCGCCATTCGCGCGGCGGGGTCGGCGCGCTTCATCAACCGCGAGCTGTCCTGGCTGGCGTTCAACCATCGCGTCGTGGAGGAAGCGGACAATCCCCGCCACCCGCTGCTGGAACGCGCGCGGTTCCTGTCGATCAGCGCGTCGAACCTGGATGAGTTCCATTCGGTCCGCGTCGCCGGCCTGATCGGGCAGGCCAAGGCGGGCGTGACCCGCCCCTCGGCCGATGGACGCTCTCCGGCGCAACAATTGATCGAAATCCGACAGCAGACCGACCGGCTGCTGGCCGACCAGCAACGCATCTGGCGCGATCTGTGCGGGCTGCTGCGCAAGGCGGGCATCGCCGTCTGCACGCCCGACGCGCTGACCCCGGCCGACCGAATCTGGCTGGAAGCCTGGTTCATGGAGCAGGTGTTCCCGGTCCTGACCCCGCTCGCCATCGATCCCGCGCATCCGTTCCCGTTCATCCCGAACATGGGCCTGGTGATGGCCCTGCTGCTGACCCGCGTGGCGGATGGCCAGGCCATGCGCGCTTTGCTGCCGCTGCCGAGCCAGGTGGAGCGGTTTATTCGCCTGCCCACTGATGACAGCGGCGGCCCGATCCGCTTCGTCGCGCTGGAAGACCTGGTGATCATGTTCCTCCAGCGCGTCTACCCGGGGTTCGAGCGCGCCGGCCACGGCCTGTTCCGCCTGATCCGCGACACCGATGTCGAGTTCGAGGAAGAAGCCGAGGACCTGGTCCGCTCCTACGAAACCGCCCTGAAGCGGCGGCGGCGCGGCGTCGTGATCCATCTGGAAATCGACTCGCGCATGCCCGAGGAACTGCATGAGCTGGTCGCGCGCGAGCTGAACGCGGCCCCCGACGAAATCCACTCCCAGCCAGGGTTCATGGGCGTGGTCGATGTCCGCAAGCTGATTGTCGATGACCGGCCGGACCTGCTGTTCCCGCCCTTCACCCCGCGCTTCCCCGAGCGCATCCGCGACTTCGGCGGTGATTGCTTCGCCGCGATCCGGGCAAAGGACATCATCGTTCACCATCCCTACGAAAGCTTCGACGTCGTCGTGCAGTTCCTGCGCCAGGCCGCGCAGGACCCGTCGGTGGTGGCGGTAAAGCAGACGCTGTACCGGACCAGCCAGGACAGCCCGATCGTCAAGGCGCTGATCGAGGCGGCCGAGGCCGGCAAGTTCGTCGTCGCCATGGTCGAACTGCGCGCCCGCTTCGATGAGGAAGCGAACATCCGCCTCGCCCGCACAATGGAAGCCGCCGGCGTTCAGGTCGTCTATGGGTTCACCGAGCTGAAAACCCACGCGAAAATATCGCTGGTGGTCCGGCGGGAAGCCGGGATGCTGCGGTCCTATGCCCATTTCGGAACCGGCAATTATCACCCGATCACCGCGCGCATCTACACGGACCTGAGCTTCTTCACCACCGACCCAGCGCTGACCCGCGATGCCGCCCGCCTGTTCAACTTCATGACCGGCTACGCCCGCCCCGAAAGCATGGAGCAGCTCGGCTTCAGCCCGATTTCCACCCGCGATATCCTGCTGGAACTGATCGAGCGGGAAATCGCCCTCGCACAATCTGGTCGGCCTGCCCACATCTGGCTCAAGATGAACAGCCTGGTCGATACCCGCCTGATCGACGCGCTCTACGCGGCCTCCATCTCCGGCGTGAAGATCATCGCCGTGGTGCGCGGCATCTGCTGCCTGCTGCCGGGCGTGCCGGGCCTGTCCGAGAATATCCGCGTGCGATCCATCGTCGGACGGTTCCTGGAACACGGCCGCGTCTACGCCTTTGGCAACGGGCATGCCCTGCCCAGCCGCCACGCGCTGGTGTATATCAGTTCGGCTGATTGGATGGAGCGTAACATGGATTGGCGGGTCGAAAGCTTGGTCCCGATCCATAATCCCACCGTGCACGCGCAGGTCCTGGACCAGATCATGGCCACCAACATCCGCGACACGCTCCAATCCTGGGAGCTTCGTCCCGATGGGACCTGGAAGCGCGTGGCCGCGGGCCGCCGCCCGGTCTCGGCCCATGATTATTTCATGACCAACCCGTCCTTGTCCGGCCGAGGCTCCGCCTTGCACAGACCGACCCTCGCATCACCTCTGCCGACCCGAAGCCGCCAGGATCGCGTCAACCAGGATTGATCAATGCCGTTTTCCCCGCCTGCCGAACTGCCGCGTTGCGGCGTGGTCGACCTTGGGTCCAACTCCGTGCGTTTGGTTGTCTATGAAGGGGTGTCCCGCAACCCGACCGCGATCTTCAACGAAAAGGCGGTGCTGCGGCTGGGCCAGGGGTTGCAGGAAACCGGCAACCTGAATGAGGACGGCGTCGGCCAGGCCCTGCGCGTCATGCACCGCTACCACGCCGTCGCCCGCGCAATGCGCGCCGACCCGTTCGAGGTGCTGGCCACCGCCGCCGTGCGCGATGCCCGCAACGGCCCGGACTTCGTGGCCAATCTGCGCGGCCTGATGCCAGGCGTGCCGATCCGTGTGCTGACCGGGATCGAGGAGGCCGAGATGTCGGCCGAGGGCGTATTGTGCGGCATCCCCGACGCGGACGGCATTCTCGCCGATATCGGCGGCGGGTCCCTGGAACTCGTGCGGATCGGCCCGGGCGTGCGCGGCCAGTCGCATACCGCGCGCCTGGGGGTCATCCGGCTGTCCGAACGCTCCGGCCGTGACCTGAACCGCGCGCGGGAGATCACCGAGGCCGACCTGCGGCAGGTCCCGTGGCTGGGGGAGGCCCCGGAGCGCGATCTGTATCTGGTGGGCGGCGCCTGGCGCGCGCTGGCCCGCATGCACATCCTGCGGCGATCGCATTTGCTGCAGATCGTCCACCACTACACGATCGACGGCGACGACGCGCGCCGGTTTGTCGAGGATATCCTGAGCGCGACACGACGCGAGCTGGAGAAGATGCTGGGCGCGCCGCGCCGGCGGATCGACGACCTGCCCTATGCCGCGGTGGTGCTGCGGCGGCTTCTGCGCGTGACCGGCGCGCGCCGGGTAGTGTTCAGCGCGAGCGGCCTGCGCGAGGGCTGGTTCATGCGCCTGATGCCACCCGAGATCCGTGCCCAGGATCCGCTGATGGCCGCCGCGCACGAACTGGCGGAACGGCACGGCCGCGATCCGTCACTGCCGCCCGCGCTGATGGAGTGGACAGATTCGCTGTTCGCGCGGGACACGGCCGCGGAACGCCGGCTGCGGGAGGCTGTGTGCTGGATGTCCGATATCGGCAGCCACGACCATCCCGAGTTCCGCGCCGAACAGGCGTTCTTTCGCATCCTGCGCCAGCCTGGCCTTGGTCTCGATCACCCGACACGGGCGTTCCTCGCGCTGGCGGTGGCGTCGCGGTACGAGGCCGACGCCGATGCGCCGTTCTCCCGGGCGGCGCGGACGTTGCTCAGCCCCGCCGCGGCGGCACGGGCCGAGGCGTTGGGCGGCGCGCTGCGGCTGGCCTACACGCTGTCCGCCGGCACGCCCGATATCCTGGCCGGCACGGCGCTGCGCATCCAGGGCGTTCGGCTGGTGCTGGCCTTGCACGAGGACAGCGGCGTGTTCTCCGGCGAGGCGGTGGTGCGGCGGCTGGAACGGCTGGCTCGGCTGCTGAACCTGGAGGCGGCGACCGAGGCCGGGATGCGGCACGCAGCGGAGTAGAGCCGAGCGTGATGGTGGGCCGGATGGGGAATTGTTGAAGCTCGGCGGTTGCTGGCCGGTTCCGCGAAACCTCACCTTTCGAGATCTATCGAGGACTATCGACCCCCTGGGGCGCTGGTGAACGCTTCACCGTGGCTCGAAGCGACCCTTGGAGCGCCCAGGATTTGAAGACGTATCAAACACCGTAAGCATTTGTCGCACTACATTTTTAGGAACGCTCTTTTACCGTCAGCTTGGGCGAGCGCCCTGCGGACCCGCGCCCGACCCGTTGGGCTGCCGTTTCCTTGTTCAGCGCTTTTCCGAACAAGGGCGGGCGGGTCATTTCACCTCTTCGAAGTCATCCAGCACTCAAGAGCGATTGAAGAAGGGTTCTGTCGGGCCGTACAGCCTGAAGTACGAGAACCATGACTTGCCGGGCACGGATTGCACCCAGTTGCTTTCCATGCCGTTGGGCGCCTTCGGACCCACAAAGAGATCGACCGACCCGTCGGGGTTCTTCTTGAGATCCATGCGCGAGGAGCGGTCGGCCTGTTGCGTCCGATTGTCGATCAGCGCGCGCGTGTCGGTGTCATAGACCGTCATCGACCAGAAATTCGCCACCGGTGCATCCTTCTCGACCCGCAACCGGTACGTCTTGCTGCCATCCAGCCAGTTGCCTGCCTTATCCTTGTAGGTACCGAGATAGATCTGGCCCACACCCGGCGTGGTCGTCACCATGCCCGCCGAGGTCGTCGTGGCCTCGTAGAACCAGGCCGCGCGTTCGTCGAGTTGGTCGTAGTTCATGGTGCGCTGGCTAGGGTCGAGCGCCAGCGCGAACTCCCAGCGCCGACCATTGACATAGTGTGCGGCCGGAAACTGCTTTTCGAAGTCATTGGCCTTCGCCATGGCTTCGCCAACGACGGCGCCTTCCGTCAGCAGCTTCTCCTGGCGTTCATCGGGCTTGAAGGGCTTGCCCTTCTCAATGCCCAGCGGCTTGAGCATCGCCATGAAGAACCGGTCCCGTTCCTGCACGGGCTCGCGGTTGATGATGTCCGAAAGGCTCTGCCAATAGGCGAGGCCCCGCGGCTGCGTCTGCGACCACGACTTACCCTTGACGTCGACGAACCGGACTTTGGGGGGATTGTCCTTGCGGGCCAGTGGATAGATCTTCAAGGCATCGAGCAGGGCCTGCACCTTGGCGGGATCGCGCTCCAGCGCACGAAAGCCCCAGAAGACATTCGTGGTGGACGGGTTGACGACGTAGTAGCCCTCGGTGTTGTCGACCTTCTGGCCCGGACCGACCAGCAGGTACTTTCCGCCCTTGCCCTTGTCGGGTCCGGTCTGGCCCATGTCGACGATGGGCCGCTGCCACATGTCGTTGACGAAACCGGCGACGGAACCTGCCGGCATGTCGATGACAACCGGCCCCGTCTCGGCAAGATTGAAGAAGCTGATGACATAGGGCGTCGTTGCATTGGCCGTCAGGATGCCGCGCTTGCTTACGAAGTCGTCGTAGATGATGACGTCGCCCGACTTGGCGCCGAAGATTTCCTCATCCGCCTTCTGCCAGTTGGCCATGCCGACGATCGGCAACGCCCAGAGGTACGCCTGCGTGGCGCGCTGGAAGTCGCGTTCGTCATAGAGCTTGGCGATCGTGGCGTCGCTCGGATAGCTGCCCTGGAATTCGAGCTTGCCAACCCGGGTCGAGACCGTCTCCGCGCGAACGACGGAAACAAGCGCAACGCTAACGGCGAGCGCTGCTGGAATGACCCGCAGTGATTTCATCAGCATCCTCCTCATTGGGCGGTCATGGCTACCTGGCAACAGACGGCTCCGGCGCCTGCCACTCGCCGGCCGCGAGCTTCCCTTCCGGCCCATACATCCTGAGCACCATGAAAAATGGCCCCTGCTTCGGCGTCGGAAGCCAGTTGGACTCCTTGTCGCCCCCGGGGGGCGTCGACTGAAGGTAGATGTCGACCGAGCCGTCGGCGTTGGTCTTGAGTCCCTGAGTCCGGCTGCCGATCGCATAGCGCTGGATCGGGTTGTCGACCAGCAGCCTGTCCGGCAGGCTGTACATGGTCATGGACCAGAAGAACTTCACCGGCGGCACCTGGTCCTTCGAGAATCGCAGCACGTAGCGATTGCTGCCGTCGAGCGGCTGCTTGTTCGCGTCCACGCTGTAGGCTGTGTAGTAGGCCTCCTCTTTCGAGTTTCCGTAGATGCCGATCGCCGCGCCGACAGCCCGTCGCATGACGTAGTCCTGGCCGAGGAACGCACGGGTGCCGAAGAGGTCGACCGAACTGGTCGTCTTGGCGAGTTCGGCCTGAAGCTTGGCCGCCCCCTCCTTGATGCCGGCCTCGATCGCGGCGCGGGTCGACGGATCCACCACGGTCGGATCGAAGGCGCGCCCCGGGCCGATGCCGATCTCGGCAAAGCGCTCCATGGTGGCCTTCTCACTGTCGACCACCGGGGAAAAGCGAAGCAGGAAGTTCAGGTACTCGATGAAGCCGATGGAGTTGGCGCGTGCCTCGTCCCACGCCGGAAACAGGTAGCCTGGTGCAGGTTGCGGTGGCTTTCCGCCCGTGAACTCGCTCAGCGGCCGGATGCGATACTGCCGCTGGGTGGCCACTAGGCCGTCACGATCCGCCGGCCCGGACCAACTCGTCCGCGTCAGCGTGCCGATGATCTCGGTCTCGGCGCGCAACACCTTCGTGATGCCGTCCGGTGTCTCGCCCTTCCAGTTCGGACCGACGAAGAGATAGTGACCCGCGGCGGTACCGGTCGACCGTGAGCCGATGTAGGCGAAGTTGTGCGTGTAGAGGTCGAACCACTGCTGGACGTAGTAGCGGTCTGGCGACGCCGGAACGGACACCACCATCGGCTCGGTCCGCAGGTCGAGCCAGGCCCAGGAGTACGGCGTGTCGTTGCTCGGCGTGACGATATCCTTGTCAGCCGGCGTGAAACCGCGCGAGTAGTGACGGAAGCGGTTGAAACCACCGCCATAGCCGGGGAACGCAGGGTCGGCCGCCTGTTGAAACAGCGTTTTGTAGTTGTAGAGCATCGGATAGGCATACAGATACGCCTCGGTCGCGATCTTCTTCGCCTCGTCGGCGGATACCGTCTGCGCTTGTACGGGACTGCCAACCGAAACCGCCAGCATGGCGGCCGAGGCCAGGACGGCAAGATAAGCGAACACTTTCCGTAACTCCCAAGCCCCCCACCGTGAGCAAGAAAGGCGCTCGTGGAGGTACGGCGGGGCCAGCGTTATCCGGATAAAGCGAGGATGAGTGAAGCCGGCGTGGTCGAGAGGGCCGTGAGAAGATTCCAACCTTGTTTCCGGGCGGTGGA
>CAMCDA010000031.1 GCA_945873195.1 Asaia bogorensis
CTGGCCACCCCGGCCATCGCGCAAGGCGCGCCGCTGAAGCTGGGCCTGATGCTGCCCTTCTCCGGCACCTTCGCCGTGCTCGGCGAAAACATCGCCGCCGCGGTCGAGCTGTGCCTCAAGGAGAACGGCGGCAAGATGGGTGGCCGGACGGTCACCATTGTAAAGGTCGATGATGAATCGGATCCGTCGAAGGCGCCGGCCAATGTGAACCGGCTGCTGGGGCGGGATAATGTGGATGCCATGATCGGCACCGTCCATTCCGGCGTCGTGATGGCGCTGGTGCAGGCGGCGCGCGACAAGGAAGTGCCGCTGATCATTCCCAATGCAGGCAACGTCGCGGCCACCCGAGACCTGTGCTCGCCCTACGTGTTTCGGTCATCGTTCAGCAACTGGCAGCCGGCCTATGGCATGGGCAAGGCGCTGGCCTCCCAGGGCGTGAAGAAGGCGGCCTGGGTCACCTGGGACTATGCGGCCGGCCGGGAATCGGGGGAGGGCTTCCGCGACGGCCTGAAATCGGGCGGCGCCGAACTGACCCATGTGCTGACCCTTCCGTTCCCCGAGGCGAATTTCCAGCCGATCCTGGCCCAGCTTCCGGGCCTGGGCGTCGACGCGGTCGGGTCGTTCTTCGCTGGCGGCGGCGCCGTGCAGTTCGTCAAGGACTATGCCGCGGCCGGCCTGAGGGCGAAGCTGCCGCTCTGCGGTTCAGGCTTCCTGACCGAGGGCGTGCTGAAGGCCCAGGGCGCGGCGGCCGAGGGCATCCAGACTGCGTTGCATTATGGCGACGGCCTGGAAAACCCTAAGAACCTCGCCTTCCGCGCCGCCTTCAAGGCCATGACGACCCGGGACGCGGACGTCTATGCCGTGCAGGGCTACGACGCGGCGCAGATGCTGATGGCGGGGCTTGCCGCGACCAAGGGCGATGCCTCGGCCATCAAGCCGCTGGCCGCCGCCATCCGTTCGGCCAAGATCGACAGCCCGCGCGGTGCCTTCACCCTGTCCCCCAGCCATAATCCGATCCAGACCATCTGGCTGCGGGAGGCCCGGAATGGCGAGAACAAGGTGATCGGGCCGGCGGTCGATGAGCTCGCCGATCCCGGCACCGGCTGCAAGATGCCAGCATGAGCATGGACGCCTTCGATCCCGCCGCCCATCGCATGGTTCCAGGCCAGCGCTGGTTCGACGATTTCACGGTGGGGGAGCGGTTTCTGCTCCCCAGCCGCACCATGACCGACGCCGTGTTCCTGGCCTTCCAGGGCGCAAGCGGGGACAACCACCCGGTCCATTACGACGTCGAATACTGCAAGACGCGCGGCATGCCCGGCCTGCTCGCGCATGGCCTGCAGACCCTGGCGCAGACCGCGCCCGGCGCCGGGTTGTTTCCGTTTCTTGTCGAGGATTGCCTGGTCGGCTTCATTGAGCAGTCCAGCAAGTTCCTGAAACCGGTGTTCTCCGGCGACACGCTGTACAGCGCGCTGGAGATCGACGAACTCACCCCCGGCCGCACCACCGGGGTGCTGGGATTCCGCACCACGATCCACAACCAGCGCCGGGAATTGGTGCTGGAGGGGCGGCAGCGCTACCTCCTCCGCCGCCGCGCGCCGGCTTCGTGATAAATTACCGAATTTTTCGGCCTTTCACCTTGTTTGCCCAATTCTGCCATTTTCCCGCCACGACTCCCCGTCATGTTGCACTGCGTTAAAGGAGTTCAGCGGGGTCAACATGGCACGCAAGAGCAACCGGATGCACCCCGGGCGGGTGCTGCGAGAAGAGTTCATGGAGCCGATGCACCTGGACGCCGATCATTTGGCGCAGGCACTCGGCGTTCCTCCATCCCAGATCACGCCTGTCCTGGCGGATCAGGAGCCTCTGACGTCCGATCTGGCCCTGCGCCTGGCGCGCTGCTTCCGCAGCACCAGCCCGCAATTCTGGCTCGGCCTCCAAACCGCCTATGATCTGGCGATTGCCCAGGCGCGCTTCGGCGCGGAAATCGAGAAGCTCCAGCCGCTCGCGGCCTGAGCCGTCAGGCTTTTCGCTCAGGCCGCAGCATCCACAGGATTGCGGCGGCCTGAAGCACCACTGTCAGCCCCATCGCCCATCCATAGCTGACAGGGTCCCAGCCATCAGTGGCGGTGCGGGGCCACAGATCCAGAATCCAGCCAATGATATTCTGTAGAAAGAAGACCACGGCCAGCATCGTGAAGTTCAGCGCGGTGCCAACGCGGCCGGCAAGCTCCGGCCCGAATCGCTGACCCACGGCGGCATAGCCCGCCGGCCCGGCCGAACTCAGAAACGAAAACGCGAACCAGGTCGCCCCGATCGCGACCGGATGCGGCGACGGCACCCATATCAGCAGAATCTGCACCAGCAGCAGCCCGCCCATCGCGATATAGGGCACGGTCATCGCGCTGTAGCCGACCCGCTGGAGGTAGGACGCGCATTGCCCGGTCAGCAGGCTGCCCGCGGTCATGCCGGCCATGCAGGCCATCAGCAGGCCGGCCCGCATCTCATCCTCGAACCCGCCAACGTCGCGCAGCCAGGGGCCGGCCCATAGGCCGCCATAGGTGAAGTTCATCCCCGACAGCAGCGCGATCGCGGGTGCATAGCGCAGGCAGGCCGGGTGTTGGAAAAGCCGAGCGAATTCTAGGATCGAGAGGATCAGGCTCTTGCGGACTGGCCGCTCTCCCGGTGGATCGGGGACACTTACGGTGATCCAGGCCGCGATCATCAGCGACAGGATCGCAAACACCCAGAACACGCCGCGCCAGCCGAACAGGGGCACAAGCTGCTGTGCCGGCAAGGTCGCGGCCAAACCGCCGAAGGAGGCAACGAAGACCCCCAGTCCGGTCATCGCGGCGACCCGGTGGCGCGGCACCCATTGGGAATGCGCGGTCAGCATCGCGATCATGCCGACGCTGATGCCGATGCCCGTGACGAACCGGCCGGCGGCCAGGACGAGAACATTGTCCGACATCGCGCAGATCGCGAAACCCACCGCGGCGACCAGCGCCAGCACCCGCTGGACGCGCCCGACTCCGAACAGGTCGAGCGCCAGGCCCACCGGCAATTGCGACAGCGCGTAGGAAAAGAAGAAGGTCGCCGACAGCATCCCAAGCTCGGTCGCCGTCAGGTCGAACTCAAGCGCGAGCAGTGGGCCGATGGTCGCGATCAGCGCCCTGGCCGCCTGGTTGAGGAAATTCACCCCCGACAGCGGCAGGGTCACACGCAGAAAGACCGGCATGAGAAGGGTCTAGCCCGGGTCGGGGTGGGTGTCACCTTGCGATGATCACCACGGCCGCCAATGCCCCACTTCAACAATCCGGCCAGCCGGGCCACACTCCGTCCGACGAGGCGGAGGAGATGACCAATGGCCGACGGACAGGCCCTGCTGAACGCGCGCTATGGCATGGACATGCCGAACGTGGAGGTGCCCGACCCGATCGCGCCCTTGCTCGATCGGCGCGTGGTGCGCCGCTATACCGACCAGGACATCCCCGACCCGCTCCTGGACGGGCTGCTGGCCGCGGCGCAGTCGGCGCCGGCCAAGTCGGATTTGCAGCAGTATTCCGTGGTCGTCATGCGCGACAAACCCCGCATCAAGCAGATCGCCGACTGGATCGGCACCATGGACTGGATCGCCACCGCGCCCGTGTTCCTGGTCTGGTGCGGCGACATGCGGCGCGGCCAGCGTTTGTGCGACATGCACAACATGCCCCATGCCAACAACAACATGGACACGTTTCTGAACACCGCCGTCGATTGCTCGCTGGCCATGGCGCAGTTCATGGCCGCCGCCGAGGCGGTGGGTCTCGGCACTTGCCCGATCTCCTATGTCCGCTCTCATATCGAGCGTGTGTCGCCCCTTCTCGGCCTGCCTAACGGGGTCTATCCGGTGGCGGGGTTGAGCGTAGGATGGCCCGTGTTCCGCCGCCCGACGTCCATGCGACTGCCGCAGTCGATCGTCGTGCATCGGGAACGCTACGACGATAGCGCTTTGCCGACCGAGGTCGCGGCCTATGACGAACGCCGGCGCACCCGTGATCCGGTCGCCGCGTCCGGCCTGAAGAACAACGACGTCCATCCCCCGCGCGAAGGCGTGGGCTGGAGCGAGAACGTCGCCCGCCAGCTTTCCGTGCCGGAGCGGTTCGGCTTCCGCGCTTATCTCAAGACCAAGGGGTTCGACCTTGCCTGAAGATCATTTCCGCCACGCGAACCTGATCGACCAGCACGAGCCGCCTCGGCCGCGTGCCGTCCGCGCCCGCCACGCCGCCAGCCTGATCGTGTATCGGATGGCGCGTGGAGAGGCCGAGATGCTGATGGGCATGCGCGGCAAGCGGCACGTGTTCATGCCCAACCGCCTGGTGTTTCCGGGCGGACGGGTGGACGCGGCCGATCTCTCGACCCCGGCCGCGACGCCGCTGGCCGATCACACCGAACGCCACCTGCGCCGGCAAGCGAATGAGAAGCTGGCCCATGGCCTGGGCATCGCCGCGGCCCGCGAACTGCTCGAGGAAACCGGGCTGTCGCTCGGCGAACCCGCGCGCCTGGGCGGGCTGTGGTACCTGGCCCGCGCGGTGACGCCGCCGAACAACCCGATCCGTTATAATGCTCGGTTCCTGGCGGTGGCGGCCGAGCAAGTGACCGGCGAACTCGGCGGCGACGGGGAATTGGACAATTTGCGCTACTTCGGAATGGCCGAGGCCATGGCGCTCGACCTGGCGGTGCCGACCCGGCGCGTGCTGGAACGGTTGCAGGTCTGGCTCGAGATGTCCGAACAGCAGCGGATCGACATGATCCACACGCCGGTGCTGAAGAAGGACAAGGGCTGGGTGATGGAGTAGGCCGGGGGGAGGCGCTCTTTCCTGGATCGTCATCCCGGGCGCAGGCCCGGGACCCACGACTTTCCCCTGTTGCTGGCAGCAAAATCGTGGATGGTGGCCCCGCGGCCACCACGACGGAAGAAGGCCCCCGTCAGTCCCGATACAAATCCGCCCGGGTCGGCGGCAACTCGGCCGGCCCCTTCACCCGCTTTGACGCTAACGTCTGGTAAATCCCAACCGTGTTCCGTTCAAACGCCAGCGAACACCCGGCCAGATAGGCCAGCCAGAGCCGGGTCTTGACGCTGCCGACCTCGGCGTTCGCTTCCGTCTGGCGCGCGCGCAACCGATCGTGCCACATCCGGCAGGTGCGGGCGTAGTGTTCGCGCCACGCCTCGACATCATGCACCTCGAACCCGAAGCGCTGGAGGTTGGCGGCCGACATCCCGATGTGATCGAGTTCCCCGCCCGGAAAGATGTACCGCACCAGCGCGGCGTACTCCCGCGCACCTTTCCGGAACGCGCGGTCGTCCCGCTTGGCGGGCCGAGCGATGGCATGGTGCAGATACAGCCCGCCGGGGCGCAGCAGCCGGTTGACCGCCTTGAAGTATTTTGGGTGGTTGTCGATGCCGACCTGCTCGAACATGCCGATCGAGCTGATCTTGTCGAACGGCCCTTCCATGTCGTTGTAGTCGAGCAGTTCGATCGTGACGCGGTCTTCAAGCCCCTCGAGCGCCACCCGCTCCCGCGCAAGTTGAGCCTGCTCGACGGAAAGCGTGACGCCGGTGGCGTGAACGCCGTAGTGGCGGGCCGCGTGACAGATCAGCGCGCCCCAGCCGCAGCCGATATCCAGCAGTCGCTCCCCTGGTTTCAGGCGCAACTTCCGGCACACCATGTCGAGCTTGTTGCGCTGCGCGGTTTCCAGATCGTTGTCCCAATCATGAAAATAGGCGCAGGTGTAGACCATGCTCGGATCAAGGAAGAGGCCGTAGAACCGGTTCGACACGTCGTAGTGGTAGGCGACATTGGTCTGGTTCGACGCGGACGATCCATCCATCGGCGCCTTGTCGCCGCGCAGGTTTTCCAACGGGAACGGACCGCCGCGCGACACCAGCAGGAACCGCGCCAGCGTGCGGAACAGATCGCGCTTATCCAGGCTTTTCAGCAGCGCCTTGCTGCGCACCGCGGGCCGTTCGGCGACAAGATCGAAAATCGATCCGTTCCGGATATCGACGCGGCCCGACACCCATAGATTGGCGAGCGTATCGACGTTGGGCCGGCGCAGCAGGGCCGCGACGACTCCCTCATCGGCGATAACGACCGCCAGCGCGTCGGCGGGCAGGTCGTCCGGCACCGTCGCGCCGTCCCACAGCACGAAGCCGAAGGACAGGCCCAGCCGCTGGCGGACCTGGGTCAACAGGCGACGAAAGGCCTCAAGCCGTGATCGGGCGCTCATGCGCGAACTCCGGTTCCCGAATCGCTCGCCCGGAGCGTGGGTTTCATTCGGATGGATGGGAAGCGGCCCTATGCACCATGTGACAGCGGCGCTCAATCGTGCCCTTGGCGTGGGTTTCCCCGCCGAACCGGATCGTGCGACGCTGCGGCTGAATGAAGCAGGAGCGCCCCGCATGCCCCTCCGCCTGACCCAGGCCCAGGCCGACCAGTATCACCGCGACGGGTTCTGCGGCCCGATCCCGGTGTTGACCCCCGAGGAAGTGCGGGAATTCCGCGCCGATCTGGAAGCCTTCGAGCTGACCCAGGGCCACCCGCTCGATTTCCCCGAGCGTTCGAAGCCTTAATCTGCTGTTCCATTGGGCGGACGCGATCGTTCATGACCCCGCCGTGCTCGACGCGGTGCAGGACGTGATCGGGCCGGACATCCTGGTTTACCACACCACCGTCTGGATCAAGGAGGCGCGCAGCGACGCCCGCGTCTTCTGGCATCAGGACGACGCCTATTTTCACCTCGATCCGGCTGAACAGGTCACCGCCTGGGTCGCACTGTCCGAGGCCTCGGAGCGCGAGGGCTGCATGCGGATGATCCCCGGCAGCCACCGCAACGGCCTGTGGTCGCATAGCGACAAGCCGGCGGCCGAGAGCCTGGTGCGCCGTGGCCAGAATATTGGCGATCACCTGACCGACAGCGACGGCGTGCTTGTGCCGGTGCCCGCCGGGGCGATGTCGTTGCACAACACTCATACCGTGCATGCCTCGGGCCCCAATCGCGGCGATGACCGGCGGATCGGCCTGGGCATCAGCTATATCCCCGCCCATGTCCGCCCGCTGACCGAACCGCGATCCAGCGCCTTGCTGGTGCGGGGACAGGATCGTTTCGGCCACTACCATCCCGAGACGCGCCTGGGCGCGCCGCTCAGCCCCGAGGCCCGCGCGGCGCATGCGCGATCCTACAACCTGTACATGGCGGCGACGCGGATCGCGCGGTAACCGTTAGCCGATCCGCTCCCACAGCCCGGTTTCGACGTCAAGGCGATCGGTTTCCAGCCCGCGGAAGTCGCCGCGGGACACGATGCCAACCGGCTTGCCTTGGTCCACCACCGGGACATGCCGGAATCCGCCATCCTGCATTAGGCGCAGCGCCTCCACCGCGGTGGAGCGCGGGGGCATTGTCGCGGGATCGCGGGTCATCACGCTGTCCAGAATCGTCGCGGCCATGTCCATCCCGGCCGAGACGCAACCGACCACGTCCCGCCCGGTCAGGATGCCGACCAGGCGGCCGGTTTCATCCGTGACCAGGATCGCGCCGATCCGCCTTTGATGCATGACTTCACAGGCTTGGCGCAGGCTCGCGGCAGGCGGTAGGCACGCGGGCTGCTGGTTGCGGATGATCTCCGCCATCTTGCGGTTCATCGCCATCTCCCTCGCTTTGCGTGTGACGGTAATATGACAATCACCATTCACGCATTGACCAGGATCAACGGGAGGCTTGGGCTTTCCGGACGGCGGCGAGCCGCAATGCGTAGTCGATCGCCTCGATCAGGCTGTCCGCGCTGGCGATGCCGCGGCCGGCGATGTCGAAGGCGGTGCCGTGATCGACCGAGGTGCGGATGATCGGCAGACCCAGCGTCACGTTGATGCCGGACAGCGCCTTCCATTCGCCGGTCTCGGGGTCGATGTTGAATCCCAGCAGCTTGACGGGGATGTGCCCCTGGTCGTGATACATCGCGACGACCGCGTCGTACTGGCGGGCGCGCAGCTTCACGAAGACCGTGTCGCCGGGAACCGGGCCGGAGATGTCCCAGCCCTGGCGCCGATAGGCCTCGATCACCGGGGTCGAGACCTCGATATCCTGCCGCCCGAACAGCCCGCCCTCGCCGGCATGCGGGTTCAGGGCGGCGATGGCGATGCGGGGATGGGCGATGCCCAGGTCCAGCATCGCCTGGTGGGTGACGTCGATGGTGCGGCGCAGGCGTTCCGGCGTCAGCAGTTTCGGCACGTCCTCCAGCGCGACGTGGGTGGTGACATGGGTGACCCGCATGTCGCCATGGGCGAGCAGCATGGTGGACGACGCCACCCCGGTCAGGTCGGCGAGCATGTCGGTGTGGCCGGCGTATTTGTAGCCCGCCAGGTTCAGCGCCTCCTTGTTCAGGGGCGCGGTGACGATCGCGTCGATCGTGCCCGACTGGGCTAGGCGGACGGCGCGTTCGACGCCCAAGTAGGAAAACCGCCCCGCCTCGGCCGCGACCTGCCCGGTCACGATGGGCGCGCGTTCCTCCCCGGCGGCCAGCAGCGCGAGTCCCGGCGGTTCCGCATCCTTGGAAAGGTCGGGGATGGTCACGTCCTGAGCGGCCAGAGCCCGATGCAGCGCCGAACGATGGCCGATGATCAGCAACCGCATCTCCCCGGCCGCGATGCGGGGCAGCAGGGCGCGGGCGGCCTTGACGATGATCTCCGGCCCGATCCCGGCCGGGTCGCCCATCGTGACGCCCAGGCAGGGGGGCAACAGGGTCACAGCGCGTCCCGCACCGCGTCGCGGTAGCGTTCCATCGCGCTCAGGTGATCGGCGACGGTCCTGCCGGCGATGCGGCGATGGTGGCGGCGGCCGAAGGTGGTGGTCAGGGTCAGGTGGCTGGCGCTGGAGGCCTTCCAGAATTGGGCCTCGGTGTTCCAGTCCTTTTCCGTGCCCGCGCCGGCGGAGGTCCAGACCTCGATGCCCACCGCGTCGGCGGGGCGTCCGGCAGCCAGGGTCATGGCGCGCAGGCGGGCGAACTCCGCCAGCGCCGTGTCACCGGGCGGATAGGCGTTCATGATCCAGCCATCCCCAAGGCGCGCGATCCGTTCCAGCGTCTGGTCCACATGTCCGCCGAACCAGACCGGGATGCGGCGGTGGACGGGCATCGGGTTGATGCCCGCGTCCTGGATCTCGTGCCAGCTGCCCTTGAAGGTGACATGCGGTTCGGCCCAGAGCCTTTGCATCACCTCCACCTGTTCGGCCGACCGGCGGCCGCGGTTGGAGAAATTCTCGTTCAGGCCGGTGAACTCCACCGGGTTCCAGCCGACGCCGACGCCGAGGCGGAAGCGCCCGCCGCACAGCAGATCGAGCGAGGCGGCCTGCTTGGCCACCAGCACAGCCTGGCGCTGCGCGAGGATCAGGACCTGGGTGGAGAACTCGGTCGTCGGGCGGCAGATCGCGGCCAGATAGGCGAAGCAGACGAAGGGATCATGGAACAGGTCTTCCGACGTGTTGCGGTCGCCCCAGTCCGGGCGGGAGGCGACGTTCACTCCCAGCACATGGTCGGCCAGGCCGAGATTGGTATAGCCGAGGCCCTCCGCCGCTTGCGCGAAGTCCCGCACAACGATCGGATCGCCGCCAATGTCGTGCAGCGGCAGCATGACGCCCAGACGCATGGGTTGTCCCCTTGGTGTTTATCAATCCCTTATAGCAGTTCGGGCGCCGGGAAGGAGAGGGGGGGCTGATCCGCCTCGGGCCTCCACCGCGATCGGCCAAGGACCCGATTGCACAGGCATGGGGCCTCCGCGTAAGCTACCGGGCAGTAGGAGGAACTGCCCATGGATCTTCGCTTTACCCCGGAAGAGATTGCCTTCCGCGAGGAAGTTCGCACGTTCATCAAGGAAAACCTGCCCGCCGACATTCATCACAAGATGAAGTTGGGCCATGCGCCGCACAAGGAAGACACGGTGCGCTGGCAGCGAATCCTCAATGCCAAGGGATGGGCTGGCCTGTCCTGGCCCAAGGAGTGGGGCGGCACCGGCTGGACCGCGATCCAGAAGATGATCTTCCTGGAGGAGAATCAGGCCGCGCCGGCGCCGGAGCTATCGTCCTTCAATATCACCATGATCGGGCCCGTGCTGCTGCAGTTCGGCACCGACGCGCAGAAGAAGCGCTTCCTGGCGCGCGCCGCCAACATCGATGATTGGTGGTGCCAGGGATTCTCCGAGCCGGGCGCTGGCTCCGATCTCGCGTCGCTGAAGACGATGGCGAAGCGCGAGGGCGACGAATATGTCGTGAACGGCCAGAAGATCTGGACGTCGACCGCGCATGTGGCCGACTGGTGCTTCCTGCTGGTTCGCACCGACACCAATGCCCGCAAGCGCCAGGAAGGCATTTCGTTCCTGCTGCTCGACATGAAGACGCCGGGCATCACCGTGCGCCCGATCATCTCGATCGACGGCAGCCATCACCTGAACGAGGTCTTTTTCGACAACGTGAAGGTGCCGGTGGAAAACCTGGTGCACCAGGAAAACCGCGGCTGGGACGTGGCCAAGTTCCTTCTTGGCAACGAACGCACCGGCATCGCGCGCCTCGGAAAGTCGCGGGAACGGATGAACGCGGCCACCGACATGGCCCGCCAGGTCAACAGCCACGGCCGCCCGCTGATCGAGGACACGGATTTCCGCCGCCGCGTGGCGCAGATCCAGGTTGACATGAAGGCGCTGGAAATCACCCAGTTCCGGGTGCTGTCCAAGCACGACAAGGCCGGCGGCGAGGGCAAGCCCGATCCGCTGTCCTCGGTGCTGAAGGTCAAGGGCACCGAATTGCTGCAGGCAACCACGGAACTGGCGATCGACGTGTCCGGCCCCATGGCGACCCCGATCTGGGCGCAGGAGCTGGAGGCGATGAACCAGCCCGACGACCTGCTGGAAGCGTCCAGCGCCGGTGTCGGCAGCTATCTGTTCCTTCGCGCCTCCACGATCTATGGCGGCACGAATGAAATCCAGAAGAATATCCTGACGAAAGCGGTGCTGGGGCTGTAATGGATTTTGAACCTTCAGACGACCAACGGCTGCTGGTCGAGAGTATCGGCCGCATGCTGGCCGACAACTACGGCTTTCAGCAACGCAAGGCGTTCGTGACGGCACCGGAAGGCTTCTCGACCGCGATGTGGTCGCGTTACGCCGAACAGGGCCTGCTGGGCGTGCCGTTCGCCGAGGAATACGGCGGCTATGGCGGCGGCCCGCAGGAGGTCATGCTGGTCATGCAGACCTTCGGCAAGCACCTGGTGCTGGAACCCTATCTGGCGACCGTCATCCTGGGCGGCGGCGCGGTACAGGCATTCGGGACCGCCGACCAGAAGAAGGCGATCCTGACGGCGATCTGTGAGGGCAGCCTGAAGATGGCGTTCGCGCACGGGGAACGTCAGGCGCGTTATGACGTGACTGATGTCATGACGACGGCCAAGCGCGATGGCGCGGGCTGGATCATCGACGGATCCAAGACCGTCGTTCAGCACGGCGATGTCGCCGATATGCTGGTGGTCAGCGCGCGCACGTCCGGCGATCGGTACGACGCGGACGGGATCACGGTGTTCCTGGTTGACGCCAAGACCCAGGGCGTGGCCCGCCGCGGCTATCCGACGCGCGATGAAACCCGCGCGGCCGATATCGCGCTGGACAATGTCCGCGTGACCGACGCCGACGTGCTAGGTGAGGTGGGCAAGGGCCTGGCCGTTGTTCAGCGCATCATCGAGATGGGCATCGCCGCGACCGGGGCCGAGGCCGTCGGCGCGATGGAAGCCATGAACGAGATGACGCTGGATTACTCCAAGACCCGGGTCCAGTTCGGCCAGGCGATCGGTACGTTCCAGGTCGTGCAGCACCGCATGGTCGACATGTTCATGGCCGCCGAACAGGGCAAGTCGATGGCCATGCTGGCGACCATGACGCTGGATGAAGCCGATCCGGGCAAGCGGGCGCATGACATGGCGCTGGCGAAGGTCGGCATCGGGCAGTCCGCCCGCTATGTCTCCCAGAGCGCGGTGCAGATGCATGGCGGCATTGGCATGACCGAGGAATACGCGGTCGGCCATTACTTCCGCCGCTGCATGGTGATCGAACGCCTGTGGGGCGACCCAGCCTACTACCTGCAACAGCTTGCCGATGAGGTGAACTGAGCGGGACGTTACTGCCCCCTCCCCTTGAGGGAGGGGCCGGGGGAGGGGTGATCGCGGCACGATACCTGAGCGATCCCCCCTCCTTCCAATAACGCGGAGGAAACCAAGTTGCGAAGCAACCAATTGAGCGTCCGGCCCATCGCCGGCAATTGCGGCGCCGAAGTCCACGGCGTCGATATTTCCCAGGACCTTGACGACGCCACGATCGGAGAAATCCGCGGCGCCCTACTGGATCACGGCGTGATCTTCTTCCGCGACCAGCAACTGGACAAGGTTCGACACAAGGTCTTCGCCCGCCGGTTCGGCGAGTTGTTCGTGCAGCCCAACTATCGCGGCACCAGCGACGATGATGAAGTCCTGGAAATCCGCCGCCAGCCCACCGATGCGCGCATCGTCGGGGAATACTGGCACGCCGATACCACCATGACGGCCGAACCGCCGATGGGCGCGATCCTGTATGGGATCGAGGTCCCGCCCCATGGCGGGGACACGCTGTTCGCCAGCTGCGCCGCGGCCTATGAGGCGCTTTCGGACGGTATGAAATCACTGCTGTCGGGGATGAACGCGACCCACTCCGACTACCGGATCGCCGGGCCGCGGGTGAACATGAACGCCAACCGGTCGACCAAGATGCGCCAGGACGACGAATGGCGGCCGACGGTGAACATCCATCCGGTCGTGCGCACGCATCCCGAAACGAAGCGGAAGGGGCTGTATGTCAACCGCTCCCACGTCGATCAGTTCGAGGGCATGACGGTCGAGGAAAGCAAGCCGCTGCTGGGGTTCCTGTATCGCCACATGGAACGGCCGGAGTTCACCTGTCGGTTCCGGTGGGAAAACGGGTCGGTCGCCTTCTGGGACAACCGCGCGGTGCATCACATGGCGGTGCATGATGCTGGCCAGTTCTTCCGCCATGTCCGGCGGGTGCAGATCGCGGGCGACCGGCCTTACTGATCGAAACCGTTATGGTGGGTGATGGGAGACTGTCATCCCCACCGTGTCATGGTTGGGGGAGGGATACCGACGACCCCACCGCATCATGGTGGGCGAAGGCCCACCACCCACGGCTTTACCTTGTTGGTAACAGCGAAGTCGTGGATGGCGGCCCTTCGGCCGCCACGACGGAAGTATGAGCCGCCACCATGACGGAAGTGTGAACGCTCGCCACGACGGAAGTATCAACCGCCGCAACGACGGGGGCGGGCTGGTACCCAGCTCCCCGACCCGCCGTCCTACCCAACCCGTGCCAGCAACGACCGCCGCGAAGACAGGAACTCCTCCACCGCCGCGACGAGTTTGTCGCACTCCGCGTCCCCGATCGGCAGGCACAAAGTCATCATTCCGCGGCGCGCCAGCCAGATCCCTTGCGCAAGCATATCGAAGAAGAACAACTCCTTCAGCTTGGCATCGCCTTTCGCCGCATCGGCCGGCGACCGCACCGGTCCGCGCATCGTATGGACCGCGATCATCGAGCCGATCCCAGTGAACTGCAGCGGTGCGTCCACCTTCCGGCAAGCGGCGTTCAGACGCTCCCGCAGCGCATCGCCGCGGGCGTTCAGGGCGACGGCGGCCTCGGGCGTATAGACTTCCGTCAGGCCCGCGAGGCCAGCATTCATCGTCAGAACGTTGTTGTTGAACGTCCCCGCATGAGGCAACGCGTCGGGCCGCCGAGGATCGAACAAATCCATGATATCGCCCCGGCCGCCGAACGCGCCAAACGACATCCCACCGCCGATATACTTGCCGAGCGTGGTCAGGTCGGGCTTGACGCCGCGCACCGCCTGCAAGCCGCCGGGGGACAGGCGAGACGTCATCACCTCATCGAAAATGAGCAGCGCGCCGACGCGGGTGGTTTCCTCCCGCAGCATCTTCAGGAAGTCGGGATCGGCGATGATGCAGCCGCCGCTGCCCATCATCGGCTCCAGGATCACCACGGCCAGATCGGCGGCGTTCTCGGCGATCAGGGCGCGCGTCTTCTCCATGTCGTTGTAGGGCGCCATCACATAGTCGAACGGCACGTTGATCGGCGAGCCGCCGCCGGCGAAGCCGAACACCGCCCCGTGATAGCCACCATCGAAGGTCAGCACCTTCGACCGCTTGGTGAAGATGCGGGCGAGGGAAATCGCCAGCAGGTTCGCCTCGGTCCCGGAATTGGTGAAGCGGATGCGGTCCAGCCCGAAACGATCGCAGACGGCGCGGGCGAAGCGAGCCTCGGTCAGGTTCGAGGCGCCGAAGTTGATCCCCTTGTCCAGCGCGCCATCCACCGCCTTGCGGATCACCGGATGGGAGTGGCCGTAGATGCCCGCCGTATATTCACCCAGGAAATCGACGAACTCATGCCCATCCGCGTCCCACAGCCGGCAGCCCTCGGCGCGCGCCATGGCCAGCGGGAAGGGGGCATAATGCAGCACCGTCCGTGTGTTGCCGCCGGGCATGACGGCCGTCGCCTCCACATAGCGGGCGAGGCTTTTCGGGTTCGTCGCGACATAGGCTTCCTTCGCCTCGTTCAAGGCGGTGTCGATGTCGACGTTCTTGAGGTCGGTCTCACTCATGGCGGCGGCCTCCGCTGGCGTTGGGTTCAGGGCAGTGTGCGAAGGATCGTGCCCGGACGCAACCGCGGTTGCTCAACAACCGCGCGCCCACTACACACGCCCCGACGCGCAAACGCAGGAGCCTGCCATGGATCTCAAGGACCACATCAGGGGCATTCCCGATTTTCCGAAGCCGGGCATCCTGTTCTACGACATCTCGACGTTGCTGCGGCATGCGGATGCTTGGCAGGTGGCGATGGGGCGGATGTCCTCGGTTGTGCGCAAACATCATCCCGACGTCATCGCCGGCATCGAATCCCGCGGTTTCCTCATCGCCGCCCCTCTCGCCCTCAAGCTCGGCTGTGGCTTCATCATGCTGCGCAAGAAGGGGAAGCTGCCTGGGCCGACCATTCCGCTGGACTACGAGCTGGAATACGGCACCGACCGGATCGAGATCCAGGCCGACGCAGTGGAACCCGGCCAGCGCGTGGTGATCGTCGACGACCTGCTGGCGACCGGCGGCACGATGGCCGCGGGCATCCAGTTGCTGCGCAAGGTGGGTGCCGTGGTGCCAGCCGCCGCCGCGCTGATCGAACTGACGTTCCTGAACGGCCGCTCCAAGCTGGACGTGCCCTGCGAGTCCCTGGTCGCATACGACGAATAGGCCGAATCAGGCGTCGAAAAAGACCAGCGTCCGCAACTCGATGCTTTCCCGCGGGTTCATGTCGGCCGGCGCGTTCGGGTCCTGGAACGAGGTATGCGGCATGAACCGCGCCCGCCCGTCGCTCAGCGAGTCATAGCACTTCAACAGCAGCACCTCGTCCCGGCTCATGTCCGGGGCATACAGCCAGCGATGCGCCGGGTTGTGGGTCAGGCAGTAGATCTCGCCGACGCGGTCCCGATAGATCAGGTCCTGGCCGACCAGGTCGCCGGGCGCGATGGTGCGCGCGTCGCACAGGGCCAGGGGCGAGTCCTGCAACGGCCCGCGGATCGGGCGCCACAGGTTCACGATGGCGAAGCGCTTGCCGAGCAGGGCTTCGGCTTCCTCACCCATCACATCACGCACGCGCTGGGGGCCCGAGACCTCGGTGTAGTCGCCATGGATGCGGGTGACGGGCTGGCGGGGGATGCCGGGCGTGCGGTCCTCCACCCCCCAATGGCGGCGGCGGATCGTGTGGTCGAAGATCACGACGCGGGAGGCGCCGGTGGCCTCGGCGATGATGCGCTGGGTCTCAGGGTAGGTGACGCGGCGGAGTTCGTCCTCGTCATACATGTCGACCGTGGCGGTGGGGGCGGTCAGCAGCTCGAACCCCTCCACGTCCAGGGACAGGGTGCCGGCGACGGGGCGCATGTCGTGGATGGCGACGGTGCGCTTGTCCTCGATGATGTTGCTGCGCGGCTGGTCGGGGGGGAGTTCGTAGGTATAGGTGTGCGGCTTCTCGGCCATCCGGGCGAGGTAGACGACGTCGCCGGTCACGGCGGGCAGGCTTGTGATGGATGCGATGTCCAGCGGCATGGTTTGGTCTCTCCCAAGGGTCATTGCGGCCGAGATGGGGGCATATGCCCGGATGGCTACCCGCGCCCGACGCGGGGCTGGTCAGAGTGAATAGGGCATCCGGACGCCGGGGTCACCGGCCGGAAAATCCCGCTGGTCGCGGGTGACCAGCAGCATCTCCCGCGCCTGGGCCGAGGCCCAGATGATCGCGTCCGGCAGCTTGAGCCGGTAGCGCTGGCGGATCGCCACAGCGCGGTCAGCGACGGCCTGGTCGATCGGCACCAAGTTGAAGCTGTCGAGGAAATCCCGCGTCGCCTGGGCGTGCGGCGGTGGGGCGCCGGTCAGGACCTCCATCCACGTGATCACGCTGATGGCGCGGGTCTCGTGGCGGTCCAGTTCCTCCCGCGCCGCCGGGATGCCGCGCAGGTAGTCGATCAGGATGTTCGTGTCGAACAGCGCCTTCACCATTCGGCGCGCAGCCGGTCCTGGTAGGCGAGGCCGTCTTCCGTGTCCGCGCCCCAGAGGCCGAATGCCGCCTGGGCATCGGCCTGCTGGTGCCGGGCGAGATACTCCGCGATGGCCTCCCGCACCACGAAGGCGCGGGGCTGCTTGACCCGGTCGCACAGGGCGGCGAGGGCCTGGATCTGGGTGTCGGGGATGTCTACCAGGGTTCTCATGGATCGATGTATATCTGATATCGATTGTGTATATCAAGAAAGATGTTCACATCGTCGCCCCTTGCACCCAGGGCGCGAACTCCGCGGCGCCGAAGTCGAACTGCTCGCTTTTGGTCCGTTCCCCCGACGCCACGCGCAGGATCAGGTCGAAGATGCGCTGGCCGCATTCGGCCACGCTCTCATCCCCGTCCACGACCGTGCCGCAGTTCACGTCCATATCGTCCTCGATATGCCGGAACATCGGGGTATTGGTCGCCAGCTTGATCGACGGCGCGGGCTTGCAGCCGAACACGCTGCCGCGGCCTGTCGTGAAGCACACCAGGTTGGCGCCGCCCGCGACCTGCCCCGTGGCGGCCACCGGGTCATAGCCGGGCGTGTCCATGAACACGAAGCCGCGCGCGGTGATCTCCTCGGCGTATTGCACGACGTCCACCAGGTTGGTCCCGCCGGCCTTGGCCATGGCGCCGAGGGACTTTTCCAGGATCGTCGTCAGTCCGCCGGCCTTGTTGCCGGGGGACGGGTTGGCATCCATCTCCGCCCCCTCCCGCGCCGTGTAGTCTTCCCACCAGCGCATAAGGGCGACCAGTTTCTCCCCTACCTCCCGCGACACCGCGCGCCGGGTCAGCAGATGTTCGGCGCCGTAGGTCTCGGGCGTTTCCGACAGCACGACCGATCCGCCGTGCCGCACCAGAAGATCAGACGCCGCGCCCAGGGCCGGGTTGGCGGAGATGCCGGAATACCCATCCGACCCGCCGCATTGCAGCGCGAGCGTCAGGGCACTGACCGGGCAGGGTTCGCGGCGGACCTGGTTGGCCTCAGCCAGCACATCGCGGACGAACGCGACCCCGGCCGCGACGGTCTTACGCGTGCCGCCCATGGTCTGGATATCCAGCGCCTTCAGCCGGCCGGCGAGCTTCTGTTCCTCGATCAGCCCGCCGATCTGGTTCACCTCGCATCCCAGGCCGAGCACGATGACGTGGGAGAAATTGGGGTGGCGGGCGTAGCCGGCGAGGGTGCGGCGGAGCAGGCGCAGCGGCTCATCCTGGGTCATGCCGCAGCCGGTCTTGTGGGTCAGGGCGACGACGCCGTCGACGTTGGGGAACTCGGCCAGCGGGTCGTCGCCGGTGAAGGGGTTGCGGCGGAACATGTCGGCGACGAGCTGGGCGACGTGGGCGGAGCAGTTCACGCTGGTCAGGATGCCGATGTAGTTGCGGGTGGCGATGCGCCCGTCCGGCCGGCGGATGCCCATGAAGGTGGTGGGCGGGTCGAAATAGGCGGTTGGCGTGGCGTCCTGGGACCAGGCGTAATCCTTGGCGAAATCCCCCATGCCGCAGTTCTGGGTATGGACGTGCTGGCCCGGTGCGATCGGTTGCGTCGCGAAGCCGATGATCTGGCCGTAGCGGCGGATTTCCTCCCCGGTTGAGATGGCCCGTGTCGCGACCTTGTGGCCGGCGGGGATTCGGTCGCGCGCGGTGACGTTGTCGGCGACCGGGGCGCCGGGCAGCAGGGTGGCGCGGGCGATGACCACGCTGTCACCGGGATGCAGGCGGATGGTGGGGGGCGGGGCCATGGTTGGGTTCCTCCGGTTGGGCGGGGGATCATGGCGCGGATTGGGGCCGGGGAGAAGAATTGGTGGGGCGGGCGCGGGTGGTTCTCACGGTGCATGGGGTGTTGTCGCGTGTGTTTTTTGGGCGAGGGGAATTGGTCCCTCCTCCCGCCATCCCCGGCCTTGTGCCGGGGACCACCACCAGCACCCTGCCGCGATTGGTCCCCGGGACAAGCCCGGGGATGACTGGCAGCGGCGCCCGCGGATGACGGACGGCTCCCAGGGACGGGGCCGCGTGTCCTCGATCTTCACGGTGCATGGGGTGTTGCCGCATGCATTTCTCCCCGACGCCCGCCAGACCGCCAACCAGTAAGTTCATACTATGTTCTTATCTGACCCCGGTGGCCAAAGGCAAGCCTATCAACCGACCGCGTCGAACGCCGCCAGGCACATCTCCGGCGCGTTGGGCCAGGAGGCATGGCTGAACCCACCCAACACATGCGCATAATCCCCCCGTCCCAGCCCATACCCCACCGCAACCACGGCATCCGCAACCGCTCGGCGTCGCCACCGTTCCGCCGGATCAGGCACCACGGGCCAGGCCGGGCGATGCCCGACCAGCGGTGCATACCGCGCATCGCTCGCGCACAAGGCCGCCGTCGTGTCGGCCAGGACTGACAAAGCCCCCTCCGTCAGCTCCGGCATCGGCAGCCCGTCCAGCAAATACAGGCTCAGATGCGTCGCCGTCTTCTGCCGGACCAGCCAGTCGAACGAGAAACTGTTGAACACCGCGCACAACGCCAAAGCCAGCCGCAAAGGCCGAACGCCAGGGGTCTTCTCCACCGTCGCGGTATGCCCCAGCACAACACCAGGCGGCAGGATCGTCGCGATCATCGAGCGTTCATCGTTGGAACGCGCGATGTCGCGGAATGCCAGCCGGAAATGGCCAACGGCCTCGGCCACGCGGGGCTTGGCCAACAGAGCCTCGGCGCGCACCTGATAGCGGGGGGCGGTGTCCCACCGGTCGGTATATTGGTGGAACGTCTTCCCCTCATGCAGGATGCACCAGCCCGCGGCCCCATCGCCGATCGGGGCGAACAGGCCTGAATCGTCGGTCATGTGCAGGTCGCGACCGAAGCGGATCCCCTGCCGGTCGCACCAGGCCCCGAACCGCTCCTTGCCCGCGAACAGCCGTTGCGCCAGCGCCAGGTCCGCCGGCCCGCGCAGTTCCATCAGTGTCTGGTACGGCCCACCGGTGGCGTCGATGAAGGCGCGGTCGTAGGCCATGATCCGCGCGGGATCATCGGCCTGCTCGATCCCCTCCAGATAGAAGGCGCATTGCACCGCCCGCGCCGGCCCGGGGCGGCGGGCGACGACCAGGGCGAACTTGAACCGGCTGTCGATGTCGAAGATGCCGCGCCGGTTTTCAAACGACAGGCAGATATCCATCCCGTTCGCCAGATACAGGCGACGCAACCCGGTCGTGCCCTCATTCGCGTGGAAGGCTGATGGCAGCAACAGCCCCACCGCCCCATCCACCGCCGCCAGCCGGATCGCCCGTTCGGCGAACAGGCGGAAGGCGTCGAGGTTCCCGGCTGTCGAATCCGAGCCCATCCCCACGCGCTGATGCCGGTAAAGCCGGTTGGCGATGCGCTTCCGCTGCTCAAACCCGGCGCGATAGGCGGCGAAAGCGGCGGCGATGGCGGGGTCGGCCAAAACCCGAGCCTCGATCGCGGCGCGTTCCCGCCGCGTTGGCGCGTCCAGCACGGCCAGGTCATGACCGGCGACGAAATCCCGCGTGTTGTGCTGGATCACGTCCCAGGGCGGGTTGCCGATCACGGCATCGAACCCGGCGACCTCGGCAAAGGCGAGGTCCCAGGGCAGGGCATCCAAGCCGGCCGCCAGCATCGCCGCCTGGCGCGCGGTCGGGGTGTCCGGCCACTGCCCGGTCTCCTCCACCGCGCGGGCGAGTGCCTGCCACTCGTCATCTCCCTCCCGCGTGGCCAGCATCGCCGCCCCGGCCCAGGCGCGTGCCAGGTTCATCAACGGCGCGCGCGCCGCTTCCAACCGGTCTCGCGCGGCGGCTTTCAGCGCGAGATCGGCCAGGTCGCGACCCAGCGTGGCGCCGATTTGGCGCACCTGCTCGATGACGGTCGCGTGCATCATGGCCAGCCGATCCACCAGCCCGCGCGACAGCAGCGGGTCCAGCACGCCTCCCCCGACCGGCAGGCGCTGCATATCCTCCAGGAACGGGCCGGACAGTGAGTCTCCTTGGACCAGGCGGTGGTCGAGGAAGGTCAGCGGCAACCCCTCGGCATGGGATTCCAACCAGAGCGACAGTTTCGCCAGCTCGACCGCCAGCGGATTGCGGTCGGCGCCATACAGGCAATGTACCGCGACCAGGCGCCGGCAGATCGCCATCGCCTTTCGCTCCGCGATCCCGCCTTGCGACAGGGCCGGCAGCCAGCTCGCCAGCAGCCCGTCGGGATCGGGCAAGGCGGCAATGCGCGCGCGCAGGCGGGCGGCGCGCGCCGGATCGATGGCGGGATCACGGCTGAGCGCGTCGGCGGTGCGGCAGGCATCGAACAGGGCGTCGGCGAGGAACCGGCAGGCCTCGACCAGGAAATGCCCGCTGCCGGTGGCCGGATCGACGACCCGCAGCGCCAGGATCGCGCCCGGGTCCGGGTCATCCGCGGGGCTGCGCGCGCGGCACAGCGGGCCGAGGGCTTCGGCGACCAGGAACCGCACGAACCCGGTGGGCGTGTAGTAGCTGCCGGTGGCCTTGCGGCCCTGGCCGGCGCGCAGGAAGAAGCGGCCGGCCGGGATCGCCTCGATCGCCATGGAATGTGACGGATCGGCGGGAACGACGGTTTCCTGCCGGCCGCGGCGCAGGCGGGTCATGGGCTGGGCGGCGATGCCCGGTTCCAGGTCGAGCAGGGACTCATAGACCCCGCCCAGCACCTCCACATCCAGCGCGCCGTAATGCACCCGTTCCCGCGGCCGCCCACGCGCCGTCGTCCACAGCAGCCGGTCGAGTAGCAGCGCCACCGCCCGCTCCCCCCAGCGCAGGCGATCGAGCGTCGGCATCGTGTCCACGCCGAACAGCGCGCCGCCGAGGGGCGCGATGGTGAGTTCGGCGCAGCGCAGCCCTTCGCGGCAGGCGCGGAACAGGCCGCGCAGCCCGGATTCCAGCATCGCGCCGGTATCGTGCCCGTGGTCCAGATGGCGCCGGACCAGAGGCCCCAGCGCGCGATTGGGCGACAGGGAGGCGCGCCACAGCCGTGTGCTGGCGAAGCTGAAGCCGCGCGCGGGGTCGCTGGAGGCCTCCAGCTTCAGGATGAACAGCAGCCGGTGGATCAGGATCAACCCGTCATGCCACAGGTCGGCGGCGCTCGCCTCTGGGTTGCCCGAATCGGTGATGACGGCTTGCAGGAAGCATTCCAGCCCGCCCCGGGCCTGGGCGCGCAGGTCGCTGGTCACCCGCGCCTGGTGCAGGCGCGCGGCGTCGAGGATTTGCGGAAAGGTCGGAAGGCCGGCGAGGAGGGTGAGCAGCAGGCGCAGGCTGTCCGGCGGGGCGGGAGCGGCGCGCCAGGCATCGAGCGGAAAGGACAGATGGCTGTCGGGCAGGGCCGGGTCGCTGATCAGCAAGCGCAGTTCCGCGCCGTTGGAAAGCAGGCCGGCGGTCTCCCGGCTGGCGCGCAGCACGCGATGGGCGGCACTGGCCGGGGAATGCCGAGCGCGGTCCGGGGTGTCGAGGTCGGTATCCGTGGCCCAGGCGCGGATCGTGATGCCATGGCCCGTCGGGAGGATGTGGCCGCCATCCTCCGTGCCCTGTCGCGTCCTGACCGGTTCGGCCGCGAAGGGCGGTTTGACCCCCAGCGGCGTGATCGCCTGCCGGAGCACCCGCGCCGCACTCGCCCCCGGCCCGATCGGATGCCGCCGCAGGCCGCGCCAGACCGAGGTCAGGATTTCAGGCGCCGGCCCGGACAGCCCCAGCGTCGGCAGCAGATCCGGCAAATCGAGGCGCAGGAACGAGTCGGTCAGCGCCGAACCGACCGTCGCGCAGTCTTCGAACGCGAGGCTCATGGCGCGGGTGGCACCAGGATCAGCATGCCGATCGGGGTCACGGTCGGCGCACCCAGGGCGGCGTGGAGGGCAAGGGCCTCGGTCCGTTGCTGGAACAATTCCGCCGCCGCCGCCGCGTCCCGCCGCTGGTCCGCCGGATTGGAGGCATCGGCGGTGAAGGCTGTCAGGCGGTCGAGCGCACCCGGCAGGGTCTTCCAGGCGGGCGCGTAGGGGAGGAAGCCGAACAGGTCCGGGACGGGCGGTGTCCAGGAACCGGCGATCTCGGTCGCCCGCCGGTCGAGCCAATGGCCGAGGGTCGCCGCTTCCCGCGTGATCATCGCGTCGTGGGCGGCCTGGTGGCGATCGGCGATGGTGGCGGCCTCGGTGGTGGCGAGCGCCAGCGCCTCGGGCTGACGACCCGGGATCCAGGCCGGCCAGGCGGGCGTGGCATCGGCCTGGGCGAGCGCCAGCCAGGCCGCGGGATCGCCCACGATCGTGGGCGCGCCGGTTTGCGGCAGCAGCACCGCGATGATCTCCCGCAGCGCGATCCGGCGGGCGTCGCGCCGTTCGAGCGCATAGGTCAGCAGCACCGCCGGCGCCGCGTCGTGACAACCGACGGCCACGCGCGGGTCGGAGCCAGACGGGGGCTCCAGCCGCATCCGATCCGCGGCCCGCCGCACCAGCGGATGCGCCCAGCCGGGATGGGCCAGTTCTCGGCCTTGCGCGTCGCGCAGACACGCCGGATCGGCCGTCACCCGCAGGCCGCCGGTCGCGGGATCATGGCCGGGCAGCCCGGACAGGTCTGCGTGCCAGTCGGGCGGCGGCACGAGGCAATCGGGGTCCGTCCCATCCGGTGCCGCCCCGCACGCGGCCCGCAGAAAACCCAGGGGCGAACATCCCGCGATGGCGCGCGTGGCCCCGGGGGGCACCGAGGTCGCGCTGATCGCGCCCAGCCCGGTCAGCCAGCCATGCCGCGCGGCCATCTGCTCGAACCCGGCAAAGGCGCGGTCGATCTCGCGCAGCAGGTCGCGGTAGGCGTCGGCATTGGTTTCCTCGGCCATCCGATCCAGCGTGCGGATGGGGGAGGGCGGGGGCGGGAACAGGGGCGCCTGGTCCTCCGCGAACCCCTCGATCAGGCCGGCCCCCAGCGCGCCAGACTCGGCGGTGACGCCCAACGTGTCCGGCATCACGTCCAGGGCGGCGCGGGCCTGTTCGTATTTCGCGATCAGCCGCAGCAGCAGCCGTTCCTCGAACGTGCCGGCCAGATAGAGATAGCGGATATCGGGGTCATGCCGCTGGCCATAGCGGTCGATGCGCCCGTTGCGTTGCTCCAGCCGGTTCGGATTATAGGGCAAGTCAAGGTGGATCAGATGCCGGCAGCGCTGCTGGAGGTTCAGCCCCTCGGCCAGCGAATCCGTGCTGATCAGGATCAGGCGACCGGCGCTGGCGAACCGATCGGCGGCTTCCGTCCGGCGG
The DNA here is from genome assembly GCA_945873195.1 of Asaia bogorensis. Lineage (GTDB taxonomy): Bacteria > Pseudomonadota > Alphaproteobacteria > Acetobacterales > Acetobacteraceae > Rhodopila > Rhodopila bogorensis_A. The sequence continues at coordinate 23,975 of CAMCDA010000031.1, forward strand.
TCATCGGCATCGGCGCCGCTGATCGAGAGGATCGCGCCGGAGATCGCGGGATCGGCGCGCAAATGCGCCAGGGCGGCGTCCTGGCTGTCGGCATACTCTGTATAAACAAGGATATTGGCGTCGGGTTCATTGGCGCGGATGCGGGTGACCTCGGCGGCCAGCGCGTGCAGCTTCGGGTCCTGGCTGGCGGCGGCCTCGCCCAGTTGGATCAACGCCCGCAGCGCGAGGGCGGTTTCATGCGCCTCCGCCGCATGCAGGTCCGCGGCCATCGCCTCGGCTTCCAGGTCGGCCTGCGCGCGTTCATCCTCCGCCGACAGCACGCCATAGCGCGCCAGCCGGCGGCGATAGGCCCGCAGGGCGCGGGCGCGATCACGGCGGATCGCCGCCTCATCCCCCGCCAGCCCAAACGCGGCGTGCCGATCCGCCACCACGGCCAGCGTGTTGACCGCGGCGCGTAGCGTGGAGACGGATCGTTTCAGCAGCCCCACGAAGGCCAGCGTGTCCGCCGGATGCCGCGGGCGAACGCCTCGGCGCAGGCGGGGCGCGATCAGGGCGGAGAGCGCCTGGTGGAAGGCCAGAACCGCGCTGTCTGTTTCCGGCGCCAAGGTGATCGCCACCGGCGTCACGATCCGCTCGCGGAACAGGGGGCGGCCGGTCGCGGGATCGCGGACATGGCCCTTCAGCCGCCGCACCACGTGCCGCCGATAGACCTGGCCCAGCAGCCGTCCCTGCCCATCCACCAGCCCCGGATCGAGCAAGGCCATCAACGAGGCAAAATGCGCGTCGTTGCCGTCATGCGGGGTGGCGGTCAGCAGCAGCAGCCCCTCCGACCGCCGGCCCAGCACCTCGGCCAGGCGGCGGCGCAGCGTGTCGCTTGATCCGTCACTGAAACAATGATGCGCCTCGTCGATGATCGCGAGGTCCCAGGCGGATCGTTCCAGCTCCGCCAGCACCGGTTCCTGCTTCGCGAAGTCGAGGGACGTGAGGCACAGCGCCGTCGCGTCGAACGGATTGCCGCCGAGTTCCAGCGCGCGCCGTTGCGCCCGTAACGATACCGCGTCGGCGAGAATGGTCGGGCGCAGGCCGAAGCGCACCAACAACTCCCGCGCCCATTGTCCCAGCAAGGGACCGGAGGGGCAAAGGACGATGACGCGGTGGGCGCGCCGGCGCAGGATCAGTTCGGCGGCGATCATGCCGGCCTGGATCGTCTTCCCCAGGCCCACGCCATCGGCCAGCAACAGGCGCGGGCGCGGCATGTCCAGCGCGCGCAGGACGGGGACAAGCTGATACGGCTCCATCGCCACGCGGCCGGGATGGGCGGTGAGCAGGGCGCCGGCCCCGGGCGCGCGATCCAGCAGATGGGCGACATGATACAGCCGCCAGGCGGTGACCGAGGCGGGATCGTCGGGGCGGAGGTCGGCGCGGATCGGTTCCACATCCTCCCACGGGTGCAGCAGGTCCCATTCCAGCCCCAGCAGATCGCCCGCGGCGCAGCGCAGGCGCAGGCGGGTTTCGGTGCCGCAGGGTTCGGCTTCCAGCACATCCCATGTCAGCCCGCGGGCGCGCAGCTTGATCCCAGGCGAGAGATGCATTCAGGTTCCACCGAAGCTATGGCCGGTGGTCAGGGAACCATTGCGACATTGAGAAACGGTTAACCGAGGGGACGAATTCGATGGTGCCGGACAGGTTCAAGGGAAAGGTCGCGCTGGTCGCGGGGGGCGCGTCTGGCATCGGATACGCCATCGCCACGCGGCTGCACGCGGAGGGGGCTTCGGTGGTCGTGGGCGATCTGAACGCCGAACGGCTGGACGCGCTGGGGGCCCTGGGCGACCGCGTCGCGACCCTGGCCGGCAACGTGACCGTGGAAGCGGATGCGAAGGCCCTGGTTGCGCTGGCGGCCGAACGCTTTGGCGGGTTGGACGCGGCGTTCAACGTCGCCGGGGCATCTCGGCCTGGCTACATCGTTGATCTGGCCGAGGATGAATGGGATTTCACCGTCGATCTCTGCCTGAAGGGCGTGTTCCTGGGCATGAAGCACCAGGCGCGCCAGATGATGCGGCAAGGGCGGCCGGCTGGCGCGATCGTCAATATCGCGTCGTTGAACGCGCATGTGCCGATGCATGCCGGGTCGGCCTATGTCTCGGCCAAGGCGGGGGTGGAGGCGCTCAGCAAGAACGGCGCGCTGGAATTCGCCCCGCATGGCATCCGAGTGAACGCGATCCTGCCGGGGCTGGTGCAAACCCCGCTCACGCGGCGGCATTTCGACAATCCGGACGCGCTGGCGGCGTTTGTGGATCGGATCCCGATGGGGCGGCCGGCGCAACCGGAGGAGATCGCGGCGCCCGCCTTGTACCTGGCGAGCGACGACGCGGCCTATGTCTCGGGTGCGAGCCTGCTGGTGGATGGGGCCTGGGCGGTCAGCGGGTACCCCGATATGCGGCCGTTCCGTGGGCCGGTGCGGTGGAACGCGGGGTAGCGCCGGGGGTTACCGCTTCCGGGTTTTTGCCTTAGCCTTGGCAGGCGGGGCGGCTTTCGCCTTTGCGGTGGGCTTTGCCTTCATCGCTGGGGCGGCCGCTTTCGCTTTTGCCTTCGCAGGTGGCGCTTTTGCCTTTGCGGGTGGCGCGGCCGCCTTCGCCCGGGCGGCCGTGGCCTTCGCGGGCGGAGCCTTCGCCTTCTCGGCCGCCGCTTTCCGCTTGGCCGGGGCGGGTGCGGCGTCGATCGGCATCCCCGCAAGCCGTTCAATCGTCGCGCGATAGGCCGCTATGTAATCGGCCATCGACAGGTTCTTTTCGGCATAGACACGGGCATTCCCGCGCAATTTCGTCGCCAGCGCCTTGTTTTCCAGCAGATCCAGCGCCGTCTCCGCCATTTTTTGCGGATCGAAGAACGACGTCAGCAACCCGGTCTCTCCGTGCTGGACGAATTCCCGCACCGGCTCGGTGTCGCTGCCGATCACCGCGCATCCCATCGCGAGCGCTTCCCGCAACGACCAGGACGCGACAAACGGATAGGTCAGGTAGATATGCGTGTCGGATCGTTTCATGAGCGCCAGATAGTCCGCGTAGTTCACGCGGCCTGGAAACGCCACCCGCTCCAGATCGATCTGGTCACCGACCTCTTTCATCAGGCGTTCGCGCCAGTTGCCGCCCTCGGCCGGCATGACGCCATAGCTGACGCCATCCGACCCGACCATGATGACCTTCAGATCCTTCCGCGCCCGGTGCAGATGCGGCAGCGTGCGCATCATTGTGTGGACGCCGCGATAGGGTTCCAGATCACGGGAGACATAGGTGATCAGCTTGTCGGTCGGCTTGATCGTCATGCCGCCGATCGTCAACGGCTTGCGCCGAGCTGCCGCGTCTGGCCGGCAGACATCGAGGTCCACGCCTTCCCATAGCAGGTCGATGCGGTCCTGCGCCCAATCGGGATAGGTTGATCGCTGCCATTGGGTCGGGCTGTGGCCATGCTGGCCCAGGTTCAACGCGATGTGATTGATCGCGTTCTTCGCCCGGATTCGGGGGAAATCCAGGCTGTCGTTCGGGAATTCCGGATCAAACCCGACATCGGCGCGTTCGGGATTGTAGTAGAATTCGTAGTACCCATACATCGGGGTCTTCGGCCAGACATCCACCAGGTTGAGCATCTCACCCCAGCCGTGGTGGCCGATGATGATGTCAGGCTCAAACCCCAGCGTCTTCAAATTCCGCGCAACCTGAAACACCGAATCCGCTCGGCGGACAGCGCCATCAAGCTCCCGGGCGGCTGGATGGGCCTCCGGAGCGGCGGTCGCCGGCTTCCGGTACGGGACCTTGCGCACGCCCTGCATCACATTGGCGTTCGGTTCGGTGATGAACACGATTTCGTGCGACCCGGCTTCCACCAGATTGCGGACAATGTGCAGGAACTGCCCAGGAAAGTTCTGATGGACGAACAGGAATTTCACGGCAACGCGGCTTTCGGTACGCGGGACGGGGAGGAAAAAGCGGCTGGCCGATTCGGGCGGGTCTCGCGCCGGATCGGCCAGGCCTCGATCAGCGTCGGGCGGTACGGGCCGCCGGACGGGCGCGCGCCTTTCGGGCGGAGGAGTCCGCGTCGCGCGGAGTCATGTCGATCTGGAAGCTTTCCAGCGCGGCGAGGCTTTCGGACTCACACGCTTCGCCCATCGCCACGGGTCCGACCGAACTGCCATCGACGAAGGTCGCCGAATAGCTGCAATCGAACCGTTCCGCCGCGTCACCCTTCAGTCGAACCCGCAGGCCGAGCAATGGCAGGGCCATGCCGCGGCTGCCGCAGAACTTGCCGCCTTCGACCCAGGGGGAGAGCCATCCACGGCCCAACACGCCCTGGTATTCAACGTCACCCGGCTGGATGTCACCGTGCGGGGCGAGGCCGAAGCCCTCCACCCATGCCTGGCTGCCCTGGACACCAATCCGTTCCCCGAACTTGCCGCCAACATCACCGGCCCGCTGGATATGGGCAACGATATCGGGGTCGGGCACGGGTGCGGCCGCCGGTTCAGCGGCGGCCGGCGCTGGCGCTGCGCCAGAGGGTGCACCAGCGGGAGCGGCTGCTGCCGCGGCGGCATCGTCACCGCTGAGCCGCAGGACCTGCAAACGGGGGGCCGTGGCGGGACCACCGTTCGCGGCCTGATAGATCGAGACCAGGATCTGGGCCGAGTCGTCGTTGACCTTCACCAGGGCAGCGGTGTTTTCCAGCCAGCCATCCTGACGGAACGTGCTGATGGTGACGCCGTTCGCGCTTTGCTCCCGCGACGGAGTCGGGGTGATCCGAACGCCGGGCAGGCCGGTCGCGGGATCAGGGGGCGGGCTGCCGGGCGCGGGAAACACGCAGAACAGGCCACGCTCCAGCGTCATCACATGGGCGGACACTCGCAGCTCCGCCATCCGTCCGCTTCCGGCCGGCGGGGCGGGCGCGGGGGGCGCCGGCGGGTTGGCCGATGGCGCGGCTGGCGCCTCGGCCGACGCCACTGGGGCTTCGGCCATGCGCTGGTCTCTTGTTCTTGGAGTACGTGGCATTACGGGCCTTTTGCAACAATGGTGGACAAATCGGCTGACGCAACGTTCCGTGCCGAAGCGGGAACGCCGCGCTGATCGGATGATGCCATGGCGGTTACTAACGCGTTGTTAATAGCACCAGGAGGGAGATGGGGCGGAAGCAGAAATCCACGCCCCGTGCGCCGAATGCGTTCGGCCGGCGCGCCGAGGTCGAAGGCCGCCACCGCCAGCCCGGCCCGCCAAAGCTCGGTCAGGCCCATGCACCAGGTCTCGGGCGCGATCGACGGCAGAAAAGCGAGTTGGGCGTCCTGGCGCAATACCAGATCGACGGCTTGCGGCGCGTCATACGTGCCGGTGATGAATACCCGTCCGGTGGCGATCAGGCGCGCATCGTCGATCGTTGTGCCAACGACGACAAATTCGAGGTCGAGATCGCGGTCGGCGGCATCGCGGGCGCAGGCCAACAGCACGTTGTAGCCCTTGTGGACTCCGATCGCGCCCAGCACGCATACCCGGCGGCGCGCGCCCTGGGGCCTGGCGCGGGGCAGGCGAATGGGGATTGACGCGTCGTCGTCATGCGGGACCACCTGCGCGGATAGCCCCGGGAAATGGCGCATCATCCGGCGGGCGGTGTCCTCGGACGGCGCGATGACGCGGCGGGCGCCGGCCAAAAGGCGGGCGGACCGGGCGCGCAATTCCCGAACGCCGATCGATTCGGAAATGAACCGGCCGTGATCGGTGACGCAGCTTTCGCACGACGCCAGGGACGGTTCCCCACAATACTGGTCGTGGCCGTTCACCAGCAGGATGCGCGGGCAGAACCACGCGTAGTCATGCACATGGACGTCGTACGGCACATCCAGCCGCTCAGGCAGATCGTGCAGCGCTTTGTCGTGATCGAGGAAATGATGCACCTCGGTCACGATCGGTCGTTGCGACCGCAGCAGCCGCAGCAAGGCCGGCATCTCCGAGGGCATCGCATAGCGCAGGTTGGGATAGCGGCCGGTCGCGCCGTCAGATACCTCCACCGCCGCCGATCCATCGGGGAGGTGGGTTGGGCGCAGGATCAGCGCGTTGCGACCGGCGGCGATATGGTCGGCCACGTGGCCGCGAATGCGCTGCTCCACTCCGCCCGACGAGTCATGGGTGATCAGGATCGCTGATTCGCGTTGCCGGGGCCGGCGTTCGCGCCAGCGCCGCCGGTCGATGCCGCGACGAAACGGCGCCAGCGGATCGGCGCGCAGGAAATCCTGCACGAGACTGTTATAGCCGGGATGCAACCGCTCCAGCAGGGTGGCGTTGCGCGCGCGCAGGTGGGACCCGGCCTGGCTGAAGGATTGCCCGCCCCGATGGGCGACGAACAGCGATGGCAGGGCGACATGGCGCCAGCCGAGGCGGCGGGCGCGCAGGCAGAAATCATTCTCCTCCCCGTAGCCCTGGGCGAAGATATCATCGCGCAGCACGCCGACCTCGTTCAGGCAGTCACGGCGGATATACAGGCAAAACCCGACGCCGACGGGGATATCGACGGTCTCGGTGCCACCCACTGCGCGGGCGATGTTATCCAGGCGGATCGTCTGCGCTTGGTCGGGTACCGGGTTGCGGGCGATGGGGTCGGGGTAGCTCAGGATGCTCGCATCGTTGGAAAATGGCGTGACGGTGCCGATGTTGCGCGCGCCGTACGCCGCGTCGCGCAGGCGTTCCAGCCAGTTCGGCGGCACCAGCGTATCGCTGTTCAGCAGCACCACATCCTGACGCGCCGCGGCCCGGATGCCGATATTGACGCTGGCGGCGAAGCCCCGGTTGCGGGCGGTGCGGATCAGCCGGATCTGCTTGCGCCGGCTCATGTCATCCAGCATGCCCCGCAGTCCCGGATCGGGGGAGGCATCATCCACCACGATCACCCGGGTCGATTTGTCGATGGTCGCGAACACGCTCTCCAGGCAGGCAAGGGTCAGGTCCCGCTGGCCATGCACCGGGATCACGACCGCGGTGCCACGCGGCCGAGCGGTGACGGACTTCGACGGCGCCGGGATCGGCAGATCCGCGGGCATCGGCGCGGCGGGGGCATAGATTTCGACATGCTCGGGCGCCGCGCCGGCCCGGTAATGTTCAGCGATCTGACGCGCGGTCGCGGATGCGGCATGCAGTTCACCCAAGGGCGAGACCGGGCTGCCATACAGCGCCCGCCCATCCGGCCCTCGGACATGCAGTATTTCCCCCAGCCGCAGCAGCGCCTCGGCCGGCACCGCAAAGCCGAACGGCCGAGCCAGGGGGCCGAGGTCGGGGATGGAAACGGCGCCATTGTCGGCGGTGATCCGCAGCTTTCCCTGCCGGCCGTCATCCGAGATGATCAGGGCCACGCGCCGGCCCGGATCGGCCGGATGCCAGGCCCAGCCCTTCAGGCCGCAGCCATCGGTTTCGACAATGCCCTCCGTCCGCCGGATCGCGGTGATGTCGATCGGGCTGCCAATCAGATGCCGCCCCTCGATCATCACCATCAGCCGGGACGCGCGGGTCCAATGCCGCGGCAGGCGCTTGTCGGTCAGAACCTCTCCATCGAGGGCGATGGTCGGCTTGGAACGTGCGGTCGTATGCAGAGTGAGCGTGCCGTCGAACGCCATGGCGCACCATCCGTCACCCCCGGTCATTCGCACCGCTTCATTCGCGACGGCGCGGGTGTCGGCGCGGGGCACGTGACGGGACAGCGCGCGGCCCAGGCTGGCCAGCGCCTGGTCGACCGACCCCATCCGCAGCCGCGCGGCGGTAAGGCCGAGCCACGCTTCCCGGACGTCGTGGTCCTGTGTGACGGTGCCAAACAATTCGGCGGAGCGTGTCGGGTCCAGCGCCAGGTTGGCACCGGCCAAGGCAAGCATGATGTTGGGATCGAGTGGAACCAGCCGGTGCGCCCGTTCAAGCCAGCGCAGCGCGTTCGCCATATCTCCCACGCCAAGCGCTGATCGGTACGCGTCCATCGCGGCACGGGCGAGGGTTACAGTCTCCGGGTCCTGATCCGCGCCATGCGCCATGCGTTAGTCGCCCACCGCCTGTTTCTGGGCCTCGGGGTCGGTGGACTCGGCGGGGGGCAGGGCGGCGAGGTCGGCCTTGGCT
>CAMCDA010000032.1 GCA_945873195.1 Asaia bogorensis
CTCACCGCGTGCGGGTTTGCCATCCGCGCGCAGATCGTCTGGGCGAAGGAGCGCCTGGTCATGAGCCGGGGCCATTATCACTGGCAGCACGAACCCGCGTGGTACGCTGTCCGTGGCACCGGCCATTGGACCGGGGATCGCAAGCAGACGACGCTCTGGTCCATTCCCAGCCGCGACCAGGACGCCGACACGATCCATGGCACCCAGAAGCCAGTCGAGTGCATGCGCCGGCCGATGCTGAACAATGCCAGTCCAGGCCAGGCGGTCTACGAGCCGTTCAGCGGCTCGGGGACCACGATCATTGCAGCGGAAACCACCGGCCGCGTGTGCCACGCGATCGAGATCAGCCCCGCCTATGTCGATGTCGCTGTCACGCGCTGGCAAGCGTTCACCGGCAAGGAAGCGCTGCTGGAGGGCAACGGTCGGAGCTTTGCCGCGATCGCGGCGGGGCGGGCCGCGAATACCGAGCAGGAGGCCCGCCATGGCCGGACGGCCTGAGTTTACCCCCACCGACGCCCAACGCACCCAGGTCAAGGCCATGGCCGCCTATGGCGTCCCGCAGGACGACATCGCAAAGGTCATCGGCTGCTCGTCGCCCACTCTTCGTAAGCACTTCTGGTCCGAACTCGACACCGCCGCGATCGAGGCGAATGCCAAGGTTGCGCAGTCGCTGTTCCGCAAGGCCGTCGAGGGCACGGGCAAGGAGGCCGTCACCGCCTGCATCTTCTGGCTGAAATGCCGCGCCGGCTGGCGCGATGTGGCCATCGAGCCGGGGAAGAAGGAACAGGCGGAGACCATCGCCCGCACCGCGGAACACGGCACCGAGTGGGAAGCGCTGCTGAACTGACATGACCTGGTCCACCGCCTGCCCCGACTGGGGAGAACGCCTCCAGGCTGGCCGCTCCCTGATCCCCGACCTGCCGCTGGACGAGCAGGCCGCGACCCGCGCCGTGGCGATCTTTAACCGCCTCTGCCTGCCCGATGTCCCCGGGCGCCCTGCCCTGGCCGATGCCGCTGGGGCATGGCAGCGTGATCTCGTCGGCGCCCTGTTCGGCGCCTACGACGCCGCGACCGATATCCGACATGTTCGCGAGTTCTTCTGCCTGGTCCCGAAGAAGTCGAGCAAGACCACCACCGGAGCGGCGATCATGATCACCGCGCTGCTGATGAACCGTCGCCCCCGCGCCGAGTTCCTGCTGGTGGCACCGACCCAGGAAGTTGCCGATCTCGCATTCCGTCAGGCCGCCGGCATGGTCGAGGCGGACCCTGTGCTGGCCGCCAAATTCCACGTCGTGGAGCACATCAAGCGCATCACCTACCGCCCGACCAAGGCGTTCCTGAAAGTGAAATCGTTTGATCCGAAAGTGGTGACCGGATCGAAGCCCTCCGGTGTGCTGCTGGATGAATTGCACGTTATCGCCGAGGCGCATGACGCTGACCGCGTGATCGGCCAGTTGCGCGGCGGGTTGCTGCCGAACCCGGAGGGCTTCCTACTGACGATCACCACCCAGTCCGAACGCCCACCCTCCGGCGTGTTCCGCACCGAACTCCTGAAGGCGCGCAAGGTCCGGGATGGCACGGCGAACCTCCCGATCCTGCCGATGCTGTATGAGTTCCCAGATAGTATCGATTGGAAGGACCCGGCCAACTGGTGGATGGTGCTGCCGAACAACGGGCTGAGCGTCTCGGTGGATCGGTTGCTGCCGGACTATGAGGCGGCAGTGGAGAGCGGGGATGCCGAACTCGCACGCTGGGCCTCCCAACACCTCAACGTGGAGATCGGCCTCGCGCTGAAGTCCGATCGCTGGCGCGGCGCGGATCATTGGCTCGGCGCGACGGACACGACGTTGACGCTGGAGACCCTGCTATCCCGCAGCGATGTCGTGACGATCGGCATTGACGGCGGCGGCCTCGACGACCTGCTGTCGGTCACCGTGCTGGGCCGCGAGACCGCCGAACGCCGCTGGCTGTCCTGGTCGCGGTCCTGGGCGCATGTATCGGTATTGGAACGACGCAAATCCGAGGCTGCCCGGTTGCGCGACTTCGAGCAGGATGGCGACCTGGTCATCGTCGAGGACATGGAGGACGCGTTCACCCAGGTGGCCGCCCTTTGCGCCGAGGTTGACGCGACAGGGTTGCTCGCCCAGGTCGGCCTCGACCCGATGGGCGTCGGCGCGATCGTCGATGCGCTGGCCGAGGTTGATATCAGTGGCAACGACCGCGTCGTCGGCATCCCGCAGGGCTGGACGTTGAACGGCGCGATCAAGACCACCGAGATCAAGCTGGCGTCCGGCGCATTGCTGCACGCACCGCAGAGAATCGTCGACTGGGCGGTTGGAAACTGCCGAGCGGAACCGAAGGGCAACGCCATTACGATCACCAAGCAGGCAGCGGGAACCGGCAAGATCGACCCCGTGCTGGCGCTGTTCGACGCCGTGGTGCTGATGTCACGCAACCCGGAGGCCGAGGGGCGATCGTTCTACGAGGACCCGGCGTTCTGGGCAGTGCTGGAGCATCCCGACCGGGCGCCAGCACTGCCCTGGGACCCGGATGTGCTGCGGGACATCCGGCATCCGTTATTCGCTGAACACAAGCACAGATTCGAGATCTGGCAGGACGCAAGGGCTGATGATGACGGGTGGTGAGGCGTGGGGCATCTTCGCACAGAGCGACGGTCACCGATCCCCGTTCGGGGACGCCATCGTAAGGATGTCACGTTTACTGTCCGCGATGCAGCTTGCTGGTCCATCGCCGGAACCGTGACATCCTGGTGCGGCCGGGTTCAACGATGACGACGCCACCGGGTTGACCCGGGTGGCGTCGCGATAAGTGGAACGCCGCTTCATCCGGCGGTGCGGTAGATGCTGTAGGACCCTTTGGCGCCTTCCTTGTTCGGCCCGACCTGGCGGACGCGCTCCAGCACCTCGACCTGGATGCCCTTCTTCTTCAACCCCGCCAGGAACCCGCGCACCGTGTGGGACTGCCAGGTGGTGGCATCCATGATCTGGGCGATCGTGGCGCCCTCGGCGCGGCGCAGCAGGGTGAGGACGGCTTCCTGCTTGGTGCCGGTGCGGGGCGGGGGCGGCGAATGCGTGCCGCGGTCGGGCTTGCTGGCGAGGACGGTGCGCAGTGCGGCCATGGGCGCCTCGAGAGCGGCAAGGATGTCGGTCTCGCGGTTGGTCTCGTCGTTCCAGGCGTCGAGAACGGCCTGTGCCGCCGTCCGCAGGGTCGCGCGTGCGGGCGCCACAGGCGCGGCATCGAGGGCGTCGGCCACGGCGGCGGCCTCGCGTGCCACCGGGTCGTCTTCAGGCGTGTCGGCGCCTGTGGTGCCAACGCCGACGACTTCCGCCAATTCCTCGGCCTTCTCCTCGGTCTCGGCCAACCAGGTCAGGATGTCACCTGCCACCCGTCCGGCGGGGCGGTCGTTGGCGAAGCCGTCCTCGAGCATGATCTGGACGTCGGCTTCCTTGAGGATGGTGGCGTTGCAGCCTTCCTCGGTCAGGAAGCCAAGCACCGCGTGGGTGAAGGCCTCGATTGTCTGCGGGACTTCGGCCAAGGCCGGGGTTGTGCCGGCCGCCGCGAAGCCGGTGTCGGTGGCGCGCAGCATCAACTTCGTGCCGTCGGCATCGCGCCATGTATAAGCGGCATCGTCGATCGGCGAAGGGACTTCCTCGACGAAGCCGTGGCTGAGCAGCGACCGCACCACCTGCTGGCGGGCGGCAGCAGGCAACGTCGGCGGGCGAACCAGTCGGTCGGGGCGGGTGGATGCCAGCGTCAGCATCGCGCGAGCGGTGTCGGAAAGCTTGTTGGGGGACTTGGCCATCTTCGTTCTCCTGGCAGGGGTGCCCGACCATCGGGCGCCTGCTACCAGCCCAAGCCCCGCCGGAATTGTCGGCGAGGCATTCGACGCAGGGTGCTCCCTGCGCGTGATGCACCATTCGCTCCTGACCGCGGTGCAGCCAAGTTCATTTGTCCATCATTTCATTGCTTTGTGCATGGTGCCCAGATGGGTGAGGCCACACGGGCCTAAACGATTGGCTTCGGCGCGGGCGACCTGTGAGTGGCGCGGCAGCTTCTTCCCCGTTGACCCGAACACCGGCGTGGCCTGGACGACCTCGGGGCTGAACGCCGCGACGTCCGGGATGAAGATCGCCTCATGACCGCCATCCGGGCTGCCAAACTTGCCCGAGAGGCGTTGCTCACCGGGCCGCCAGTGTTCCGGGTCAACGGCCTCGTCCGCGAGGCCCTGGTGTCTGGCAGCGGTGCGGCCTTGCCGTCGGATATTGTAGTCCGCGTCGCGGCCCTGGCTCGAGAAGCATTACTGGCAGACGCCAGCACATTCCGCGTGGCCGCTGTGGTGCGGGAGGCCCTGGTGTCTGAAGCGGAGGCACCACCGGCGGCGGACGACGTTCCACGGTTCTGGGCAACGATCCTGGCGTAGCGGCCGAACAGGAACCTGTCGCCAGCCGCTCTCGGTGCGCAGCGATATCAAAAACATCGACGTCTATCCTGGAGGTAACAATGACCGATCCCGCCAGCAGTGGAGCGGCCGGCGCCGCCGCGTTCAAAGCCGTGGGAGGCGCGTCCGCCGTGGCGGCCGGCGGTGCCGGTCTCGCTGCGGTGGTTGTCATGTTGATGACACCGCCCCGGTCACCGCGCGAATGGGCTGTCGGTCTGATCAGCACCATCGTCGCCAGCATCGGTGGTGGTGCGGCGGCAATCGAGCATTTCGGGCTGCAGCACTGGGTGAACGCGCCGATTGGCTTGTGTGCCATGGGCGGGCTGATCTTCGCCTGCGGTCTGCCGGGCTGGGCCATCGTGCGATGGGTGTTCAATTTTATCGACCGAAACCGTGATGCCGGGATCGACGATGTCGCCAAGGAACTCGAAGCGCTTCGCCGGGGACCTCCACCGTGAGCCGCCGCGTCCATCGGCGTTCCAGGGAACCACCTCAGATGCGGCGCCTGTCATAGGCCCAACGCAACAAGGCCTGGCGCTGTCGGCGTCGACAGTCGAGATCGCCCGGTTCGCAACTCCGGCGGATTTGACTGACATGTCGCGCCATCGCCCGCCACCGACCGATCTGGCGACGATCCTCCTCCGCCATTCGCCGCCCCATAAAATAGCGGCAATACCACTGAAACCAACCACGCGGATCGTCGGGATGGATCCATCCCCGAGCCCGCCAGACCGAAAGGGGCTGCCCTACATTCACCCCGAACAGGTTCAGTCCGGGATCACGCCGGCCCGACGCAAGCTTCAGACGCGCGAACCACCGCGCCGGGAACTCCCCCCGCGTGTCGGTCATGTAATTGCCACCGAACACACCGAGTTACAGCATTTCCCGCGGGGTCAGCTCCGGTATGAAACCGGGGCCAAAGTCCTCCCCCTCGGGCGCGACACGCAGATAGCTATATCCCGATTGCATGCGGTCATGAACAACGACAATCATCGATTCCCCGATCGTGCCCCTAGGCGTGACGTTGGTGTCAACGCGATGCGGGCGGGAATGGGCCGCCGGGTTAATCAGCACCTTCGTCGCCAGCATCGGCGGCGGCGCCGCGGCTATTGCCCATGGGCTTCAGTACACCCGTGCCGCCAGTTGAATCGGGAAGCACCGCCCGCACTATTTCTTGGACACGACGATCGCAGTGATGTCCCTGACATCCTCGTAGACCATCCTGTCGCCCTGCGGATGAGCGTTGAAGATGAAAGGGCGCGTGATGGCGACCCAATGCTTGGAGGTCGCCAGATCTGGCGCGCCGTCCAGGATCACCATGACCTGCTTCACCTTGATCCCCGAACCCGGCCCGCCAGGCTTCAAGCTACTCGGCAGTTCCCGCTCATACCCCGTATCGGGCTGGCCCGGGCGTTGCCCGATCCGAACCTCGGTCCCAGCCGCCTTATAGAAGGCCATGACCTTCTCGAATGAATCGGAGGTCGTCGCAACCGAGGTCGGCCCCATGCCCATTGGGGCCGCCGCCTGAGCCTTTTTTGTGATGTCGGCCTCGACCTTGGCGCCGGGATATAGTCCTGGATCAGCGGCCCAGGCGGCGATGGACAAGCCCGCGATCAGTACCGTCATCAGTAGCAAGCGTCCCACAGGATTTATCCTCCAACATTTCCGATATGGCCTACCTATCCGGGCGCCCACGGTGAACGATAACCGTCGCCAACCATGCTCAGCAAGAACGACAACTCGCGACCTCCGCACGATCAGGGCTTCGCCTGCGTGCCTGACGGCATACCAGCGGAGGGGGTTCAGCGCGCCCGATACATGACCCTGGAAATCATCGCCGGCTTGAGCGATGATCTCGCGATCGGATTGCCCGCAATGGTGATCTGATCAGCCCCACCCACAAGGGGAACCGACAACGGGCAGGCAGCGGTTACACCACGCTTGGGGACACGATCGGTCTCATCGGTCTCCCGTATCCGGCTCTCCAGTCGGTTGTCTCACCCTCAAGGGGACTGGCGAACGGTTTCATAGGCCCTTCGCGGGCAGATCAGCCCATATCCGTCGGAAAAATGCATTTGGCCAGCGTGTCTGTTCCGCACCGTTGGGTCGTGCGATACCCTTCCGCTTCATCTGCTTGCGCAGGATGCCCCGCAGCCGACGGCGTATCCAGCCGTCCAGCCTGCCAAACGTCCAACGATGGCTGTGCTTGAAATACTCAAACCAGCCACGCAGCGTCGGATTGAGGTCCGCGATCACCCTTTCCAGACCATGCCCCACCGTCTTGCCGGTCTTCGCCCGCACGGCGTCCTTGAACTTCGTCAGGCTCTTCCCGCGCGGCCATTTCTGACCCGCCTGAAAGCGATACCCAAGAAACTCAAAGCCATCCGTCCGCGCGTCCACCAACCGCGTCTTGACTGGATGAAGGGTCAGACCGGCTTGCGCCGTCCAGTCCCCCACCACGGCCAGAGCCGCCTCGGCTTGCTCGGGGCTTCGGCACAGCACCACGAAGTCGTCCGCGTAGCGCACCATCTCGAACCCTTCTCCGGCCATCATATGATCCAGCGGGTCCAGGTAGATGTTGCTCAACAGCGGGCTGATCACCCCACCCTGCGGCGTGCCTGTCAACGCAAAATAGAAATGTCCCCTGGTTCCCCAAGATAGGAATGTCCCCTTTGCCCTCGGAGCCAGCCGCGTCAATCCAGCTTTCTGGTTCGGCTGACGCGCCTGCTTTCCCGTCCCGGCCTGGAGCATCCGATGCCGTGGCGCGGAACGGAGGGGAAGAGAGGAGCGGAGCCGCCCGGAGCCACGCGCAGCGCCTCTTCGGCGCGAGCATGGCGAGGACGGCGAGCACCGGACCTTCCCCGGAGTGAGCACCATGGCACACTCGCCACGAGCCGGGGGAGCAAGCTCAGGCGGGGATCGCGGCAATTTGGGACACGGATTGCCGCCGCCCAGCGGCGATCGCGTCCACCCGTGCGTCCAGCGTTTTCTCGTCTTCCGCCGGATCGGGCACCGCGTAGGTGCCATAAGCCGTGCAGGTCAGCACGCGGTCTTTATAAGAGAACCGCAACCTCCCGTCGGTGAAGCGGTGCACCTGGATCTTCGCCCCGCGCATTGCGGTCCCCGGCCCTGATGTTTTCACACAATATTTCGTGCCGCCGTAGCTGAAGGTCAGCGTCTTTGTCAGCACCCGCTCCTCCTGTCCCGCCAGCGCCAGATCCAGCTCGTCCGCGGTCCTCGTCCAGGGCCGGTGCGCCGGGGTTTCGTCGCGCGGCGGAACCGCGAATTTCTTGTTCCATTCAAGTATGAATTTAGGCAGAAAGGCCTGAGTCTCTGCGATCGAGCAGATGTTTCTTAACCGCATCTCCTTGACCAGACGATCCTGAAGCGTCTGATTGGCCCGCTCGACCCGCCCCTTCGCCTGCGGCGTCAGCGCATGGATCAAATCGATCTCCAGACGTTCCACGACCCGGCCGAATTCGGTCTTGCCATCGCCGCTCTGGGCGTCCTTGGCGTTAACCCGGAAAATGCCGTGCCGGTCGGAATAGAACGCCAGCGGACAACCGTGGGCGAGCACATGATCACGCAATGCCTCCAGATAGGCCCGGCCCGATTCCACCGGCGCGAAGCGCAACGTGGTCAAACGCCCGGTGGCGTCGTCGATGAACACGATCAGCGTGCAGCGTGGGCCGCGGCCTTCGAACCAGTCATGCGGGCTGCCATCGATCTGGATCAGTTCGCCAAACCGCGGACGCCGCTCACGCAACTGAAACACCCGTTTCGCCCGTCGAGCCTTTGGCTTCCACAGGTCCAAGGAGATTTGCATCTGACGAACCGTCTCCACCGAGACCTCAATCCCGTCCAGGTCCAGCAGCTTCTCCGATGCCAGCGTCGCGCCAAAACCTGGGTACTTGTCCTTCAGAAGGGCCGCGATCTCCGCTCGCCGGGAGGCGCTCATGCGCCGGTTCGACGCCCGACCGCGCTGGCGTGACACCAGGCCCGCGTCGCCTTCCTGTTTCCATGCGCGAACCAGGCGTTTGAATTGGCGGACACCAATCCCCAGACGTTCGGACGCCTCTCGCTGACTGAGGCGCGCTTCCACGCACGCCCGCACCAGATGCGAACGCTCGCGTTCATCGGTACTCATTTCCAGCAACCCTCCGGCCATCTGACCCCGCCCCAGCCCCACGGCCAAAAGGGGACATTCTAACTTTGCGCGGAGGGGACATTCCTATTTGGGGCTAACACCACCCTGCGGCGTGCCTTGCTCCGGCGTCCGTTCCTGGGCACCGTCAGGCACGCTCTGGTCCAGGAACGCCTGAACCAGAGACAGAATGCGCCGATCGGCCACCTTGCCGGCCACAAGAGCCAGCAGGCGGTCCTTCGGGATCGTGTCGAAGTAGGATTTCAGATCGGCATCCACAACATGGACGTGACCCGACTTGAGCAGACCGTCCACCCGCCGCAACGCGTCCTTGCATCCCCTTCCGGGGCGGAAGCCATAGCTTTTGGCAGCAAAGTCCCGCTCGAAGATCGGCTCGATCACCATCCGCAGCGCCGTCTGCACCACGCGGTCCTGAACAGTCGGAATCCCCAGTGGACGTTTCTCCTCGCTTCCCGGCTTCGGGATATAGTGCCGCCGGATCGCCTGCGGCCGGTATGTGCCGGTACGCAGGGCTTCACTCAGACGGGTCAGGTGCGCGTCCAGGTTCTCCGCATACTGTTCGATGCCAACATAATCCACCCCAGCTGCGCCGTCATTCGACGACACAGCCGCGAACGCCGCTCGCAGCGTCGCTTCCGAATAGAGCTTGTCGATCAGACTATACCATTTGCCTCCAACGACCCCCTGTTCGAGGGTCGCCAGCATCCGCTTTGTCCACACCAACGGTTCGGCCGTTGAGCGCGACGGCTCGGCCTCTCCGGTTCGTTTACCCGGGGTTTGAGGCCCCGAGACTGCCGCCGGTTTTTGTCCTTCGGTTTTGCGCGACCTTGACCGTGACCGTCGCACCGTTGAGCATCACGACCTCGTGGCTCCAGTCGAACTGGTAGACTTCGCCTGGAGCGATTGTCAGTGGCACGAACGCGCCAGAGACCGAGGTGCGGTCCCGCTGCCAACCACGGGCATAACGTGTCAATCGGCACGCGAAAGGGACCCCTTATCGGCGTCCAAAAAGGATCCCCTCGATTGCCGCCCGCACGACCCCAACGATGTTTCTTTGGTCGGCTGAAGCGCCGCTTCTCCGTCCCGGCCTGACAGTTGTGGGGCGCCGCGCTGCGTGCTCGTCAAGGGAAGCGCGGAGCCGCGCAGAGCCGCGCGCACCCGCACCTTCGCGGCGAGCATGGCGGACACGGCGAGGACTGGAACTTGACGACCGCGAGCACGGTGCCACGCTTGATCAGGTTGGGGGCTACTGTCCTGCCAGGTCATGGTTCTTTCCGCGGTCTGTTGGCAGCCGCAACATGGCATCGGGGAGGGCGGCACCTCTATGTCCCGAACGCGGTCATCCCGAAGGAGCCGCAACGAAGGACGCGAGGTTGCCGGGCCTCGGCCCGGCTGGGACCTGCTCCCGCCTAGATCAGGCGGAACTCGGTTGGCCCTCGTATGGGCCGGATATGGTTATGCGGCTGCCGCCAGGGCGTCGCCCCAGTAGAAGGCGCAATCGTCTTTCCAGACTCGGTGCATGACGACGGCGAGCTTGCGGGCCACGGCCACCTTGGCGCGACGCATGCCGATCCGCTTGGCCAGCGCCAGGCCCCACGTCTTCAGTTTACATGACCTCGGGTGGCGGCTCAGCAGGACGGCGGCTGCCTCGAACAGGTAGGAGCGTAGCAAGCCGTCGCCGCATTTTGAGATGCTCCCGGCCTTATCGACTTCGCCGGACTGATACCTTCGCGGCGTCAAACCGAGATACGCGCCGACCGAGGTGCCACGCTTGAAGCGGCTGGGGTTGTCGATCACGGCGGTATAGGCAAGCGCGACGATCATGCCCACGCCGGGCACGGTCATCAGGCGGCGCGCGGCAGCGTCGGTTTTGGCGCGAAGGTTGACCTGCCGATCCAGGGCGTCAACCTGCTCACGGATCGTCTGCCATGCCAGCAGCAGCGGCTCGATAATTACCGCCAGCGTCGCGTTGTCAGCAATGGCCTCGCGAACCCTGACAGAGAACGGCCCTTTGCTGCCGCGCGCTATCACAACGCCAAAAGTCTTGAGCAAGCCGCGAATGTTGTTGGCAACTGCCTGGCGCTGCGAGACAAGGTGAGCGTGCGCCATTAGCGACATTCGCAGCGCTTGGGCGTCCATGCTCTTGATGGCGACCTCCCGGAACCAACCGGTTCGCACCATTTCGGCCAGCCCGTGAGCGTCATTGGCGTCAGTCTTGTTGAGTTGCATGCTAAGGCACACTTGGCGTGCCAGGCATCGAGGCAAACGACGGGCAGGCCGTGCTTGCGCAGTTGAAGGGTCAGCTAGTTCGACATTTGGCCAGTCTCCAAGCCTACGAGCACGGCCGAAGGGGCGTGTGTGCGGACCGCCTGGCTGATAGCTTCTGGCTCGGTGCTGCATTTGCCCCGCCAAATGATCGCGCCGGTCTGATCGACGACGCAGATCGAGGTGGTCTCAAGCGAGACATCAAGGCCGACGTAGTGCTGTTGATCCATGGAAACGCCGCCGGGGGATGGTTGCCCGCGGAGGCTAACTGGGCGTTCGGCTCAGTTCTCCCGCCGCGATTACGCCATGTCCCGAAACCCCTGACGCCTCCCAGATATAATCCGAACTGCGGTCAAGCCAACGGGGGGGGAAGTCGTTGCCGTTTATATTGCGAACCCGTCACAGAATGCTCTCATAGTTACCCGGCAATGAGATCGGCTAATTGCAACCGCCGCAAAGACATTCATCGGATGAACAATTACCAGACGACTGGAGTTGGCTGGATGACCTTATGCAAGCCAACGCCGACGCCGACGACTGCGCTTGACGTCGCGATACGATCGGCGGGCACCCGCCTCATTTAGTCCGAGATACGCTTCACGAATCTCGGTGTTCTGCCGCAGCTCCGCGGCCGGGCCGTCCAACACGATCCGCCCCGTCTCCATCACGTAGGCATGATCCGCGATTGCGAGCGCCAGGGCGGCGTTCTGCTCGACCAGGACGATGGTGCGGTTCCCCTCGTCGCGCAAACGGGCAATGATCCGGAAGATGTTTTCAACGATCAGGGGAGCTAGACCCAACGAGGGTTCGTCGAACAGGATCACACGCGGTTCGGACATCAATGCTCGGCCGATTGCCAGCATTTGCTGCTCCCCGCCCGAGAGATAGCCCGCGGCCTGACGGCGGCGCTCCTTCAGAATGGGGAAATAGGTGAATACTTCCTCCATGCTGGAGCGGATCTTCGGCAGGTTCGTCCGTGTATGCGCACCGACGATCAGATTTTCCTCAACCGACAGGCCCTCGAACACGCGCCGCCCCTCAAACACCTGCGCGACGCCGCCGGCGACGATGTCGTGTGGCGCCATGGAATCCAGCCGCTTTCCGTCCAACTCGATGGTCCCGGACGTGACGGCACCGCGCTCTGCCGAGAGCAGGCCTGAGATCGCTTTCAGCGTCGTTGTCTTCCCGGCACCGTTGGCGCCCAGCAACGTCGTGATCTTGCCCTCATGGGCCACAAGGGATACGCCTTTCAGCACCAGGATCGTTCCGTCGAACACGACCTCGATGTTGTTCACGTTGAGCATGATGTGATCCCGTAAGGGCGCCTAGGGAGAGCCGAACCGGCCAGCGGCCGGTTCGGCGATGCATCAATGGCCAGCTTGAACGTGACGCCAGACCAGTTCACGATAGCCACGGAACCAATCCCCGTCAGCGACGAACTTGCCACCCTTGACCTGGAAGATCTTGACCCAGCCACCGCCTTCATGATCCTCGGCGGTCATTTCCAGCGGAGGGACCAGTCCACTGAGGGTAAAGTCCTTTATGCTTTCGAACCCTTTGCGGACCTCGACGCCGGTTGGTGCCTTGCCACCATTCGCTTGAACCGCCAGACGAATCGCCTCGACATGCAGCGACACGTTCTGGATGCCGCGATTATAATATGTGGTGTTGTTCATCACCGACGCATCCTTGCCATCCTTCGCGTACATGGCACGGATATCCTTCAGCAGCGGATAGTCAGGCCCCACGCCGGTGAAGTGCATCGTGTAGTAGCCTTCGACCGCTTCCATTCCGCCCGCCGCCGCGATATCGGCTTCCGAAGATGCCCAGACCAGACCAACGACCTTGCTCAACGGGAACCCGGCCCGCTTCAACTCCCGCATCGCCACCGCCGGTGCTCGGCCGAACGTATGGTTGATCACGAAATCAGGGCGGAAGCGGCGCGAGATATCCAGCACCTGTGCCCCCATTTCCACGCCAGGCGCGGGGACCGCGAAGGTCCGCAGTTCGAACCCTTCCAGGGCCTGGATGTCCTTAATCACCGGCAGCGGCTCCACGCCCGCCGGGTTGTCATAGTAAAGATAGGCGATCTTCTTGTCTTTGAGGTTGCCGCCCAACTTGCGCTTGATGAACTCGATGACCGCGCCTCCCTGCGACCAGTACGTGGCCGCCGCCGGAAAGACATATGGATGGGTCTTGCCATTCGCCGCGGCGGCGGCGCCAAAACCCGGGGAGGTGCCGGCGATTTGTGACTGTTCCAGGCGCGGTTTCAACGCCAGCGCCTGCGGCGTGCCCCAGATCAAGTAGGACACGGCGCCCATCTGCCGATGCCGCTCGAAGGCCTCGATCGCAGGCGGGACCTGATAGTTGTTGTCGATCTCATCGATGCGGATCTTGTAGCCGCCGATGCCGCCCTTCGCATTGATCAGCGCGACATAGTCGTGTTCCGCCGGGCAGAAGGTCGTGCCCGTGATCTGCGTCGGGCCGGTGCGATCGCACTGCGCACCGATCAGGATCTCACCTTTGAACGTCTGGGCGGTCACCGGCTGCGCCATAAGGCCGGCGGCGAGCCCGCCACCCAGCAGCCATGCCGCTAACGGAAGCCCTCGTCGTGTGATTTTCATGTTCGCACTCCCTGTTATTGCCCGACTTAGTATGAGAATGGCCAGGTGCGGAAATAGGCGCGCACCTTGCGCCAGAGGCGGTTCAGACCCTCCGGCTCCACCACGAGGAAGAAGATAATCAGCCCGCCAAAGATCGCCAGCCGCAGGCTAGGCACGATGGTCGCCAGTGCTGAAGCGTCCAGGAAATAGCCGCCGAAGGTTTCCAGGAACCGGCGCACAAGAATCGGCAGCAGAATGACGAAAATCGCGCCGAAGACCGGACCCAGGGGCGAACCCAGCCCGCCGATGATGATCATCGCCAGGAAGTCGATCGACACCAGCAGATTGAACTGCTCGAAGTTCGCAATGCCGTAGAGATAGGTGTAAAGTACGCCGGTGACGCCGGCATAGAACGAGGATATCGCAAACGCGTACAGCTTGTAGCGCGCGATGTTGATCCCGATGATCTCGGCCGCGATATCCTGGTCGCGAATGGCGATGAACGCTCGTCCGATGCGGCTACGTATCAGATTGGCTGTCCCCACCATCGCAATGATCACGAACGCCATCAGGAAGTAGTACATTTGCCAGTGTTCGGTCAGCGACACGCCGAACAGGCCCGGTGGCGGCACCTGGATGGTGGATTGCGCGCCGCCGGAAATGGCGGGGACATGGTTGATGGTCCACTCGATGATCAACTGCGCCGCGAGTGTTGCTATGGCCAGGTAAAGGCCCTTGATGCGCAACGACGGGATGCCGACCATCGTCCCGATCAGCGCTGCCATCAAACCGCCCGACGGGATGGCAATCCAGAACGGCATGTCCAGGCGCGTTATCAGATTGGCGCCCGCGTAGGCGCCGACCGACATGAAGGCGCCATGGCCGATCGAGACCTGATCGGTGTACCCGACCAGGATGTTCAGCCCCACGGCACCGACAATAGCGACCAGGATCAGGTTGCAGACGGAAATGCCGTACTCACCAAAGATGAGCGGCAGAAACAAAAGCGCGATGATGCCCATCAGTGCCGCGCCCACGCGCGTGTTGGGCAGCGGCATCAGCGCCATGTCGGCGGCGTAGGTGGTCTTGAAAACCCCGGACTCGCGATAGAACATAGTGCGGTTGGTTCCCTGTTCGAGGTCTCGTCAAATCCGCTGGATCTTGCGCTTGCCAAACAATCCGTACGGCCGGAACATCAGCACAAGGATCATAACGACGTACGGAACGAAATCCTTGGTGCCGCCGCCCACCAGCGGGTCGAAATAGCCGGCGGCCAGTGCTTCGATGACGCCGATCAGCAATCCGCCGACCACCGTACCCACGACGGAATCGAGGCCGCCCAGAATCACAACCGGAAACACCTTCAGGCCGACCAAAGGCATCTGGTTGTCGACCCCCAGCATACCGCCCCAGATGACGCCGGCCAGCGCGGAGACGATCCCGGTCAGCGCCCAGGCCAGCCCGAAATAGCGCTGCACATTGATGCCCATCCCCATCGACACGGTCTGGTTCGACGCCACCGCCTGCATCGCCACGCCCATGCGCGTTTTCAGGAAGAACCACGTAAATCCGAGCAGAAACAACAGGCTGACCACCACACCGGCGATCTGCACCGGGATCAGCATGGTCGGACCAAGGAAGATCGGATCCTCGGAGATTGGCAGCGGCAGCGCCCGCACCCCGGGGCCGAACAGGAGGACGGCCGCACCACGGATCAGCGACGCGAGTCCGATGGTCGCCATGACCACCGCCACGATGGGCCGGCCAAGCAACTTGCGCAGTACAACGCGCTCAAGGCCGAAACAGAACGCGATCATGCCCGCCAAGGAGATCAGAACGGCCAGGAGAAAGGGAAGGTTGTGGTCCAGCGACACGGCGGCCATCAGCGCCGCGAGCATGACGAACTCACCCTGCGCGAAATTGATCGCGTCGGTCGCCTTGTAGACCAGCACGAAGCCAAGCGCGATCAATGCGTACATCATGCCGATCATCAGACCCGAAACGATCAGGTCCATGGTGAAGAGCAGATCAAACTCCATCATGCAGCCCGCTCCCGTACAGGTGTCGCCGCGGCGGCGACGGTTTCGATGCCCGGTCCGGGCGGATTGGCGAAGATGTCGTCCGCTCGTTCCGCGGTGCTTTCCAGCGCTATCCGGCGCTGCATGACCCGTGACAGGCTGGCCTCGGCGTTCGTGGCGGCGGGGAGACCGCCTAGCAGCCGATAGCGGGCCACACGCAGCCCGTCCGGCAGGCGCGCATTGCCCTGCGCGATCTGGTCCCTGATCAACTCTCGCACTTCGGGCAGCGACACCAGTTCGTCGGTCGTGGTGAAGGACAGGCTGCGATCCTGCGCCCAGTCGCCAACCGCGATCGTGTCGATCGCGATCAGCGCCGCCCGCCCTCCGCCTGGTCCGTTCACGACCACGGCATCGGCGATATGCATGTTATGGCACAGCGCGGCCTCGATTCTCGCGTCGTCCGCCTGCCCGGGCAGATCCGTAACGAGCCCCGCCATCCCCGTATGCTCCGCCAAGACGAGTCCCTGGCTAAGGTTGACGCCCAATGCGGTGAAGAAACCTTGTACATACGGCGCCATCGTCAGTCCGCCGGTATGCGCCCACCGCAGCCGCCCAAGCCCCAATTGATCGCGCAGCGGGGCGGCGAGCAACCATTCGGCCAGAAATCCACCTCGGGCAGGGGTATCGGCACTATAGGCCGCGGGCAGAAACCGCGCGCAGAGGCGGCGCTTCAGCGGTGTCGAATGTGCGGCCTTTGACTCGATTTCGGATAGCAGGCTTCGCCAAATGCGCGGCGGAGCCAGCAGGATCGTCGGTCCGAGTTCGCGTAGATCGCGCCGAGCGGTTTCCGGGTCCTCGGGACAGGAGCAGGCAAAGCCGGTGAGCAGGGGCAGGGCGACACCGTACACCTGCTCCGCCACCCAGGCGGTGGGAAGATAGGCGAAATACTCGTCCTCGGGGCGGACTTCGTTGCTCCTTGTGACAGCCTCGGCCGCACCCAGCAGATCCGCATGGGTCAAAGCGACCGCGCGAGCGTACCCGACGGCTGGCGTCGTATAGCAGATCAGGCAGACGTCATCCTTTGAACCGGCCCCGATGGCCGCGTCGAGGTCCAGCGTGCCGCCCATAGCCTCAGCCGCTCCAATGGCCGCCCCTTCAGCAACCATGTCGGCGAGGGATCGAATGAAAGACAGATCATCGTGGTGCACGCCGCGCAGGTCGGTGAACACGATGTCTCTCAATGCCGGCAGGCGGTCTTTAATTTCCAAAAGCTTCTCGACCTGGTCCTGGTCTTCGGCGATGACGATAGAAACCCCGGCATCCGCCAGTACCTGCGCCAGCCAATCCGTATTGGCGTCCGGCCAGCATGGCACCACAACCCCGCCTAGAGCCATCGCCGCCAGTTCTGCCTGGTACAGCGCCGGACGGTTGTCGCCCAAAATGGCTAGGCGGTCACCGCGGGTAAAGCCGATCGCAGCAAGGCCGAGCGCGAGTTCTCGCGTCGCGCGGACGTGGTCAGCCCAGGTTCTGGCCTGCCAAATGCCATGGCGCTTTTCCCGGATCGCGGGCTTGTCGGCCATAGTCCGGGCGTTGCGCAGCAGCAGGCCCGGCAGCGTCGCCGGCCGGATCACCGTCCCGCTCATGGAGGCGCTTCGGCCGTATGGCCGACCCCTAGATAGGCTTCGATCACGGCAGGATTGCGCTGCACCTCATCAGGGGTGCCTTCTGCGATCTTCCGGCCACGGTCCAACACCGTCACACTATCGGAAATATCCATTACCACGGCCATGTCGTGTTCGATCAATACGATTGTTGTGCCGAATTTCCGGTTCACATCCTGGATGAAGCGGACCATGTCCTCCTTCTCGCCCTGATTCATTCCGCCCATCGGTTCATCCAGCAGCAGTAATTTCGGTTCCAGCGCCAGCGCTCGGCCCAGTTCCACCCGCTTGCGCATGCCGTAGGCCAACGCCGAGGTGAACTGCTTGCGGATATCCTGCAATTCCAGAAAATCGAGAATCTCTTCTACCCGCACGCGATGGGCCAGTTCTTCTTTCTGCGCCATGCCCCAGTAGATGAACGACGAGAGCATGCCGGCGCGCATATGCACATGCCGGCCAAGCATCAGGTTGTCGAGCACGGTCATGCCGGCGAACAGCGCGATGTTCTGGAATGTTCGGGCGATGCCCCGTTCAGCGATCTCCGACGGGCGGGCGTGCGTGATATCGTGGTCGGCGAACCGGATGCTGCCCTTGTCGGGGCGGTAGAACCCGCTGATCGTGTTCAGCAGCGACGTCTTGCCGGCGCCGTTCGGACCGATGATAGAGCGGATTTCGCCGCGTAGCACAGTGACCGAGATGTCATCGACAGCCACGACGCCGCCGAAACGCTTTTCCACGTTTTCCACGATCAGATGAGGCGCGGTGTCAACGCCCCCAGACGCGTGCCTCATTGACACAGCTCGCAACCCTCCCCAGGCAGTCGACGCTATTTATCTTTCGTATGGCTACCATGCGTAACGCCGGATGCACGAACAATCAATGGGGTGAAGATCGATATTTTGATCCCGCATTGGGGTCGAACCGCGTACAGGCTGGGGCCGGCGAGCAGTGCGCGTTCAAATTTTGATCAGCATTTGTGGAATTGTCGCGTCAACCGCAGACCTGTCCACGACATCGCCGGCTTCAAACCCGCGTCATGGGCGGTTCCCCGAACAGGCCCTGGGGGCGCAGCCAGAGTACAGCCAGTAGCAGCATCCCCGAAAGCGGGACCGATACGCCCGAACCCAGGATTGGATCGAGATACCCCGACGCGAGGCTTTCCATGATGCCGATCACCATGGCGCCGACGATGCATCCCGGGATGGAGTTGAGGCCTCCGATGATGACGATCGGGAAGACTTTCAGCCCGACCAGCATGGTCCCGAAGCCGCCCCCGGAAACCGCGGTCCACAGCACGCCGGCGACCACGGCAACCGATCCCGCCAAAGCCCAGGAAAGAGCGATGTATCGACTTGCGTCAATGCCCGAGCCAAGCGCGGCGACCGGACTAGCCGCCATGGCTCGCAGCGCGAGACCGGCACGGGTGCGCTGGTAGAACCATGCGACGGCCGCGATGGCGATCCCGGCGAGCAACGCCGAAAGCATGCGCTCGGGTGGCCAGGGCATGCCGAGCAGGTCGATGTGATCGGCCGCGATCGGTAAGGTGATGGTGGCGGGAACGCCACGAAAGACGATCGTCCCGGCTCCCCGGATCACGGCACCGACACCAAGGGTCAACATGATCATCGCCATGGGCGAGCGCATGCGCATCGGTACCGCGGCGATACGGGCAAAGACAATCGCCAGCGCTATCATGCTGATGACCGCGAAAAGCATGGAGCACAATAGTCCGATCGTGCCATCCGATCTACCATCGAGCAAGTAAAGTCCGGTGGCGGTCAGCAACGCGCCCAGCATCGTCCATTCACCGACGGCGAAGTTGGCGGCGCGCGACGACTTGTAGACCACAACAAATGTCAGCGCGACCAGCGCGTAGATAGCACCAGCAAGTGCGCCATACACGAGCAGCCAAACGAAATATATCATCCTGCTTCATATGACAGGGATTGGGCTGAAGTTCCAGGGTCCGCCTGACCACGGGTCCAGCATCTCACGCATCATGCCGACTGGCGAGCGAAGGCCGAGCGCGTTTTCCCAGCGGGACATTGTGGGTTGCGACGCGAGGTCATCGCCCGTATTCGGCACTCGCCCATATGGTGGAAAATAAGATCGGCTAGCAGATGCTGGCTCCGGCCCCTTGCCCGTCATACAGATGACAGGCGACCATCCGCCCGTCCACCGGGGCCAGCGCCGGTGTTTCCTCGGCGCAACGTTGCGTGGCGTGCGGGCAGCGCGGGTGGAAGCGGCAACCGGATGGCGGCGCCAGCGCGCTGGGGATTTCTCCAGTCAAGGTCAGGCGTTGATAGGGCACGTCGGGATGCGCGGGCAGTGCGGCGATGAACAGTGCCTGTGTGTACGGATGCAACGGGCGTGCGGTCATCGCGGCGCTGTCGCCGATCTCGACCATCTGGCCGAGATACATCACCGCGATGCGGTGGCTGATATGCGCAACTGTCGCCAGATCGTGGCCGATGAACAGATAGCTGACGCCGAGGTCGCGTTGCAGTTCCTCTAGCGTGATCATGATCTGCGCGCGGATTGACACATCCAGCGCCGAGACCGGTTCATCCAGCACGATCAGCCGCGTGTCGGTCACCAGTGCACGCGCGATAGCAACCCGCTGACGTTGGCCGCCCGAAAATTCATGCGGGAACAGTTCCATCACATCGGGCGGCAGTCCGACCAGGTTCAGGACATGGCGGACTCGGTCCAGACGCTCTGTCCGCGACTGCGCGGTGTGGATCTCCAACGGTTCGGCGATGATGTCGCGCACCCGCATGCGCGGGCTCAGCGAACTGTAGGGGTCCTGGAACACGACCTGCACCTGCCGACGATACTCCATCAGTTCCGCGCCACGCAGGGCGGTGATGTCGACGCCGTCGAAGCAAATGGACCCGGCGGTCGGTTTCTCCTGCAACAGGATTAGCTTCGCGGTGGTGGTCTTGCCGCAGCCGGACTCACCAATCAGGCCCAGGGTTTCGCCGACGTCGATGTTGAAGTCCATGGCTTCCACCGCCTTGACCCAGGCAGGCCTGCGGCGAAGCATACCACCGACATTAACCGAAAAATATTTTTGTAGGCCAACGACTTCAAGCAACGGTGGCATCAACCGATTCCTTCATGGCCGATTGGCTGTGCCAGCAGCGCGCGGTCCAGGCCGGCCCGTGCCGCGCGATCCCCGGCGCCTCGACCGAACATCGCGCCTGGACATGGGCGCAGCGCGGCCGAAACGCACAACCCTCGGGCAGTCGAGCCAGGTTCGGCGGCTGACCGGGAATGGCGGTGAGTGCGTCCTTGCTGCCAAGGCGCGCGATCGAACCAAGCAGCGCTGCGGTGTAGGGGTGCTTGGGCGCGTTGAACAGGTCTCGCACCGGTCCATTCTCGACGATTCGGCCAGCGTACATCACGGCCATCGTGTCGCACATGCGCGCGACGATCCCAAGATTATGGGTCACAAAGATGATCGCGACCCCCGTCGCCTCCTGCAGATCCTTGAGCAGATCAAGATACTGCGCCTGGATCGTGACATCGAGGTTGGTCGTCGGCTCGTCGGCGATGATCAGCTTGGGCCCGCCCGCCAGCGCGATCGCGCCGACGATACGTTGACGCATGCCGCCCGACATCTGATGCGGATAGTCGCGCATGCGCTGGGCGGCAGACGGAATCCGCACCGAGCGCAGAAGATCGCTCACCCGCTCGCGCAGGCTACGACCGCGGATCTTGAGGTGGTAATAGGCCGGCTCCCCGACCTGCGTGTAGATCGAGAACAACGGATTCAGGGACGCCATCGGGTCCTGCAGGATCATCGCGATCGAGCGGCCCCGGATATGGCGCATTTCGGCCTGGGTCTTGGTCGTCAGTTCCTCTCCCCCGAAGCGGATCGAACCCCCTGCGATCCGTCCACCACCGGGCAGCAGGCCCACGATGGCGAGGCAAGTGGTGGTCTTGCCGCACCCGGATTCGCCGATCAGGCCGAGGGTTTCGCCCTCTCGCAGGTCGAAGCTGATACCGTCGATCGCGCGCACCACCCGCGTGCCGCCGAAGGAGGTGAAATTCGCGTGCAGGTCGCGGACTTGCAGCAATGTTCCGGTCATGGGTGGCCCTACAGGTTGCGTTGCTGCGGATCGAGACGGATGCGCAACCAGTCCCCGAAGAGCTGGGTGGCGAGCACGACCAGAAGGATGCAGACGCCGGGAAACACGGTCAGCCACCACATGCCCGCCATCAGGGTGGATCGGGCTTCCGACAGCATCAGCCCCCAGGCCGGGTTGGGCGGCGGCACGCCGACCCCCAGGAACGACAACGACGCCTCGGCGATGATCACCACTCCGATCGTCAGGCTGCCGAGCACGGTTGCTGTGTTCAGCACGTTCGGCAGGATGTGGCGCAGGATCACGCGCCTGGGGCCGGCGCCGGCAATCTCGGCCAGCTTGACGAATTCGCGTTCGCGCAGGCTGAGCACCTCGCCCCGGATCACCCGCGAATAACGGGTCCAGTAGACCGATCCCAGGATGATGATGATGTTCCACATGCTGGGCCCCAGGAGGGTGGCCAGGAAGATGGCGAAGACGATGGCCGGCAGGGCGAGCCAGGCGTCGGTCAGGCGCATGATCACCTGGTCGGTCCAGCCGCCCAGGTAGCCCGCCATGATGCCGAAGGCCGTGCCGATCCCACCCGCGACGACCGTGCCCATCACGCCGACGATCAGCGACACGCGCGCGCCATGCAGCAGCCGGCTGAGGATATCGCGGCCCTGGAAGTCGGTGCCCAGCACGACGCGCCAATCCCCGCCCTCCATCCAGACCGGAGGGGTGAAGAACTTGATGCCCGCGACCGGCTGGATCGGGTCGTAGGGCGCGATCCAGTCGGCCAACACGGCCGCCAGCACGACGGGTACCAGGATGGACAGCGGCAGCAGCGGCCACTCCCGCCATTTGCCGCGTTTCGGTTCGGCCGCGGCCAGGTTGTCGGCTTCGAGCGTGGTGCTTGACATCGGATCCTACCTGGTCAGCCGGATGCGCGGATCGACATAGGCGTAGAGGATATCGATGATCAGATTGACCAGGATGATCATGCACCCGGCCAGGATCACCACGCCCTGGACCAGCGGAAAGTCGCGCTGGAAAATACCTTCGAACAGCAGGCGCCCGATGCCGGGCCAGGCGAAGATCACCTCGATGATGACGGCGGTGTTGATCATCACCACGAGGTTGACCCCGGCGAGGCTGAGCACGGGCACCAGCGCGTTCTTGAACCCGTGCTTGGCGATGACGACATAACCCGGCAGGCCCTTGAGGCGCGCCAGTTTGATGTATTCGCTGCGCATCACCTCCAGCATCGACGACCGCGTCAGGCGCAGCAGCGAGGCGGCGAAATACCAACCCAGCGCGATCGACGGCATCACAAGGTTGGTCCAGTCGCCGCGCCCGCTGGTGGGCAGCCATTCCAACCAGACCGAGAACACCAGGATCATGACGAGCCCCAGCCAGAATCCGGGCACGGCGAGGCCCATCAGCGCCACGCCCTTGCCCAGATTGTCCCACAGGCTGTTGACCCGCACGGCGGAAATCAGGCCGGCCGGGATGCCGATGACGAAGGAGATGACGGTGGCGGCGAAGGCGAGTTGCAGAGAATTCGGCAGCCGCTCGAAATACAACTCGCTGACCGGCATGCGGTAGTTGAAGGAGCTGCCGAGATCGCCCTGCAGAATGTTCCACAGGAAGTGCACGTATTGCACCGGCCAGGGCAGGTCCAACCCCCATTGCGCGCGCACCCGGGCCAGATCGGCCTCCTGCGCGCCCGGCTCGCTCATGAGCAAAGTGGGGTCACCGGTCAGCCTCACCACCAGGAAGATGGTGAGGCTGAGGATCAGCAGGGTGATGACGCTGTAGCCGGCGCGCCGCAGGATGAACCGCCGCATGGGGTGTTCCTTCCGCTAGCCGCGCAGCTTGATGTTTTCCCAGGGATAGCCGTAGCCGGTGGTGACGGTCGGGAATACGTCCTCCCATTTCTGGGCGTCGATTTTCGGGCCGATGCCGTTGAAGAAGGCGTGGCGGTGGATCGGCACCAAATAGAGATTTTCGAGGATCGTGCGTTGGATCTCCTCGGCCAGTTGCTTGCGTTCGTCGGGCACGCTGGATGCCTGGTAGCGGACGAACTTGGCGTCGAGTTCAGGGACGTTGATCCGGTCCGAGACATTGTTGCCGCCGTGGCGGAAGAATCCGTCGTACCAGTTGGCCCATGAACCGCCGATGCGCGCGCCCTGCATGATGATCTGCACGCCAGGCCATTGCTTGAGGTTCTGGCGGGTCTTCTGCAGGAAGGCGCCGCGTTCCATGATCTGGATCTTGCAGCGGATGCCGGCTTCCTGAAGCTGGGAAACGATACGTTCGGCACGCGGATAGAAGGGCGGGTTGGCGGTGAACCAATCGACGGTGAAGCCGTTGGGATGGCCGGCCTCGGCCAGGAGCTGTTTTGCCCGCGCCAGGTCGCGCTTGAACTCCGGCCATGCCAGTCCGTACTGGACGTCGTCGTTGATCCAGTTGCCGCTGTTGCGGCCCATGCCCTGGAACTCGGCCTCGTTCAATGCGGGACGATCGACGGCCAAACTGACCGCTTCGCGTACGCGCTTGTCGTGGAACGGACTCTTGGGGTCGTGGAAGCCGGGAAACTCCAGCCAGTAACTGCCGGAGACCCGGGGGGCAAGCATCAGCTTGTTGTTCTTGCGCACCCGGTCGAGCAGTTCGCCGGGAATGCCGTAGACGATGTCGGCCTCTCCGCGTTCCAGCATGGCCAGCCGGGTCGCGGCCTCTGGCACGGAGATGATGGTGAAATTCTTGATGT
Source organism: Asaia bogorensis (assembly GCA_945873195.1). Classification (GTDB taxonomy): domain Bacteria; phylum Pseudomonadota; class Alphaproteobacteria; order Acetobacterales; family Acetobacteraceae; genus Rhodopila; species Rhodopila bogorensis_A. Next base: position 24,015 of record CAMCDA010000032.1, read on the forward strand.
GGACGGGGCGGTAGTAGTCGGCGAACGCTTCCATTTCCAGCTTAACGCCAGCTTCCTGGTTGACCAGGCGATAGGGGCCAGCGCCGATGGGGCGTCGCTTGAACACGTCGGGGCCGACCTGCTGGTAGTATTTCGCCGGCACGACCCAGCCCGCGCCGCAGACATTGGACGACCCGACGAGCAGGGGGAAATCCAGGAAGGGTTCGACGAAGTTGAATCGCACCGTCTGGCGATCGACGATCTCGACGTCGCGGGTCTTCGCCTTCAGGATCGCCGACAGCGCGCCGCGGTAGTTTTCATAGCTCCATTTCACGTCTTCGGGTGTGACCGGTTCGCCGTTATGGAACTTGATGCCGGGGCGCAGCTTGAACGTGCAGCTACGGGAATCGGCGGCGAAATCGTAGCTTTCTGCCAATGACGGATGGTCATACAGGACCTTGCCGGAGTTCTTGATCAGCGCGTCGTGCAGCGCCATCAGGAAATTGTCCGGTGTGGCCGCCCCGTCATGCTCCATAGGGTCGAGCCAGCGCGGAGCCATCGCGGTGTGCCAGGCGAGCACGAATTTCCCTTTGGCGTTTCGGCCCCCCTGCGCGAGCGCTGGCCCGCCATGCACCAGTTGCGACGCCAGCGCCGCCCCGCTCAGGATAACGCCACGGCGACCCATGGCAAACGGCAGCACGGTAACATCGGATTCGTCCATCGCCCTGTCACTCCCTGTGCGATCCGGTTAGTGCCCGGACGCTTCTTTGATTACTTGCCCTGCCGTTGCGCAGCGGCGGTTGGCTCCAGAATTATAGCACCATTGCTACGCGGATACGCGAGCGGTTTTTCGGTCGGTCGGTCGGTAGATCTGGTACGGTTTACGATGAGCCGACGATCCCGTTCTAGCGGGCAAGGCGGCAGACGCGGCAACTCCGGAACGCTCACCCGAGCCTGCCGCGCACCGTTGCCCAGCGGTCTCGGGCGGTATCGGGGAAACGCACCGCGCCGGCAGGTCCGACGAACAGCCCCGCGTGCCGGCCGAGCGTCAGCGGTTCATCCAGACGTCCTCCATCCGCAGGCCATTGTAGATGCTGTTCACCGTCGGCTCGTAGCCCTGTACGTAAGAGTGCCAGCATGTACCTGAACGGCCATGGAACAACACCGGTCGGGCGACATCCTCGGCCAGGCGACGTTCGATGTCCCAGACCAGCTTCTTGCGCTTGTCCTGGTCCGCCTCACGCGATTGCGCCTCGAACAGCTTGTCCATTTCGGGGTTGCAGTATCCGTCATAGTTGCTTTGCGAGCCGCAGGCATAGTTTTCAAGCAGCGTCTGGTCCGGATCGTCAATTCCGTTACCGGTCAGGTTCATGCCGATCGTGTAGTCCCTCTTGACCACCTTGGGATACCAGGCGGTCGTCTCTATGGTCTCCAGTTCGGCATCCATATAGATTTCCTTGAGCTGATCGATCAGGATCACCGCCGGGTCGCGGAACGGCGGTATGTCGCGGGTCGAAACCTTCAGCGCGAGCCGTTTCGTCGGCCCGTAGCCGTGTTTCTCCATCAGCGCGCGTGCCTCCTTGCGATTGGCGGCGAGATCGGGATTGTAGCCCGGAAGTTGCTCGATCTGCTCCCGCGACATGCCCCATATGCCCTCGGGCGGGGCAAGCATGACGGCGCCGATATCGGCCTTGCCGTGGGTCAACGTGTCGATGAACGCGCTACGATCGAGCACGAGCGCCACCGCGCGCCGAAGGTCCGGGTTGTTGAAGGGGGGCGCCGAGCGGTTGAGGATGACGTTGCGCTGGACGTTGGTTGGCACCAGCTTGCAGGTTGCCTGTGGTGACTGCTCCTTGGTGTCCTTAAGCATTGGCACCTGAAACAGGAAGGGCGACGTCATGTCGACCTTACCGGCGACAAAGGTCAGGGACGCGGTCGAGATGTTCTTGATGACCACCCATTCGATGCCGTCCAGGAATGGCCGGTTCGGCTTCCAGTAGTCGGGGTTGCGGACCACGCGGATCAACTCGTTGCGCTTGAATTCGGCGAATTTGAATGGACCCGTGCCGACCGGGTTCTGGCGCATCTGCGCGGGCGGGATGTGGCAAGGATAGACCACCGAGAACCCCGAGGCGAGCATGGCGATGAAGGCCGGCTGCGGCCGGTTCATGTGAAACGTGACCTCGTGGTCGCCGTTCGTCGTGATCTCCCGCAGATTGCCGTACCAGGCCTTGCGCGGGTTGATCCGCAGCCGTTCGGTTCCCGCCCCGATCAGCAGGTCCCAGGTGCATTTGACATCGCGCGCGGTGAACGGCTTGCCGTCATGCCATTTCACGCCGGCGCGCAGCGCAAAGGTCAGCGCGGTTCCCGTCGCGTCCCAGGCCCATTTTGTGGCAAGGTCGGGGACGATGCTATTCATTGAGGTTTGTGGGACGGACTGGTTGTACATGACCAGGTTGTTGAAGACTCCCATCATCGGCCCCTGGGCAGCGATGGTGGTTTCCTCGTGGATCGACATGCCGGCGGGGCTATCGAAGAAGTGAACCTTGAGCGTGCCGCCCGATTTCTGGGCGACGGCGGGACTGGCCGCCATCAGGGCCAATGCAATCACAAAGGCGCGCGCAATGGCGCGTCCTGCTTGGGACATGACAACCTCCCGTAAGTAGCGCGGACGGCCTGTATCCGTCCTTGTTGTTTGAATTTATTCTTGGCGTTCTCGGGTCGGCGCGACGTGGTTTCATGAAACCAAGTGAGCGTTAGCACGTATGTCAGCCCTCCGCACGCGGAAAGCGGTCTGCCTTGAGGACAGGTTGCGTGACCGCCGACACATCATCGACGCGGACGGCAGCGCGTTTGCGGCTCGGACCAAGGCGCTGGCTCGGGGTGCCGTGGCTTGACGTCACCGTGGGTCCAGAGGAGATGGCCCGAATACCGATGACCCCTTGGAACGTGAGCTCGATGCCGCGATGGCGCTCGCGTCAACGCTTCGCAACGGGCCGCCGACCGCGCAGGGGACATGCGACGGTTCCGGGCTGTTTCGTTACTGTATCGTCGCACGTCCAGGTGACGACCGACAACAGCAGAGGCAAACGCGGTTTTCGCCTGAGGAATGCGAATGGTTACCCCACGCCAGACCGCTACCCGGGACCAACAGCAGTTGCGCGCTATTCCAGCTTGATGTTCGCCGCGCGGATCAGGGCACCGTAGCGGTCCCAGTCGCGTTTCGACTCGCGAGCGAGATCCTCAGGCGAGCTGATGGTCGGACGGATGGCGAATTTCAGCAGATGCGCCTGGATGTCGGGCATAGCCGAGACCTTGTTCAGCTCATCGGACATGCGCTTGGTGATCTCTGGCGGGGTGCCGGCTGGCGCGTAGATGCCGAACCAGCCGACGAAATCGAGGGCCGGGTAGATCTCGCTCATCATCGGCGTGGTGGGGAAGTCGGGATGGCGCACCCGGTCGACAACCGCGAGCAGCTTGAGCTTTCCGGCCGCGACATGGGGCAGGGCATTGGGATCGAGATAGGTGGTCACGACGCCGGCGAGAATGTCGGGCAAGGCTTCCCCGGCACCACGATAGGGCACATAGGCGAGGTCCATCCCTGCTTCCTTGTTCAGCATGATCACGATGAGTTGGGTCAGCGTACCGACACCAACGCCGCCAAAATTCAACGTCCCCGGCTTGCGCTTGGACAGCTCGGCGAGTTCCCGCAAACTGTTGACGCCCAGCGACGGATGTGCCGTCAGCAACGCCGTGTAGTCGCAGAACTTTGATACGGGCGCCAGGTCCTTGAACGGGTCGTAACTGACCTTGCGCGCCTGTGGTACGATCGTCATCGTGGCGGTCGGCGTCGCAACGAATGTGTAGCCATCGGGCGTCGACTTGGCGGCCGCCTCGACGCCGATGGCGCCCGCCGCACCGCCCTTGTTTTCGATCACCACCTGCTGCCCCAGAGCCGCCGACAAATGCGGCAGATAGGCGCGGGTCGCGTTGTCGGTCGACCCGCCCGGCTGATAGTTGACGATAATGCGGACGGGCTTGTTCGGCCACACCCCCCCTTGCGCCCAGCCCGTTGACGGAAAGGCAAGCACGCACCAAGCGGTCGCGGTAAGCACGGTCAGGATATGTCGCATGCTCGATTTTTCCTTTTTGTTTGCCGGATCATTCCATCGTGATTTTGTATTTCGTGATCAACTCGCCATAGCGCGCATAGTCCGATTTCATCAGTGCCGCGAACGCCTCGGGGGTGTTGCTCGTCCCACGCAGAGCGAATTTCAGCATCTGCGTCTGCGTCTCTTGCGTCTTCACCAGCGCCGTCACCGCCGCGTTGAACTTGTCCACGATCGGCCGTGGCGTGCCGGCGGGGGCGAAGATCCCGAACCAGGACGCGATGTCCAGCGCCGGATACACCTCATGCATCGAGGGAGTATCGGGATAGTCCGGGTGCCGGGAGGCATTGAACACGCCCAGGATATTGAGCTTTCCGGCCGCCACGTGCGGCAGTCCGCTTGGGTCCACGAAGACCTGCACGACTCCGCCCAGGATGTCGGGCAATGCCTCTCCCGCACCGCGATAGGGGACATACAGAATATCGATCCCCAGCGTCTGGTTCACCATCAACGCGACAAGCTGCGTTGAGGTGCCCAGCCCGACGCCGCCAAACGTCAACTTGCCAGGATTCTTTTTGCCGTAGGCCTCCAATTCCTTCAATGACCGGATACCGGTAGAGGGATGCACGGTCAGCGGCGAGATGGCGTCCGCGTGCTTGACGACCGGGACGAAGTCCTTGAACGGGTCATAAGGTGTCTTGCGTACCTGCGGCAGGATCATCAGCGCCGCCACGGGCGTCACCAGGAATGTATAGCCGTCTGGCGGCGACTTCTGCGCGGCCTCGGCACCGATCGCGCCGGCCGCGCCGCCCTTGTTCTCGATGACGATCTGCTGACCTAGAGCTGCCGACAGGCCCGAGCCGAGGGGACGGATGGAGTTGTCCGATGATCCGCCTGGCCCATAGTTCACAATCATCTTGATCGGTCGGTTTGGCCAGTTCACATCCTGTGCTGACGCCGACGCAAGATCGAACCACGATGCCCAAACCAGGACAAATCCGCACAGCGCCGCATGCGTCAGCATTCGTCGGAAATTGTCTTTTAGCATTGTCGCCTCCCTGCGAATTTTATTACTTGTGATCTGTCTACTCCGGTTTCCGTTTGGTGGGAATAGTGGTCTGATCAATGGGCGATCGGTCGAGGCCATGGGAGTCCTGGATGTCGTCAGGGAGCAACGCTGGATCTAAACAGTCCCGTCCCCCTTAAGACAGCAGCGTCAATCTATCGCGGTTCTCTGACAGGCGACCGGCAAGGATCGAACCACTGGCGCTGGCGCCGACCACAGCGTGGCGGAGCATCGTCTACTACCTCTGCACAGTGATTTTGACCGGTTGGCCGACGCAGTTCGTCAACGCCGGGATTGATCGGTAAGGCTCGTTCAAAGAGTCGAAATCACTGTGCAAAGGTACTACTGCTGACTCGACGTTCAGAGTCTGTAATAGACAACCTGTGGAGCGGAACGGTTGGATGACGAAAGTGACGCAAAAAATCTCGGGGGACTTTCGATCCGAGCACGGCGCGAATGGTTTTGTCATGATCCGCTCGGTTCTCTACCCCCGCGAGGAAGCAAGGCTGAAACATGCCCGAAATCTTGACAGGCGATCTGGTCGAGCTGATTGGCCGATTACGCTGGACGTGAGCCGCGCTGGAGGAGCATGGCAGCTAATGTCTTGGGGCGGATGCCGGGCGGGGCGTCGGGAAGATCCCGACGCTGGCGTGCGCCTGGACCGACCGTGGCTCGTCGGCCCGTGCCTCCCCGTCTTATTCAGACGATCAACGCACCGGTGACAAGCAGGTTCTCGCCCTAATCCAGTCTGATATTCGCCCGCTTGATCAGGTCGGCGAAATACAGCGACTGAGCCTCGACCTTCACCTTAAGCTGTTCCAGTGACATGTTTTCCTTATAAATCTTGATGCCGCCGGCGAACTGCTTTTCATGAAATTCCAAGTCCGTGTGGAGGGTCGCAATCTCATTGCGCAATTTCTCCAAGATTGGCCGCGGCACGCCGGCTGGCGCATAAGCCCCGTACCAGACTGGGACGTCGTAATTCGGCAGCCCTTGCTCCTTCATCGTGGCGACGTCGGGGAATTCCGTGTAGCGCTCATCCTGCAGGACGGCCAGCATCGTAAGCTTGCCGGATTTCGCGTGCGGGAAGACGTTGGTGTCGAACATCGTCGTGACATTGCCGGCCAGCAGGTCAGGCAACGCCTCCCCGACGCCACGATAGGGGACGTGCAGCAGGTCGATCCCGGCCATCAACTTCAGAGTCTCGGCCCGCAGATGATTGACCGAACCGACGCCGGCCGTGGCGAACGTGTATTTTCCCGGGTTCTTTTTCGCCAGCTCAATGAACTCGACCAAGTTCTTGACGCCGACCGAGGGATGGGCGGCATAGCCCGAGATCGACTCGCCCATGCGCCCGACAACGACGAAGTCGATCATCGGGTTGTAGGCTAGCTTGCGCAGATGCGGGATCACCTGAATCGGCGCTTGTGGCGTCATCAGGATGGTGTACCCGTCCTTCACCGCCTTCGCGACCGTCTCGGCGCCCAGCGCCCCGGCCGCGCCGCCCTTGTGCTCGACGACGAATTGCTGCCCGGTCTGGCGGGACAGGCGTTCTGCCACGGCGCGCACTATGAAGTCCGTGCCGGCGCCGGGAGCGTAGGGGACGATGACGCGCACCGGCCTGTTCGGCCAGTCGGTGGTCTGGGCCTGGGAGCGCCCGATGATCGCAGCAGCGCCGAGGCCGCCTGCCATGGTACGGCGTTTGATCAATGCCATTTTCTCTAACCTCCCTAATAGCGTGGACTGTTGCCGTCCATCACCGGTTCTTGTTTATGCGCGCAGGCTACAGGATCAGGAAAGCGATTACATTCGACATATGCATTATTTGGCCACCCGCCGCTGTTCGGCCAGCACGCGGACGACGTGCGTGCGCTGCGGCTGCCGTCCGAGGACCGACGGCGGGGGGGGACATCTACGACGCCTGCGCCCGGATGGTGTGCGCCGACTGCTGCGGCCCAGATGAGAATACGGGGAACACCGGGACGCTGATCGATAAGTTAGACGACGGAAACATCCAGGCGCCCGACAACCTGCCTGACCAGGCGTGCGAGGCCGGTTGGACCGCAGGAGAGTGGCGGTCTCCATTGCCCACGTCCGGGTAAGGGCAACACGTCGCTCGACCGCCTGGTCGCCTCGTGCTCTCGGTTGGCCGGGAAGCTGGGCGAGACCTGCGCGCTTGCAACGCGCGTGCGGCCGGGGTTGAGCTGTTAAACCGTTCGTGTCCAAAGAAGTGCCTATAACCACAAGAAAAAGCAAATTCGTAATAGGGGCACAACCACGGGCACGCAGGTGGCGGGTTCTCCGAACGCCGGCGGTCAAACGGGCGACGGAAACAACCGTGCTTGCGCCAATCAGGCAGGGCGCAGGCGAGCTCTGACGTAATGGTCGAGCGGTTCGATGATCGCGTG
>CAMCDA010000033.1 GCA_945873195.1 Asaia bogorensis
GCGGTCGGATTCATACTGGAAACCGAGAAGACCTTGCGCCAGCATCGCGCACCCCGTTGGTGATGGTTTCGGATTTACGAATGCAGAATATCTCTCTGATTCTGCAAGGTAAACGGGGAATTGAGCTTCTTTAGGCGCGGAATTCAGGATGCGACAGGCGGTGCGAACCCTGACGATCAACACCAGCGGGCCGGGGCTGACGGATGTCTCCGGCCGGCTACGCGCCTTTGTGGCGGAACAGGGGATCGAGACCGGGCTGCTGACGGTGTGGTGGCGGCATACCTCGGCCTCGTTGATCGTGCAGGAGAACGCGGACCCCGATGTGCGGGCGGACCTGGTGGACTTCCTGAACCGGTTGGTGCCGGAGGGGGCCGGTTACCGCCATGCCGATGAGGGGCCAGATGACATGCCGGCGCATATCAAGGCGGCTTTGACTTTGACCCAAGTGTCGATCCCGGTGGTGGAGGGGCGGCTGGTGTTGGGGACATGGCAGGCGGTTGATGTTTGGGAGCACCGGCGGGTTGGGTCTCGGCGGGAGTTGGTGGTGCATTTGTTGGGGGAGGGATTCTAAAAAATCGATTCCCCCCCCCGGTGGGGGAGTCGTGTGGTTAACCTCCGCAAGATGTAAAGAGTCTAAGATTTAGGATGTTACAGTGTTCTGGCCACGCGGAAGCCGGTGTCCGTGTCCCGGTCGCCGGTGCCGACCCCGACGCGGTGGGCGGCGCGGACGTAGCTTGGAATGCTGAACCAGGAACCGCCCCGCAGGGACCGGCGGCCTTCACTACCCAGGGGTGTCCATGGGGCACCGTCCGTGGGGGCGCCGTCGTAACTGTCGTGCCAATGATCGGCGCACCACTCCCGCACATTGCCGAGCATGTCGTAGAGGCCAAAGGCGTTGGGCAGAAACGACCCAACCGGCGAGGTATGGGCGTAACCATCGTCACCAGGGAAATAGCGGTCCGGGTCCGGTTCGTGATTCCTCGCCCGTCGCAGCGATTCATCGGCGGCATTGGCATAGCGCCACGCGTCCTGTCGCCCATCCCCCCAATACCGCGCCGTGACCGTGCCGGCCCGCGCGGCATATTCCCATTCCGCCTCGCTCGGCAGGCGGTAATCCTTGGCGCATTGGGCGGAGGCCCATCCGATATAGGCCATGGCATCGTCGTGGCTGATGGCGACCGCCGGGTGGCTGTCGTCCTGCTCGAAGCCTGAGTTTTTCCATTCCGTGAGCGGGCTATCCGTCGCCCAGACAAAGGCCGCGAACTGGCCGCGCGTGATGGGATAGCGGCCGAGCAGGAAGGGGCGGGTGATGGTCACTCGATGCACGGGGCGGGCGCGGTCGTCGTATTTGCCGATTTTCTCCCGTTTCGACTCTTCCTCCGGCGCGCCCATCAGGAAGGTTCCGGGCGGGATCAGCACCATCTCCGGCCCATCGGGAAAGTCCCGGATGATGAAACCCCGCGTCGCATCATCCGTCCGCGCGCCGTCCAGGATCAGCCGGTCCAGCCCCCGGGCATGGGACAGATTGGCCCCGCGCAGATCGGCGCCGGTGAAGTCGAACCCGGCCAGGTCGTCGGCGCCGAAGTTGATCCGACGCAGGTCCGCTTCTCGGAACGCTGTCCCGGGGTCCAGTTCAGCCGCTCGGGCGAGATCGACGAAGCTGGTGCTGTTGCTGCCGAGCAGGCGGCGGACGCGGGCGCGTTGGGCCTCGGAGAGTTTCATGCCGCTGGTCCGACGGGATGGTCCGGGAGGGAGGCACGGGGGCCAATCCTCACCGGACATGGGGTACGACCATGCAAAAAATCCCCCCAACGCCTCCTCCCCCCTTGAGGGGGAGGGCCGGGGTGGGGGGTAACAACCGCACCGGCCACGGATCGGGGGACGGAAACGCCCGCGCGGACGGGGCGAGTGGAGAGGGATAAACGATGGCCCGTGCCGCTAGACCCCCCACCCCGACCCTCCCCCTCAAGTGAAGGAGGAGCGGTCTCACGGTGCATGGGGTCATACCGCGTGCATTTTCCCCGGACGCGGCGGGTTCTCACCGGACATGGGGTTGGACCGTACGAAAAACCCCCCAAACGCCCCCTCCCCCCTTGAGGGGGAGGGTTGGGGTGGGGGGTCCCAACGGCACCGGCTGGGGATTGGGGGACGGAAACGCCCGCGCGGAGGGATGGTGTGGGGAGGGATGACCGGTGGTTCGTGCCGCTAGACCCCCCACCCCGGCCCTCCCCCTCAAGGGGGGAGGGGGAAGGAGGGTTCTCACCGGACATGGGGTTGGACCGTGTGAAAAAATCCGGGCGGGGTTCGCCAACGGTTAGTGCGTTCTTCATTCGTTCTGAATACCCGATAGCCGGCCGCCTAGGCAACCTTCGTGAACACACCCGCGCGGGGTCGATGTCAGTCCCCATACTCATGCCGGCTTCTTCCGATGCAGCCCAGCGCGGCCCCAGGTGATCCAACCGTCTTTGTCGGAAGCCTGGACGCGTTGCAGCAGCAGTTGCAGCAGCTTGTCCTTGGTGATGCGGGATTCATCCTCGGGGTCGTCGGGGATCACCACCAACGCCTTGGGCTTGCTGCGGAGGGTCAGGGAGAGGCCATCCGTCTCCTGCCCCGGCACGCGCAGGGTCAGCAGCGGTTGACTGGCGTCGAGCGGTTCGCCGTCCAAATGGCCGGCTTCGTTGCGGGGGCCCGTGACAAGCCATTGTCCCGCACGCAGCACCAAGCCCTCGCACCCATTCTCGCCCTCGCCCGCTCGGCTGTTCAGTTCCGGCGCGCAGCCGGCGGCGTAGGACGGCACCAGGGCTGCATCGGTCAAGGCGAGGGTTATCCCCTGCCCTTCCACCATGTCCTCGCATTCCGCGAAGGCGATGGCGATGCGGATATCCACGAGGCTGGGCTTGTTGCCGCCCCGGGCCGGCGGGTCGATCCGCAGTTCCGCGAGGCCTTGTTGCAGCGGCTCCTCCCCCTTGGCGTCGAAGTCGGAGACGCCGGGTTCCGGGCCATCCAGGTTGGCGGCGGTGCTGCGGCGAGGCTTACCCAGACCAGCACTGCGCGCGGCATCAGCAACGCCCCAGGCTTCGCGCAGACGGGCACGGTGGGGGTCATTCGGTTTGCCGTTGAACAGGAAGTCGTAGACCGGTTCGAAACGGTTCCAGTAGGGCACGGAGTCGCCGCGGCACCAGTTCACGAGGCTCTTGGCCAGAGGAACGGAATTCAGGTCTGAACCGTTCTTTCGCATATGTTCGGTCAAGTCCTTGATGAACAGCTTCAGCCGCTGGTCATCGGCGGTCAGGCTGTCCGCCGGCCTGCCGACGTCCGCGCTCAGGACTGTGCGGAACATCACCGCGAACGCAGGGACCGAGGCACCAACACTTTCCGGGCGACCATGATCTCGGGACACGCACATCTCCTTCCCCTCGCAACAACTCGAACAAGCGCCCCCGCCAATGGTGGCCTTCCGATCGAAGCCTGCGGCAACCAGCGGCCGAGCGGAACAGGTACCGCCAAGGTTTTCCGGAAATTCCGGATCGGGGGCACCGGCAGCCCAACCCAAACGCACACGGGCGTATGGAATTCCTTTGCCGAACGTATCGAGCCGCCGCCGACTACATGATCATTGAATCGTCGAACCCTGACCGAAAGGACTTCGGCGATGACCCACCACGACCCCCACCTGATCATCCACGGCGCATTCTACACCGCCCTCGGCCTGTGCGTCTCCACCGGCGTTGATCATGCGATCATCGGGAACCTCTACTACCTGCTTGGCCTCGTAACGCTGGTGATGGCGCGGCGGTGACCCAGCGGGCAGTGGGGCGGGACAGTCGTGGTTGGTGGCCCGTCGGCCACCACGACGAGGAGGCCACCAGCACCATGGCCCCCCACCCCCAAACCATCCTATAATCCTCCCAACCGACCACCCGCGGAGGAACCCAAAATGCTCGGCCTGATGCAGCCGCATCCCCTGATGATCTCGTCGCTCCTGCTCCATGCGGCACGCCATCACGCCACCGCGGAAATCGTCTCCCGCGATCACGAAGGCGCCACCCACCGCACCACCTGGGCCGAAACGGAAAGCCGAGCGCGGCGGCTCGTGAAGGTGATGGGGAAACTGGGGGTGGAGCAGCATGATCGCGTCGCCACCCTCGCCTGGAACGGGTTCCGGCATCTGGAGGTCTACTACGCCGCCCCCGGCATGGGCGCGATCTGCCATACCATCAACCCGCGCCTGCATCCCGACGACATCGGCTATATCGTCAACCACGCGGCCGACAAAATCCTGTTCGCCGACAGCAGCTTCGCCCCCCTGATCACCGCCATCGCCCCCGCGATCAAGGACCATGTCCGTCACGTCATCATGATGACCGACGCGGCCAACATGCCGGATGTGACCCTCGCACCCGGCATGACGCTGCATTGCTACGACACGCTGATGGACGCCGCGGACGACGACTACGCCTGGCCGTCGTTCGATGAGAATACCGCCAGCGCGCTTTGTTATACCTCCGGCACGACCGGGCGGCCCAAGGGCGTGCTGTACAGCCACCGCTCCACCACCCTGCACGCCTACGCGATCGCCCTGCCCGACGTGATCGGCATGCGCGCCACCACCCGCATCCTGCCCGTCGTGCCGATGTTCCATGTCAACGCCTGGGGGATTCCCTATGCGAGCGCCCTCGTCGGCGCCTCCATGGTCATGCCCGGCAGGCATCTGGATGGCGCGAGCCTGTCCAACCTGCTGAACTCCGAACGCGTCACCATGACCTGCGGCGTGCCCACCATCTGGCTCGGCCTGCTGCAACATTTGCGCGCGAGCGGGGAGAAGTTGGATTACAAACCCCGCATCATGACCGGCGGATCGGCCGCGCCCCCGCTGCTGGTCGATGCGTTCCGGGAAGAATACGGCGTGGCGGTCGAACACGGCTGGGGCATGACGGAGCTGTCCCCCGTCGGCACCTACAACGCGCCCAAGGTCGGGCAGGTCGGGCTGCAAGGTGCCGACCTCACCGCGCATACGATGAAGCAGGGGCGCATGCTGCCGGGCCTCGACATGAAGATCGTCGACGCGGCGGGCGCCGAACTCCCGTGGGATGGCAAGGCGTTCGGCGACCTGAAGGTGAAGGGCCCGTGGGTCACCAGCGCCTATTTCGGAGAGGCCCCCGGCAGCGCGCTGGATTCGGATGGCTGGTTCGCCACCGGCGACGTGGCCACGATCGACCCGGAAGGGTTCATGGAGATCACGGACCGTTCCAAGGACGTGATCAAGTCCGGCGGCGAATGGATCAGCTCCATCACGCTGGAGAACATCGCCGTGTCGCACCCCGACGTGGCCGAAGCCGCGGTGATCGCCGCCCTGCACCCGAAATGGGATGAGCGTCCCTTGCTGCTGGTGGTCGCCCGCCCCGGCCACACGATCGACCCCGCCGCGGTGCTGAGCGTGTATGAGGGCAAGATCGCCAAATGGTGGCTGCCGGATGAGGTGCTGGTGGTGCCCGACCTGCCCCACACCGCAACGGGCAAGCTGCAAAAGACGACTCTGCGGGATATGTACAAGAATTACTATCTATCAAAAGCATGACGCGTATTGCCCACTCAACGACAACCGAGGGATGTGGCACGCCGCCGCATCCCCGCGCCCAGTCTCTTTCTTTCCACCGATTGACGCTTTTCTGATGCGGAACTGTTCACAAATTGGCGTAATGCTGCGACACAGCATGCATGATGAGGCTGTGGTAACGACGGTGTGACGGCGCGATGATCCAGGGACTGCCAGACTTCTCCAACGCGATGGCCAACCTCGTGGCTACCGCGGCGCCTCTGGTGACCGCGATCCGTGTCGGCCCGAACCGCCACATCACCGGTATACACTGGCGCTCCGACACGATCGTGACCGTGGACCAGGCGCTGCCAGCGCAGGATGGTTACAGCGTCATTCTGTCCTCCGGCACCATGATGGCCGCCCGCGCGGCGCCGCGTGATCCGGAGCTTAACCTGGCGCTGCTGCGGCTGGATGCGCCGGTTGCCGCGCCGGGCGCCGTTGGGGCGGGAGAGCTTGCCGTCGGCAGCCTGGTCGTCCTGATCGGCGCGAGCTTCGACGGTTCCCCGACCGCGCGCATGGGCATGGTTCATGGCCGGTCACGCGCCAACGGCGAAACCGGGCCACTGCTCGACATCCATGCCGGCGAGTCGGAGGCCGGAGGCGCGGTGGTGGATACCGCCGGGCGGCTCCTGGGCATGGCGGTCAGCCAAGGGACCGGGCAGATGGCGCTGGTTCCTTTTGCCGCGATCGCGCGCCATGCCGAACCGGGCGGCGCCTCGGCCGCGCCGGTTCAGGCCCATGCCACCGCCCCTGCCCCATCCAACGCCCCCGCCCAGGCCACCCCCACCAACGGCTCGGCCAGTGGAACAGCCGGACGGCGCGGCTGGCTCGGCGTCGCGCTGCAACCGATCACGGTGCCGGAGCCATTGGTGCCGCGCGCAGGCCAGACATCCGGTCGGATGGTGGTGAACATCACCCATGGCGGGCCGGCGGATCAGGCCGGGCTGCGCGTCGGGGATGTGCTGCTGGCGTTGAATGGCTACTCGACCAGCGGGTCGCACGCGCTGCGGGCCTTCCTGGGCGCCGACAGGATCGGCACGCAGATCGAGGTCCGGCTGCTGCGCGATGGCTCGGTGTTGACCACGTTCCTGACCGTCGCGGCGCAATAAGCCGGACGGATCGCCGATGCGCCCGATCCTGTTCGCGGGTGATCCGCACCGGAATTTCTCACCCATAATCCGCGGTTGCCTGGATCACGCGCCGGGCACGCTGATCATCGTCGGGGACTGCGATTGCCCCGCCCCGCTGCCCACCGTGCTGGCGCCCTTGCTGGCGGTGGGCTGGGACGTGCGCTGGATCCTCGGCAACCACGACACCGACACCGAGCAGACCTTCGATCACCTCGTCACCGCCCATCCCGGCGGCGACCTGGGCCTGCGGGTCACCGAAATCGCCGGCCTGCGCATCGCCGGCCTGCCGGGCGTGTTCAAGCCCCGCGTCTGGTATCCGCGCGCTGATGGCCCCTCCGACCGGATCGAGCCGCCTCGGTTCGCGACCCGCGCCGCGTTCCAAAGCGCCCTGCGCCCTGATGAGACCTGGCGCGGCGGCCTGCCGCTGTGGCACCGCGACACGATCTTCCCCGAGGACCTCGAACGCCTGGCCGGCCAGCGCTTCGACATCCTGGTCTCGCATGAGGCGCCGACCAGCCATCCGCACGGATTTGCGGTCATCGATGAACTGGCGGCGGCGGCCGGGGCGTCACTGATCGTCCACGGCCACCACCATCAGTCCTACGACGCAACGATGCCCAATGGCGTGCGCGTGCGCGGCCTGGCCTTGTCGGAGGTCTATCCGCTGGCGCGTTGAGCCGCCGCCGGCATGATCTGGCGGTGAAACAAATGGAACGCGCGGGCAAAGCGATCCGCCGGCCGGAACTGCCACAACAGCCGCACGACGTCGGGGCCGAGGCTGACGCCGACCGCGGACTCGCCTTGCGTGGCGATTTCCACCCCCGGGTCGTCGAACAGGACGCGGACGCACAGGCCTTCGCCGATCGCCTCCCTCGGCAATAACTCGGTCAAGGCGTGGCAGCCGATCAGGCCCAGGCGGCAGAGTTCGCGCGCGTTGTCGTGGCTCGTTTCGCCATCGAAGGCATCAGCGCGGAGGACGCGGCGCAGGCCCGCCTTGGTATGCCCGATCTCGGTGATCCGCTGGCGCAGGGTCTGGTCGATCGGCAGCAGCGCGGCGATGCGCTCGGGCTGTTGCTTGCGATGAAGCGCGACGATCGTGTCCCCGTTGCCATACAGACGATGGCTCCCGAGGGTCAGGTCATGTTCTCGCGCGACGTCCCGCAAGGCCTGCGTGATGCGTGCTTCCATCGAGTCGGCTGTCATCTTCACCCCCATGCGGCGATGGGGCATGGCAACAGGATCGGGTTAACAAACCCTGAACGCGGATGACGCCTGTGTGCCCGATGTCGAATTATTGCCCCGGCTGAGTCAGGAGCGTCAGCAGCACGGACAGCGTGACAAAGGACAGGACCGTGGAAACCAGGATGGTGCCGGAGGTCGACGCGGCCTCTCGCCCGTAAAGCCGAGCGAGGATGAAGGCGCCGGCGCCGGTGGGAAGGGCGGCCATGAGGACGGCGGTTTCCGCCCAGGCCGGTGGCATCTCCACCAGATGGAAGGCGATGACCCAGGCGATCGCCGGCTTGACCAGCAGCTTGAGGAAGACCAGCCGCCCGACCAGTAGATATTGGAAACGTTCGGCGGTTTCCGACAGCATCAGGCCTGTCGCGACCAGGGCGCAGGGTGTGGCGGCGGCGCCGAGCAACAGCAGGAACCGGTCGATGGCGACCGGTAGTTCCCACCCCAGCAGCGCCACCCCCAGCCCCGCGACCGGGGCGATCAACAACGGATTGCGCACCAGCGCTCGGCCGACCCGTTTGGCGATGGCGCCGGCGCCGGGGCGGCCGGGGCGATCGACTTCCAGCAGAGAGACGGCGACGGCGAATTGCGGGCAGGCGGTGATGACCATGGTGATCACGCCGGGGACCAGGCTGGCGTCACCGAAGGCCATGCGGCAGAGCGGAATGCCCATGTACCCGACGTTGCTGTAGGTGGCGCCGAGGGCCTGGATCGCGCTGTTGCCCAGGTTGACGCCGAACCAGCGGGAGATGGCGAGGGACAGGACGAAAGGCACGATGATGGCGCCGCCGAAAGCCGCGAGCAGGCCCGGATGGGCGAGGTCGGCGGGGTTGATGTGTGCCATCGCGTGGAACAGGACCGCCGGCAGGGCCAGGTAGACGACGAACATGTTCAGGGCCTCGGTCGCCGCGGGGCCGAGGCCGCCCATGCGCGCTGTGACGAAGCCGGCGAAGATGAGGCCGAAGACCGGGAGGGCGATTGTCAGGACGGCTAGCAGGACGGAGGCCTTTTGGTCGGTGGGGTGGAACGGTTCTGTCCGACCTTGGTACGGCGCACAAGACGGGGCGTTGGGGCTGTGACCCCCCTCCCCCCGTCTTGCGCCCAACCCCCAACCGACCTTGAATGCCTCCAACCAATCCAGGAGGACGGACCATGGGAGCCATTCACGCTCGTCTTGCGCATGTCGGAGTCTACGCCCACGACAAGCCGAATCTGGTCAATTTCTACCAGACCGTGCTCGGCCTGCTCGTCACCGACAGCGGCGAGGGCCGCAATGGGATCGAGCTGACCTTCATGAGCTCCAGCCCCGAGAACCACCACCAGTTCGTGCTGGTCAGCGGCCGGCCCGATACCACGGGCTATAACCCGATCAACCAGATCTCCTTCATGGTCGACACCCTCGGGCAACTCCGGGAAGTGCATGGGCTGGCGCTGGCCAATGGGGCGACCGGCATGCGCGTGGTCAGCCACGGCAACGCCTGGTCCTGCTATTTCAAGGACCCGGAGGGCAACACGGTCGAAGCCTATCTCGACACCCCATTCCACGTCCCGCAGCCGCATGCCATGCCGCTGGACCTGTCCAAGTCCGATGCCGAAATCCTCCGCGAAACCGAGGACCAATGCCGCAAGGACGCCGGCTTCATGCCCATCGAAGACTACAAGAAAGGCCTCGCCGCTCGGCTGGCTTCCTGAACAATGGCTGGGGGCGGCTCTAGCCACCCCCGGCAAACCAACGCTTGTCCTGAAGGCGGCGATCCCATACCAGCCTGTGGTCACCCGGGCGTTGTCCGGTCCCTTCCCGCCTGTCCGGAACAGCCACGCCGCCTCCCATGACCCTGATTGCTCTTCTGCGCCATCTGGCGTTCGGCGCCGGCCTCGCCTTGCTGTCCGCGCTCGTGGTGCGCGGCATGATCGGCGTGCGGATGATGGATACGCCCGACGCGCGCAAGGCGCATGACCAGCCGACCCCCAAGGGCGGCGGGGTCGGTATCGTCGCCGCGTTCCTGGCCGGCATCGTCGGGCTGTATCTGTTCGCGTCCTTCGCCCGCCTGGCGGATACATATTTCCTGGGGGTGATCGCCGCGGCCCTGGCCATCGCGGTCGTGGCCCTGCTGGATGATCGCTACGACTGGCCCTTTACCATCAAGCTGGCCGCCCAGGTGGGGGCGGCGCTGACGGCGATCGTGGCCGGGCTGTTCATGTCCGATATCCGCCTGCCCGTCCTGGGGGTGGTGGAGCTCGGGGCGCTGGGCATCGTGGTCACCCTGGTCTGGGTGGTGTTCACGACCAACGCGATGAACTTCATCGACGGGCTGAACGGCCTCGCGAGCGGGGTGACGTTGATCGCCTGCCTGTTCATCGCCTGGATCGCAATGGTGGAGGGGACCTGGTTCGCCTATGCCATGGCCGGGCTGCTGGCCGCGGGGATCGTGGGGTTCCTGCCGTTCAATTTCCCTCGGGCGCGGATCTTCATGGGCGATGTCGGCAG
Organism: Asaia bogorensis; assembly: GCA_945873195.1. Classification (GTDB taxonomy): domain Bacteria; phylum Pseudomonadota; class Alphaproteobacteria; order Acetobacterales; family Acetobacteraceae; genus Rhodopila; species Rhodopila bogorensis_A. The sequence goes on from CAMCDA010000033.1 coordinate 10,454, forward strand.
CCAGTTCTGCGGCTTCATCCTGGCGGAGCTGGCCGTGGTCGCCAGCCGGTTCGACGATGTGGAGCTGTCGTTCCTGCTGGTCCCCATGCTGCTGATGGGGGTGCTGTACGACGTGGCGTTCACGCTGGTCCGGCGCCTGGCGCAGGGCAAGCGGATTACCCAGCCTCACCGAGGGCATCTGTATCAGGTGGCGCACCGGTCGGGGATGTCGCCGGTGGCCGTGACGCTGGTGCATTGGGGTTTCGCGGTGATCGGCGGGGTGGCGAGCCTGCTGTTCATTGAGGCCTCGTCGGCCGCCAAGCCCTTTGTCCCGCTGCTGGTGATCCTGCCGCAGGCGGTCTGGACGGCGGTCGTGGTGGCGCGGGCGCGGATCGCCGGGATCACGGAATGGGGATAGGCGGTCAGGTCGGGAGGACGGTGTTTTCCCGGACCCAGGCGGTGAATTCTTCGTCGGTCAATTCCCCGGATGCCATGGCGAGGGTCATGACCACCGCTTCCGCGTCGCTGACAGGGAAGCTGCCCCCGTTCAGGTAGATGAACGTTTCGAGCGCCACATAAGCCGTTCGCTTGTTGCCATCGACAAAGGGATGATTCCGGGCAATCGCGATCCCATACAGGGCGGCGAGTTCGCCCGTGTCCGGATCAACATAGGTCGCCCGATTCAGAGGCCGGGCGAGAGCCGATTCCAGCAGTCCCTCATCCCGGATGCCCATGGCACCGCCATGTTCGGCCAACTGTTCCTCATGAACGGCGAGGATCAGCGACCGCGTCAACCAGACGGTCACTTCGCCAGTTCGCGCAGCACCGCGCGCCGTTCCCGCATGACGCGGCGCGCGACCTCCATCTGTGCCTCGAAATCGGGGTCGGCCGTGGTCAGGCGCACGCCATCCGGCTGCTCAATGGCATAGACCGTGGAACCCTTGACCAAACCCAGCTTCGTGAGAAGCTCACGGGGTAGGATCACACCGACAGAGTTGCCGATCTGGGTGAGCTTGAGCGTGTGCATCGACGGAAACCTTTCTGGTTCACACGTATGTTATAACACACGTGCGAACCATCAGGCTACAGGATAAACCGGCTCAGATCCCCCGTCCGCGCCAGCGGGGCCACCTTGTCGCGCACATAGTCCGCGTCCACCTCGATCGTCTCCCCCGGCCGGTCGGTCGCGGTGAAGCTGATCTCCTCCAGCAGCCGCTCCAGCACCGTGTGCAACCGCCGAGCGCCGATGTTTTCGACGCGGTCGTTGATTTCGGAGGCGAGGTCGGCCAGCGCGTCCACCGCCTCATCGGTGAAGCTCAACGTCACCCGCTCGGTGCCCATCAGCGCCACGTATTGCTTGATCAGGGAGTGTTCGGGCTCGGTCAGAATTCGCCTCATGTCCTCCCGCGACAGCGGCGACAGTTCCACCCGGATCGGCAACCGCCCCTGCAACTCCGGCAGCAGGTCCGACGGCTTGGACAGATGGAACGCGCCCGAGGCGATGAACAGCACGTGATCCGTCTTCACCAGGCCATACTTGGTGTTGACCGTCGTGCCCTCGATCAGCGGCAGCAGATCACGCTGCACGCCCTCGCGGGAGACGTCGCCACCGCGGAACCCCCCGCCCTCGCTGGACCGGGCGCATATCTTATCGATCTCATCGATGAACACGATGCCGTGGTTTTCCGCGTGCGACACCGCGTCCTTGGCCAGCTTGTCGTTGTCCAGCAGGCGGTCGGCTTCCTCGGCTTCCAGCAGCTTGCGGGCATCGGCGACCTTCATCCGCCGCTTTTCCTTCGGCCGCTGACCCATCAGGCCCTTCATCATCTCCGACAGGTTGATCACCTGTCCCGGCGGCATCCCCGGCATGTCGAGCTGCCCGATCGGATTGCCGGCGGGTTCGGCGACGGCGATGTCGATCTCCTTGTCCTCGAACTGCCCGTCCCGCAGCATCTTGCGGAACTTGGATCGGGTGTCGGCGGTCGCGTCTTCCCCCACCAAGGCGGTGATCAGGCGTTCCTCCGCCTCAAGCTCCGCCTTCGCGCGGACCTGCTTGCGGGAGGCATCGCGCAGCATGTTCAGCGAGGCATCGACCAGATCGCGGACGATGCTTTCGACGTCGCGGCCGACATAGCCGACCTCGGTGAACTTGGTCGCCTCCACCTTCAGGAACGGCGCCTGCGCCAGGCGAGCCAGGCGGCGCGCGATCTCGGTCTTGCCGCAGCCGGTCGGGCCGATCATCAGGATGTTCTTCGGCACCACCTCCTCCCGCATCGCGTCGGGAAGCTGCTGGCGCCGCCAGCGGTTTCGCAGCGCGATCGCGACCGCGCGCTTGGCATCGCCCTGGCCCACGATGAACCGGTCGAGCTCCGACACGATTTCGCGAGGGGAGTAGGTCGGGACCTCCATCACAGGGTCTCCAGGATGATGTTGCCGTTGGTGTAGACGCAGATTTCCGCCGCGATCTTCATGGCGCGACGGGCGACCTCCTCGGCCGACAGCCCGTCCACCGACATCAAGGCGCGGGCCGCGGCGAGTGCGTAATTGCCGCCCGAGCCGATGGCGATCACGCCGTCCTCGGGTTCCAGCACGTCGCCGTTGCCGGTCAGGGTGAAGCTGCGGTCCTTGTCGGCGACGGCCATCATCGCCTCCAGCCGGCGGAGGTAGCGGTCGGTCCGCCAGTCCTTCGCGAGTTCCACGCAGGCGCGTTCAAGCTGGTTCGGAAACCGCTCCAGCTTGGCTTCCAGGCGTTCCAGAAGGGTGAAGGCATCGGCGGTGGCGCCCGCGAAGCCGGCGATGACGCCGCCTTTCCGCGGGTCACCGATGCGGCGCACCTTGCGCGCGTTGCCTTTCACGATGGTGGGGCCAAGGCTGACCTGGCCGTCTCCGGCCATCGCCACGTTGCCATCCCGCCGGACGCACAGGATGGTGGTGCCGTGCCACCCGATCGGGTCGGCGGCGGCGTATGGGTTGTTCTGCATGGGCGGCTAGATGGCGTGGCCGGGGCGCCAGGGCAAGAGCGGTCGCAACGGTGGTCACGCCCATCGGTTTGTCAGCCGGTCTCCCCGCCCCTACCCTGCGGTCAGGTCAGGCGATGAAGGATTCCCCCCCGTGTATGAGACCGTCGCCATCCTCGCCGTCGCTCTGCTGCTGTTCAGCATCGTCTCGGGCGTGGTGGAGCGTTCCTGGACCAGTTCCCCCATCGTGTTCATGGTCCTCGGCATCGTCCTCGGCCCGCTGGTGTTCGGCGCCCTGCGCCTGAACGTCTCAGCCCAGAATTTGCAGGGCCTGGCGGAGCTGACCCTGGCCATGGTGCTGTTCGCCGATGCCGCGCAGGCCGACCTGGGCGAGATCCGCCGCAACTGGCGCGTGCCCAGCCGCCTGCTGCTGGTCGGCCTGCCGCTGACCATCATCCTGGGCGCGGCCTTTGCCCTGTTCCTGTTCCCGGAACTCGCCTTGCTGGAAATCGCGCTGCTGGCCGCCATCCTCGCCCCCACCGACGCCGCCCTCGGCGCCCCGGTGGTCGGTAATCCCAACGTGCCGGCAACCATCCGCGAGAGCCTGAATTTCGAAAGCGGCCTGAACGACGGCATCTGCGTGCCCGTGGTGCTGATCCTGCTGGGCTACGCCACCGGTCTCCAGGTCGCGCACGGCACCGTCGCGCATGTCACCTTCGTGGTCATCGAGGAGATCGGCATCGGCGCCCTGACCGGCATCGCGCTGACCTTCGGCGGCGCGCGCCTGCTGGTCCTCGCCCATCACCGCGGCTGGATCAGCCATCACTGGACTCGCATCCCGGTGCTCGCCATGGCCGCCGGCTGCTTCGCGCTGGCCCAGGCCCTGGGCGGCAGCGGCTTCATCGCCTGCTTCGTCGGTGGCCTGCTGCTGAGCACCCACCGCAAGGCCGCCGAACACTATCTCGGTGGCGCCGAGGACGCCGGCCGCGTCCTGGCCATGCTCACCTGGGTGATCTTCGGCTGGGGAGTCGTGCCGATGATCGTCGAGCGGTTCACCTGGTCCGTGCTGTTCTATGCCGTCCTGAGCCTGACGGTGATCCGCATGGCGCCCGTCTACCTCTGCCTTCTCGGCACCGCCATCAATCCAGGCTCGCGGCTGTTCATCGGATGGTTCGGGCCGCGCGGCCTCGCGAGCATTGTCTTCGCCATCATCGTGCTGCATGAGCAACTTCCAGGCAACGAAACCGTGATGGTGGCGATCGGCGCGACGGTCATGCTGAGCGTGGTCCTGCATGGTATCACCGCGACACCGCTCGCGGCCTGGATCGGATCAAGACGCCAACCGGCCTAAGGAGAATCCGCCCCGCATGGAATTCGCGTTTGTCCCGAGCTGGATCGTCGGCCTGTCGCTGATCGCGCTCACTATCGCCATCCACGCTATCGGCCTGGTGTGGATCGTCATCACGCTGCGCCACCTCCGCCGCCGCCTTGTTCACCCCAACATCACCCCCAGCAATCGGCCCTGGCTGGCCTCGGTACTCGTCGGGACGGTCGGCGCCGCCCTGGCCGTGCTGCACGGGATCGAGGCCGGTATCTGGGCCGCGGCCTACCTGTTCCTCGGCGCGATCGACACGATGCCGGCGGCGCTGCTGTACTCGATCGATTCCATGACCACGCGGGGCGATTCCGGCCTGGCATTGACCGCGGAATGGAAGCTGCTGGGCGCGCTGGAAGCCGCGGACGGCATGCTGCTGTTCGGCCTCAGCACGGCGTTCCTGTTCGGCATGGTCACCCAGATCTGGCCGCTGCTGCCGGAAGGCGAGCGGTCCGGCTGAGGGCTCGCCCCCCAGCCGGATTGCCTCCCAGATCAGATCCGCTTGGCGATCCGCGGGTCCAGCATGTCGCGCACCCCATCGCCCAGGATGTTGATCGCCAGCACCATCGTGCCCAGGAACAGGCCGGGGAACAGCACCGACCAGATCGCGAGCATGATGAAGTTGCGGCCCTCGGCGATGATGTTGCCCCAGGACGGGACCTCGGGCGGCGTGCCGACGCCGAGGAAGCCGAGATAGGCCTCGATCAGCACCGCCGACGCCGCGATATAGGTCGCCTGCACGATGATCGGCGTCATCGCGTTGGGCAGGATGTGGCGGAACAGGATGCGCGGCACGCGCGACCCGCTGGCGATGGCGCCGCTGACGAAGGTCTGTTCGCGCAGCGACAGCACGACCGCGCGCACCAGCCGCACCACGCGGGGGATCTCCGGAATCGTGATGGCAATGACAACCGTCTGCACGCTGGCCTTGGACAGCGACAGCATGGCAACCGCGAGCAGGATGCCCGGGATCGCCATCAGCCCATCCATCACTCGCATCACGATCGAGTCCATCGCGCGGAAATACCCCGCCAACAGGCCGATCAGCGTGCCGACCACCATGCTGAGCACCGCGACCGAGGCCGCGATCACCAACGATATCTGCCCGCCCCACAGCGTGCGGGACAGCACGTCGCGGCCATAGGCGTCGGTGCCGAACCAATACGTCTGACTCGGCGGCTTCAACCGTTGGGAGACATTCAGCTTCAGCGGGTCATAGGGCGCGATCCAGGGTGCCAGTAACGACAGTACGATGAGAATGGCCATCAGCGAACCGCCAATGGCAATCCGGGGATGGCGGCGGATGAAGGTCCAGATCAATACCTGATCCTCGGGTCAAGGAAGGCATAGGCCAGATCGATCGCCAGGTTGATTAGAACGTAGACGAAGGACGCGACCAGGATGACGCCCTGGATGATGGGATAGTCGCGCTGGGTCACCGCCTCGATCGTCAGGCGGCCGATGCCGGGGATGGCGAAGACGCTTTCGGTCACGACCACGCCGCCGATCAGCAACGCGATACCCAGGCCGATCGTGGTGACGATGGGGACCGACGCGTTCTTCAGCGCGTGCCGCAGCAGCACCGGCATGGGGGCGAGGCCCTTGGCGCGGGCGGTGCGGATGTAATCCTCATTCAGCACGTCCAGCATCGTGCTGCGGGTCATCCGCGCCAGCAGCGCCGCGAAGACCAGGCCGAGCGTGATGGCGGGAAGGATGAGGTGTCGCCAGAAACCGATGAAGTCGTCGGCGAAGGGCGTGTAGCCCTGCACCGGCAGGATCCGCCAGGTGCGGGCGAACTGGTAGACCAGCCCATAGCCGATCAGGAACACCGGAGCCGAGAAGGCCAGCACCGCGATGCCCATGATCACATGGTCGATCCAGGTGCCCGCCTTCCAGGCCGCGATGATGCCGATCGGCACGGCAACCAGCACGGCGAAGGTCATCGTCGTGCCGGCCAGGGCCAGGGTCGGCTCGACGCGCTGCGCGATCAGTTCCCAGACCGGCACCTTGTTGAACACCGACACGCCCAGGTCGCCTTGCAGCAACTGGCCGATCCAGATCGTGAACTGCGTCAGCAAGGGCTTGTCGAAGCCCAGGCTGACGCGGATACGCTCGATATCCTCGGTCGTCGCGTGATCGCCGGCGATGATCGCCGCGGGGTCACCCGGACTGAGATGCAGCAGCAGGAAGACGACCACGGCTACGGTCAGCATGACCGGGATCGTCATCAGGATGCGGCGGATGATGTAGCCGGTCATTTCTTCTCGATATTCCAGTAGACGGGCACGCCCGATTCCAGCACCCCGGTCACGTTCTTGCGGAAGGCGATCGGCTGGAAAAACTGGCCAAAGGGCACGTAGGGCAACGACTCATAGGCGCGCAACTGGATCTGGTCGATCAGCCCGCGCCGCTTCGCCGCATCCGGTTCACGCGACCAGTTGTCCACCAAACCCTCCAGCGTCTCATCGCAGGCCCAGCCCGCGTTCGCCTTGTCGCAGCGCGAGTTGAACCAGCCATTGGTGCTGGGGACCGAGGGATCGGGGCCGCCATGGGTGGTGATGAACAGATGCCAGCCGCCCTTGTCCGGCGGGTCCTTGCGGGCGCGGCGGACCGAGATGGTGCTCCAGTCCGAGGCCTGCATTTCCACCGTGACGCCCGCGCGCTTGAGCGATTCGGCCAGCACCATGATCCCGGCGCTGTATTGCGGCCGGTCGGTCGGGTTCAGCAGGATGATCTTCTCGCCGTTGTAGCCGGCTTCCTTGAACAGGGCCTTGGCCTTGGCGATGTCGGGCTTGCGGACCGCGCCGACATCCGTTTCGTTCGCCGAGTTGCACAGGAAGAACGCGCCGCAGAACTTCATCGACAGCGACGGATCGCCGACCGCCGCCTGCATATATTCTTCCTGGTCAATCAGTTGCACCAGCGCCTGGCGCGCCTTGAAGTTGTTGAACGGCGGGAAGGAACTGTTCGGCCGGATCAGCCCCTGCACGCCCAGCTTGTCGATGTTCTTCACGACGATGTCGGGATTGTCCCTGAGCAGGCGGATGAAATCGAGCGGCGGGGCCTCGAAGTAGTCGATCTCCCCGTTCATCATCGCGCTGAGCGTCGTGTTGGCGTCGGGGATATACATCCACTCGATACGATCGAGCTTGGGGATCTTCCCGCCCGACAGGAAATCCGGCGGTTCCGCGCGCGGCTGGTAGTTCGGGTTGCGGACGAACACCGCCTTGTTGCCGGGCCGCCACTGGTCACGCACCATCATGAAGGGGCCGGAGCCGATCGAGCCGGTGATCTGCTCATTCAACGGCTGGCCGGCGAAGCGTTCCGGCATGATGAAGGCGGTGCCGGGATTGCCCAGCGCGTCCAGCACCATCCCGAAGGGTTCCTTCAGGACCAGGCGGAAGGTTTTAGAATCAACGGCTTCGACGGTCTGGGTGAACTTCGCGAGGTTCTGGCCGCTGGAAATCTTGGCCATCCAGCGCTTGAGCGAGGCGACCACGTCGGCGGATGTGACCGGCGCGCCGTCGTGGAAGGCGAGGCCCGGGCGCAGCGTGAAGGTCCAGGTCAGCTTGTCGTCGCTGGCGGTCCAGGTATCGACCATCTGCGGCTTGGGTTCATACTTAGCGTTGAACGAGAACAACGTGTCGTACACCAGATACCCGTAACGGTTGGTGATGTAGATCGTCGTCCAGGTCGGATCGAGCACCTTCAGGTCGGCATGCACAACCGCCCGCAGGGTCTTCTGGGGCTGTGCCGCCACCGGCGGGGCGAACGACGCCATGCCCAAAAGGGCGGCGCCGAATGAAGCGGCACCGAGGCCACGCAACCAACGCATCACCAATACTCCCGTTACTTCTTGTCGATGTTCCAATAGACCGGCATGCCGGCCGCCAGCACGCCCGTGACATTCTTGCGGAACGCCACCGGCTGGACGAACTGCCCGGTCGAGATATACGGCACGGATTCATAGGCCTGCATCTGGATCGCCGGCATCATCGCCTTCCGCTTGGCGCGATCCGGCTCCCGCCCCCAGGCGGCGATCAGTTCCTGCAATTTCATGTCGCAGGGCCAGCCGGCATTGCCCTTGCCGCAGCCCGAGCCGATCCAGAAATTGGAGATCGGCGTCGTCGCATCCGTGCCGCCATGCCCGGTGACGAAGATGTTCCAGCCGCCCTTTTCCGGCGGGTCCTTGCGGGCGCGACGGATGGAAATCGTGCTCCAGTCCGCGGCCTGGAGGTCGACCTTCACGCCGATGTCCCGCAGCTTTTCCACCATGACCATCGTGGTCGCGAGGTATTGCGGCCGGTCGGTCGGTTGCAGGACGACGACGGGTTCGCCCTTGTAGCCGGATTCCGCGAGCAGAGCCTTTGCCTTGGCCAGGTCGGGCTTGCGAATGGCGCCGGCTTCGGTTTCGTTCTCCGACCCGCACATGAAGAACGTGCCGCAGAATTTCATATACAGGTCGGGGTTGCCGACGACCGCCTGATTGTACTCCTCCTGGCTGGCAAGGTACAGCAGCGCTTGGCGCGCCTTGTAGTTGTCGAAGGGCGGATACAGGCTGTTGGGACGAATGTGTTGCGACACGCCCAGCGGATCGACGACCAGCGTGCGGATATCGGGGTTCGATTTCAGCATGGTGATGAAGTCGAGCGGCGGGAGTTCGTAGAAATCGACCTCGCCGCCCAGGAAGGCGTTCAGCGCGGTGTTCTGGTCGGGGATATACAGCCACTCCACCCGGTCCAGATGCACGACCTTGCCGCCGGAGAGGTAGTCGGGGGCTTCCTTGCGCGGCACATAGGCGGGATTCTTCACATAGACGACGCGATGGCCGGGCCGCCATTCGTCACGCTTCATGATGAACGGGCCAGACCCGACCGTGGCCGTGATCATCTCGGTCGTCGGCACGCTGACGATGCGTTCGGGGATGATATAGGCCGGCGTCCCGGGCTTGCCGAGGGCATCGAGGATGAGGGGGAAGGGTTCTTTCAGGAGGATGCGGAAGGTGTCCGCGTCCACCGCCTCAAACGAGGCGACCGTGGGGGCGAGGTTAACGCCCATCGAGTCCCGGATCATCCAGCGCTTGATGGAGGCAATCACATCCGCGCTCGTGACCTTCTGTCCGTCATGAAACACCAGGCCGGGGCGGAGCTTGAACGTCCAGCTCAGCTGGTCGGGCGTGACCGACCAGCTTTCGACCATCTGCGGCTGGGGTTCATACTTGCTGTTGAGCGCGAACAGCGTGTCATAGACCTGATAGCCGTAGCGGTTGGTGATGTAGGTCGTGTTCGCGGTGACATCGAGCACCTTCAGATCGGCGTGAACCACGACTTTGAGGGTTTTTTGCGGCTGCGCCTGGGCGGGGACAGCGGCCAGCGCCGCTAGCGCTATAGCCGCTGCTCCCGCCTTCACGGATGACAGGACGCCCATTGTTTCACTCCCTGCTTATTTTTATTCCGCCGGTTCAGGCCAGCGTGAATTTAGGAATCGTCACGTCGTCGGTTACCGCGTCGAACACCACCGTCACCGGTTGGCCGAGGCGGAGGTTGTCGGAGTTGTTGTCGAGGCTGCTGACGATGACCGGCCCTTCCTCCAACTGCACCAGGGCGACGCGATAGGGGATTTCGCCCTTGTAGCCGTCCCAATAGGCGCGGTGCATGTCGATCCAGGATTGCAGCGTCCCCTTGCCCGAGGATTCCTTCCAGTCCTGGTCGGAGCTCAGGCATTTCGGGCAGATATGGGACGGCGGAAAGCGCGTATCGCCGCAGGCCTTGCAGTATTGCAGCATCAGCTTGCCCTGCTTGGCGCCGGCCCAGAACGGGCCGTTGGTCGTGTCGGGGCGCGGCAGCGGTTTGTTGTAGCTCATGGCGTCTCTCCTCCGGTCAGCCGCGCGTATAGATGATCGAGCGGGTGCAAGGCGTGGACTGGGCGTATTGCACGACCTCACAGTTCGGGATCTGGCGCGCGCCGCACTCGCCGCGCAACTGGCGCACCGCTTCCACGTTCAGGGCCCAGCCCTGCATGTAGGAGTTCGACAGATGCCCGCCATCGGTGTTGACCGGCAGCTTGCCGCCGATCTTGAGCGCGCCGTTCTCGACCCAGGGACCAGACTCGCCCCGGCCGCAAAAGCCCAGGCCTTCCAGCGTGAACAGCACGGTGGGGGAGAAGTTGTCGTAGCACATCAACGCATCGACATCCTTGTTGGTGATGCCGGCCATCTCGTACGCCTGCTGGCCGGCGTCGGAGATCGCCGGATACCAGAAGTCCATGTCGAAATTGGCGATCGAGGACGGGGAATACGTCTCCCGCGCGCCGAAGCCCGAGATCATCACGGGGGGCTTCTTGAAGTCCTTCGCCCGCTCCTTCGTGGTCACGATCAGGCAGACGGCGCCATCGTTGATCAGGCAGTAATCCAGCAGCCGCAGGGGGGCGGCGATGAAGCGCGCGGCTTCGTGGTCGTCGATGCTGAACGGGCGGCGCATCACCGCGTCGGGGTTCAGGGACGCGTGGTGGCGGATGGCGACCGAGACTTCCGCGAGCTGGCGGGTGGTCGTGCCGTACATCTCCATATGGCGGCGGAATGCCATCGCGTGGGCGGCACCTGGGGAGGTGAAGCCCCAGGGGTCCCAGGTGCCTGGGTTTTCGTCCCCACCATAGTTCACCCGGCGGGAGCGGCCGATATTCGCGTACATCAGCGCGACGGTGTGGCAGAGGCCGGCGTCGATCGCCGCCGCGGCCTCGATGATGCCCATGCCGGACATGCGGCCGTGGCCGGGGAGCGTCAGGGTCCATTTCGGATTCAGGCCAAGGATTTCGCCCATCCGCGCATAGTACGGAATGCGGCACACCAGCATGCCGTCGACCTGGTTCTTGTCGATGCCGCAATCCTCCACCGCGTTGCGGAACGCGTGGGCGGCGAGGCCGTAATCATCGATCTCCGGGAAGTTGCCGTACTTGGTGTTCCCCACGCCGATGACGGCGATCTTGTCCTTCAGGTCTTTCAGGTCGGCCATGCCGTTTCCCCCGGGTCGTCGTTCTGAGCGGCATGGATCATAGAAGGGATCGGACGCGTGGGCCAGGGTGTCAGAGACCCCGCGCGGGCGGAACGATTGATCCAAATCCTGCCGCGGCGCCGCGGACCTCGGTATCAGGGATGGACCGTTGCCACCTTCCGTCCGATAAAACCGCGGCCCGGCCGCAGGAGACCTCCCAACCCATGAAAATCATCCCAACCGGCAAGACGCTCGGCGCCTCGATCGAGGACATCGATCTGAACATCCCGCTGTCCAATGGCGATTTTCGGACCATCCTGTGCGCGCTGGGCGAATACGGTGTGCTGTGCTTCCCGAAGCAGGATCTGACCACGGACAGCCATGCTGCCTTCGGTGCCCGGTTCGGGGAACCGGACGTGAACGTCGCGGCCTCCGGCGCGCATGAGCCGGGGCATCCCGAGATGATGATCCTGTCCAACATGAAACAGGCCGGCAAGCCGCTGGGCCTGCATGACGCCGGTCAGGACTGGCACACGGACATGTCCTACAATCAGGTCATCGCGCTGGCGAACATCCTGCACGCGCGTGAAGTGCCGACGCGTCATGGCATGCCGCTGGGTGAGACCCAGTTCCGCAACATGCACAAGGCGTACGAGGACCTGCCGGAGGAGCTGAAGAAGAAACTCGAAGGCCGCACCGCGACACATGATTTCAACAAGTACTGGGAAATCTCCCTGTCCCGGCCTGGCACGACGCGCAAGCCGCTGACCGAGGAGCAGCGCCGCAAGCGCCCGCCGGTGTCGCACCCGGTGTTCATGACGCATCCGATCACGGGGCGGAAAATCCTATATGCCAATCCGGGCTACACAATGTGGATCGACGGCATGGATCGCGCCGAGAGCGATGCGATCGTCGACTTCCTGTTCCGGCACCAAACCCGGCTCGACTATCAATACGCGCATCACTGGGCCGTGGGCGACGTGCTGATGTGGGACAATATCGGCACGGTGCACTACGCCGTGGCTGACTATATGCCCGACGAAGCGCGCTACATGCGTCGGTTGCAGATCATGGCGACGCTGGATTACCCCGCGCTGGTTGCCTAGGCCCCGAGATCGGCGCTGGTGAGGAAGCCGACGCCGAGATTTTTCAGCCTGTCGCGGGCCTCATCCATTGTGGTGCGGGACGCCCCGGTATGCATCGTGCGGCCCGCGGTGGTCGGCAGGGCGATGCCGCGGCAGGCGTCCTCGATCACGAAGACCTCGTAGCCGAGGCGGGCGGCGTCCTCGGCCGACCAGGCGACGCAGAAATCGGTCGCCAGACCCGCGAAGAATAGCCGCCGGAAGCCGCGCTGCCGCAGCCAGCCGTCGAGCCCGGTCGCGGTGACGTGGTCGTTCTCGAAGAACGTCGAATAGCTGTCGAGCGCGGGATCGAAGCCCTTGCGGACGATGACTTCTATGCGCGTCTGGATCAGGTCGGGATGCAGTTCGGCGTTCGCAGTGCCGGCGAGCGCGTGGTCGGGCCAGAGTACCTGGCGGCCATAGGGAAGATCGATTTCCTCATAGGGCTGGCGGCCGGGATGGGCGCTGGCGAAGGAGGTATGGCCGGCGGGATGCCAGTCCTGGGTTGCAAAGGCATGCGGGAGCAGGGCGAGCAGCCGGTTCGCCACGGGGACGACGGCATGGCCATCGGCGACGGGCAGCTCTCCGCCGGGCATGAACGTGGGCTGGATGTCCACGAGGCCGAGAATGTCGGTGGCGGGGTCTAGGCGCATGGCGGGTCTCCCTGGTCGGGGGATTATCCGCGCGGGATCACCTGGCGTCGAGGCAAGGTTGGTTGACGCGCCGACACACTGAACCCAACTTGGTTGAACCGACCAGAATGGAGGCACCGCCATGCCAAGCCGCCCCCGACCACCCTCGGACACCTGGACGTTGCAGGACGCAAAGTCCCGGCTGAGCGAGGTGCTGCGTCGCGCCCGGACCGATGGACCGCAACGCCTGACGGTGCACGGGCGGGAATCGGCCGTCGTGCTGTCGGTGGAGGAGTTCCGCCGCCTGAAAGGGGAGGGTCCGACCGGACAGATGCTGGTGGATGCGCTGCGGGCCGCGCCCTATCCCGAGATTGACCTGGACGTGGCCCGGCACCCTTCGCCCATGCGCCATGAGGGTCTATAGTAGATCAAACCAATCGCGAGAACGTGAATTTGTTTTTCGCCTTGATTTCATTTCTTACTTTATTCTGAGCTATCCGCGAAAACCAACGTGGCACCGGTCTCACCAAAAAACCACACTCTGCAGAACTGTCCACGGTCCGATCCAAGCCACAGCCGGATATCTTCAATAAGAGCATCATCAGGTCTAACACTGCCTACAGCATAGCAAAGCAAATCAATCGGATAATCTGCCTTATAGCGTCTGGACGCCTTCTTCTTCAGCGTCTCCCTGACATTGCTATTGATTCGGATATAGTCTCCTAGCTGCTCGCCGAACCGGCCGAATTTTTGCTTGATTTCGACCTCTGCCAACTCAACGAGCTCAAAATACAAATGTCCGATATCTGGACAATAGCAAATGATGTCAGGTTCGGGAGGCTTTCGACTCTCCGCACTTTCCAGATCGATCGGTAACCCGGACATCCGAGCGAACGCCAGGAATATCTGGCGTTCGCGATCAGCTTTTTTATCCTCTGGCAATCCTCAGATAACCCCCTCCTCCGCCAACCGCTCCACATCGCTGGAAGACATCCCCAGCATCGAGGTCAGCAGCCACTCATTGTCTTCCCCATACCCAGGCGCGCCGCGGTTGATCGGGCCGCCGATATAGGCCGGGGTACGGGATAGTTTCATCGGCAACTCATACACAGGCCAAGTGCCGATCTTCGTCCCGGTCACCTCGGTCAGCCATTTCAGGTGCGCCAACTGGGGGTCCTTGTCGCAGCGATCTTCGGAGTTCTGGCACACGCCCGCCGGAACGCCGGCATTCTGCAGCGCCATCATCACGTCCTCGGCCGTCTGGGTCGCGGTCCAGGCGCCGATCGCGGCATCCAGCGCATCCTGGTGCACCATGCGGTCCGCCAGCGTGGTAAAGCGCTTGTCCTCCAGCCAGGCCCCCTGCCCCGCCACGCGGGCCAGCGTCTGCCAGTCCGCCTCGGAGAAGCAGGCGATCGCCACCCAGCGATCCCGGCCCTTGCACTTGTACGCCCCGTGCGGCGCCGCGGGCTTGTAGGGGGAGCGATTGCCATACCGCCGCCATTCCCGCCCGTTCGCATCCCAATCCAGCACCGTCGTGCCGGTCAGGAAAATCCCTGATTCACACTGCGACGCATCGATCCACTGGCCTTCGCCGGTCTTCTCCCGGTGATACAGCGCGCCGAGCAGCGCGAGCGCGTAGCCGTAGGCGCCCATCCAATCGAGGTAGGAGTAACCCCAACCGACCGGCATCGAGGGCTCCGGCAATCCCGACATGTCGCATTGCCCGCCGAACGCCGCGGCCACGGGCCCGACGGTGCGCATCCGGCCATACTTGCCATGCGCGCCCATACCGGCCTGCTGGATATAGATGATATCCGGCCGGATCGACTTCATCACGTCATAGCCAAGCCCGAGCCGGTCCAGCACGCCAGGGGAAAAGCCCTCAGCCACGACATCGCAGATCCGAACGAGGTCTTTCGCGATCTGCAATCCTTTCGGATGACGAATGTTCAGCGAAATGCCGCGCTTGCCGGCGTTCTTGTTATTGAACTGCCCGCCCATATTCAGGTCGGTCACGCCTTTCAGCGGCCCTGTCGCCTTGTCGCGTGCCTCTCGTCCGCCTACCGGCGCCATCGCGGCCAGGCGCGTGTCGGGATTGTCCTTCCATTCGACCTTGTAGCTCTCGGCGCCCATCGCGGCGAGGAACCGCGTGCCACCGGCCGAGGCCAGGAACCACGCGAAATCCAGGATCTTCACGCCCTGCAAGGGGAACGGCTTGTCGTGGAGCGCCGAGTGCTTCACCGGTTCCGAATAGCCCTTGGGCTGCGCCGGGACGAAGGGCCCGCGCTTTGCTTCCCGCAGCACTTCCGCTGTGTCCTCTCCGACCAGAGGCGCTCGGCGGCCGACCTTCCAACTTGTTTTCGTTGTCAACCACTTGCTGGTCGGATAGCGGAACGACCGGTCGTGTTCGGGATGGTACACGTCCGCGAAGGTCATGCGCGCGAGCCAGTGTTCATCCAGCGCGTTTTCGTGCGGCTTGCGGATGGGCGCCCATAGCAGGCCGGCTTCCTGCGCCTCCAGCCAGGGCATGTCCTTATAGGTCCAGGCGCGGACGAAGCGTTGCACGACATCCAGCATATGGGCGCGGGCTTCATCGGACGCGGTGGAGCCTGGGACCGCGCGGGCCTTCAGATCGACATCCGGGCCAGGCGGTTGCAGATCCGCCTGCATATTGTACTTCCCGAGCAGCGGCACCAGGTTCTTCAGATCCCGCGCGCCCATGCCATGCGAAATGAACCACCGCCCGTCTTTTGTATGGACAATGGACGGGGATGCGTTCGGGGTTTCCATGGCATGCCGAGCGGTCATGCGCCAGAGGGGCACGCGGCGCATGACCCAGTTCATGATGTCCAGCTCGGGGTTCTTCGAAACCGCCTCGTGCACCGCAACCGAAACGTCCTGGCCGAGCCCGGTGCGATGACGGTTGATCGCCGCGGCGATGATACCGGTCGCGAGCTGTTCCCCGGCGATATGATACGCGTGCCACATCTGTGGTGCGATCGGGGGCGTGTCGTATTCCAGATTCGGATCGGGATCGTAACCGCAATTCATCATGATCCCACCCAGTGCCAGGTGGATCAGATCGGATCCCTTGAAATCAACCCATGGGCCGTCATCGCCGAAGGGCGTCATGCGCGACGTGATCAGCTTCGGAAAGCGCGCGTTCAGCGCCGAACGATCGAGGCCCAGGACGGTGTTGACCGCGCCGCATGATGAATCGAGGAAGATGTCCGCGCCTTCCAGCAGATCCAGCAGCTTCTGTTGGTCCGGCTTCTGTTCCAGGTCCAGCGTCACGGACTTCTTGGCACGGTTGTAGTGCCAGAAATACAGCGACCGGTCGGGGCCGGGCTTGTCGTCGAGGAAGGGGCCGATGCGGCGGGTGGCGCTGCCCTCGGGCGGTTCGATCTTGATGACCTCGGCGCCGAGGCCGGCGAGCAGCAGGCCGGTATATTCCGCGCGCTCATCGGCGATTTCGATCACGCGCAGGCCTTCGAGCATGCCGGGTCCGGCATTGCCCATCATGGCGCCCGGGCCGGTTGATGTCTCGGTTGGTTTGATCATGGAACGTTTTCCTCGTGATGGGCTTTACGTGTCATTCCGATTCCCCGCTGCCTGATCGCGGTCGCCTTCTTTCCGGGCCGTTTTCCCGGGGACCCCGCGCGGCACCTGGGGTGGTGTTGGTCCCCGGCACAAGGCCGGGGATGACGATGAGTGGCGGCCGGGGAGACTGGACGATCGGGGATGGCGGCCGGTTCTACGGCCGGGTGCGGGCGAGCATTTCCAGCAGCCAAGGATTGACGATCTCGGGCGACTCATAGGCCGCCCAATGGCCGGTCCCCGGCACCACGCGGACATCGGCGTCGGGCTTGCGGGCCTTCAGGGCGGCCACGCGCTCGGGGCCCTTGGGGTTGGCCGGCGCGTCCAGCTCGCCCCACATGCCGTTCAGCGGCGACTGCAGCCGATCGATCGCCTCCAGGATCGCCCCGCTGCGGGAAATCGCCGGCGTACGCAGGCGGGACCGGATCGTGTTCCAATCCTGGATCAGCAGCGCGAGCTCATCGATCTTCGCCGGATCGGCGATCATCAGGCGATTGAGGTTGGTGCGATGGGTCTGCCGCCGCTCCTCCCCTTCCAGATGGCGCACCTTCTCCAGCTTCACGGCCGACCCCAGGTTGCCCTGCGCGCCGACGCCGGCCGAACCGATGATGGTGACCGACCGCGCCCGCTTGCCGGCCAGGGCGCCGACGCAGGCCGCCATCGTGCCACCGAACGAAAAACCCACCACGTCGAAGGTTGCCGACCGGCCAATCACCGAGTCGATGCCGGCCACCACGATCTCCCCGATCGCAAAGGCGTTGTCGCCGTCGGGAGGAAAGTCCGACTCGCCCAGGCCGGGCAGGTCGGGGACCAGCACGCGATAGGTTTCCACCAGCACGGGAATCGAGCGGACCCAATGCCGCCAGGACCCCGCCCCGCCATGGAACAACACCACGACGGGCGCGGCGCCGGCGGACTTGTCCCACAACCGCCAGACCATGCGTCCGTCGCCACAGGGGGATTCGAAGCGGACCGACTGGGAATCCAGCCGGTCGAGCAAGGCTTGCGGGTCCTCGGTCACCTGGTCGTTCATAGCGGGGTGGGTCCTTGCGCCGGAGATGTGAGTCGGCGCCACCTTACAAAGTGCGGCGCCCGGCGCCAAATCGGCGAGCATAGGCGCACGCGAAAGACCCGCCTAAACTGCCTTCCAATCCATATAAAGGAGGCAGTCCATGCGTTTCGGCCTGATGATCCGCGGCCAGTATCCCCAGGGCGACGACATGCGCGTCCGGCTCAAGGAAGACCTCGACGCCGCCCGCCACGCCGAGGCGCTTGGCTACGACATCATCGGCAAGGCGTCGCACTACAGTTCCCACCCGTTCCAGTTCATCCAGCAAATTCCGTTCCTGGCGCAGGTCGCGCTGGTCGCGCCGAAGCTGCGGCTGCTGCCGGGCGTGGTGCTGCTGCCGCTGCATTCGCCGCTGCATCTGGCCGAGGAACTGGCCTCGCTGGATGTCATGTGCGACGGCAAGCTGATCTTCGGCGCCGGCATCGGCTACCGGGAAGTCGAGTTCAACGCGTTCGGCACCACGCTGAAACAGGCCGGACAGCGGTTCGAGGAATGCCTGACCGCGGTCAAGCGCCTGTGGACCGAGGATTTCGTGGACATGGAAGCCAGCTATTTCAAGCTGGACCATGCCAACTGCACGGTGCTGCCGGTGCAGAAGCCGATGCCGCCGATCTGGATCGGCGCCAATATCGGCGTGGGAATCCGACGCGCGGCGCGGGAGGCGGATGCCTGGTTCATCAACCCGCACAACAAGATCGATACGATCGCCAAGCAGATGGACGTCTACAAGCGGGCGCTGGATGACGCCGGCAAACCTTTCCCCTCGGAGCTGCCGATGATGCGAGAGGTCTTTGTTGCCCGCACGCGGGAGGAAGCGATCCGCCTCGCACGCCCGTCGCTGGAGGAAAAATACCGGGTCTATCGCGAATGGGGCCAGGACAAGGTGATGCCGGCGTCCGACCACATGGGGTTGGATTTCGAGGAATTGATGCAGGACCGGTTCCTGTTCGGCTCCCCGGCCGAGGTGACGGAGCAGATCCTGACGCTGAAGCGGCGCTTCGGGATCAACACGCTGATGCTGGGGATTCACTGGATCGGCATGCCCGCGAGCCTGGCGATGGAGCAGATGCAGTTGATCTCGGAGGAGGTGTTTCCGGCGGTGCGCTCGGCTGGGTAGAAAGTTCGACAACCGGCGCGCTGTCCCACTTTAGACCACCGTTGCAACGATATATCGTCTGTGCAAAGCATGCGGCAGTTGATGGCCGTGACGCTGCTTGACCGGACCAGACTGGTTTCTTCAGAAGCCAGTCGGCCCGCCGTCGCGACCCCACGGCAAAGTACAATGGTCAATCGGGGAAAGAGGGCGCCATGAACCATCCCGCTCATGATTTCGACTACATCGTCGTGGGATCCGGCGCCGGTGGTGGTGTCCTCGCCGCTCGGCTTGCCCGCAATAACAATAACTTGAAGGTCCTTCTTATCGACGCGGGCGGAGAACACGCCGACAATATCCATAGCCGCGTTCCCGGCTTCCACGCCATATCAACCGAAGACCCCGCATTGCGGTGGGACTATTTCGTTCAACATTTTTCCGATCCCGCCATCGCCAGGAAGGACGCACTCTGGCGCCAGCGCAAGGCGATCTACTATCCCCGGGCAAGCGCGCTTGGCGGGTGTACGCGCCATCACGCGATGCTGACCGTGTACCCCGACAGGTCAGACTGGGACAGCATTGCGCAAGTCACCGGCGATACATCCTGGTCCGCCGACAACATGTGGAAATATTTTGAGCGATGCGCTTTGGACAACGAACGTAGCTGGCTTCCAGTCGCGCTCCCTGATAGGGCGACAATCGCCGAAGGCGTGCGAGATCGGTCGTTGCGGACCATCATGCTGGCCGGCATCAAAGCCCTCCGGGCATCCTCCTCTTTTCTGTTCGATCTGTCCAAACTGCTGGTCGACCTTGACGACCTGAACGACGAGCGGCAGATCGCCGGTAACCGGGAGGGGCGGTATCTCATCCCCCTGAGCATCGAGAATGGCGAACGCAAAGGCGTCTTTGAATTCATCCAGGATACCCGCGCCGACCCAATCCACGGACAGAACCTGACCGTCTGGACAGACACGCTCGTGACGCGCGTAATGATTGAAGACGGCCGAGCGATGGGGGTGGAGTATTTGAGTGGGGCGAATGCATATCGCGCGGATCGAAACAGTCCGGCGGGCGATCAGCGTCCAATGTCCGAAGCACAGGCGGATTTGCGCCAGGTCAGAGCCACCCGGGAAGTGATCCTGGCAGGCGGCGCCTTCAACACGCCGCAAATGCTTATGCTGTCAGGCATCGGACCCGCTGCGCATCTGCATCAAATGGGGATCGCCACCAAAATTGACCTGCCCGGGGTCGGCGGAAACCTGCAGGACCGCTACGAAGTCGCTGTCATCGACGAATTGCCCGCGGAGTTTTCCATCCTACGCGACTACCACTTTGAGGCATCCGGGGCCGACCCCGGATTTCGACGTTGGCATACCGAACGCGAAGGAATTTATACGATCAACGGCGGTATCCTGGCGATCATGAAGAAATCCAGCCCCGACCTTAATGATTGTGATTTGTTCATCTTGTAATAGGGGCAAAACCACGGGCACCGCCGCATTTTTCTCTTGCACCGATTCGGCGTCGTGGACTCTCTGCATCATGTGCCGCCGCCGCCCGCCCTTTCCGCGCTGAGCCGTCCGGATCTTGAAGCTCTTCTGATTGAACTATTCG
>CAMCDA010000034.1 GCA_945873195.1 Asaia bogorensis
TGTTGTGGATACAGGAATAATACTGCGCCATCATGGCGCTATGCGTCATCATTGCACCCTTCGGCGCCGCCGTCGTGCCAGATGTATATACGATCTGCGCCAACGAATCGTCTTCCAGCTCTGGTTCGACGCCCACCGGAGCGGCCTGATCGCGCGCGATGGGGATCAGGTCGTCGAACAGCACGATGTGTTCCACCGCGATGCCGTCCAGGTGGCTGGCCAGCGCCGGCGTGGTCATGACCATCCTGGCACCCGACTGGCGGACGATATAGGACAGCTCCTCCCCGGTCAGGGCGTAGTTCACCGGCACATGCACGTAGCCGCCGCGCACGCAGGCGAGCCAGGCGATGAAATACCCATCCGAGTTCCGCCCATAGGCCGCGATCCGGTCGCCCTGGCGCAGCCCCATGTCGGCGAAGCGGCGCGCGATCCGGTCGGCGGCGCAATCGAGGTCGTTGAAGCTCCAGGTCCGGTCGCCGAACACCAGGGCCGGACGGTCACGATACAGGCGGGCGGCGCGCCGGACGCCGTCGCCCACGGTGTTGCGGCGCACCAGGTCCATGTCAGGCCACCGCCTCGGCTTCGACTTCGACGACAAAGCGGGGATCGGCGAGGCCCGCGACGAACAACAGGGTGGAGGCCGGCACCAGATCGCCCATGACCTTGCTCCGTTCGGCGCGGAAGGCGGCGAGATGCGCGCGCTCGGTCAGGAACACCGTGGTCTTCACGAGGTTGGCGGTGGTCATGCCGGTTGCGGCCAGGATCGCCATCAGGTTGGCGAAGGCCTGGGCGATCTGCGCCTCCGCCCCGCCCGGGGCCGTGGCATCGGGAATGGTGCCATCCGGGCGCACCCCGACCTGGCCCGCGATGACAACGCGGCGGGCGGGGTTGATGATCTCGATCGCGTGGTTGTAGCCCGAGGGCGCGCGGACGGCGGCCGGATTGATGCGGTTGATGGTGGCGGGCATGGGGGCCTCCCTGGCGGATTTGTGGATGGATCGGGGATGGCGGCGCGGCGCGGGCGGTGTCAAGACCCCTGATCCCGCCCGAGGGCATCCCATAGCCCCATCGCACGCTTCTCCTCTATACTGCCAGCCATGACCCAGAACCCGACTCGCCCCGCCGCCTTCGCCCATCTCTCCGCCCTCGCAGCCAGGCCTGCCGGACGAGTGATCACGAAGCTGTTTGCCGCCGATCCGGCGCGCGCGACCCGGTTCTCGGCCAGCCTCGATGACCTGACCTTGGATTTCTCCAAGAACGCGATCGACGACGTTGCGCTGGACGGGTTGCTCGCCCTGGCCCAGGCCGCCGATCTGGAGGGGTTCCGCCAGCGCCTGTTCGCGGGCGACGCCGTCAACATCACGGAACACCGCGCCGCCATGCACATGGCCCTGCGCGCGCCGGATGGCGTGTCGCTCCGCGCCTCGCTAGCCGGCGGCGATGATCAGGCGGCGGACCTCGCCCGGGCGGAACGAGCCAAAATGAGGGATTTCGTCACCGCCATCCATGAAGGCGCCAAGCTGGGCTCCTCGGGCCAGGCCTTCACCCATGTCGTCAATATCGGCATCGGCGGCTCCGACCTCGGCCCGCTGATGGCGGCCCAGGCCCTGACCTTGGGCCGCACCGACGGGCATCTCGACGCGCGCTTCCTGTCCAATGTCGATGGGCACGCCTTCGCCGAGACGGTGAAAGGCCTCGACCCCGCGCGCACCTTGGTGCTGGTGGCGTCGAAGACCTTCACCACCCAGGAAACCATGATGAACGCCGCCGCCGCCCGCGCCTGGATCGCCGGCGCGCTGGGGGAGGCCGCGATCGGCCAGCATTTCGCGGCCCTGTCCACCAACCTCAAGGCCGTCGCCGCCTTCGGCATCGCGCCCGACCATGTGTTCGGCTTCCGCGACTGGGTGGGTGGGCGCTATTCCCTGTGGTCGCCGATCGGCCTGTCGATCGCCCTGACCGCGGGGTGGGACCGTTTCCAGGCCCTGCTCGACGGCGCCTGGGCGATGGATTGCCATTTCCGCGACGCGCCCTTGCGGGAAAACCTGCCGGTGCTGCTGGCCTTGACCGGCATCTGGAACGTCAACGCCCTCGGCCACGCCACGCATTGCGTGCTGGCCTATGACGACCGGTTGAAGCGCTTCCCGGCGTTCCTCCAGCAGCTCGAAATGGAATCCAACGGCAAGCGGATCACCGTGTCGGGCGAACCGACCGGCTGGGACACCTGCCCGATCGTCTTCGGCGAGCCCGGGACCAACGCCCAGCATTCCTACATGCAACTCGTCCACCAGGGCACCCGCCCGGTGCCGTGCGACTTCATCCTGGCCGCCAATTCCGACCATGACCGCCCCGACGCGCACCGGGCGCTGGCCGCGAACGCCTTCGCCCAGGCCGAGGCGCTGCTGGTCGGCCGCCAGGAAGCCGATATCCGTGCCGAGATGGCCGCCAAGGGCACGCCCCAGGCCGAGATCGACCTGATCGCCCCGCATCGCGTCGCCCCCGGCGAACGCCCCTCCAACACGATCCTGTTCGACCGGCTGGACGCGTTCAGCCTCGGCCGGCTGATCGCTCTGTATGAACACAAGGTCGCCGTGCAGGGCTGCCTCTGGGGCATCGACAGCTTCGACCAATGGGGCGTCGAACTGGGCAAGCAACTGGCCAGCGGCATCCTGCCCGAGCTGACGCCCGGTGCGCCCCCCGGCGCGCATGATTCCTCCACCAACGCCCTGATCGCCCGCTTCCGCGCCTTGCGCCGGGAACCCTGATGGCCCGAATCCGCGTCCTATCGGAAACCACCGTCAACCGCATCGCCGCCGGGGAGGTCATCGAACGCCCCGCCGCCGCGGTGAAGGAACTGGTGGAAAACGCCCTGGACGCCGGCGCGACCCGCATCAGCGTGACCCTGGCCGGCGGCGGCATCGACCGGATCGAGGTCACCGACGACGGCATGGGCATGGACCAGGATGACCTGACGCTCTCCGTCCTGCGCCACGCGACCTCCAAGTTGACCGACGAGACCCTGGTCCGCATCGCCACCCTCGGCTTTCGCGGCGAGGCCCTCCCCTCCATCGGCGCCGCCGCTCGGCTGGAAATCACCTCCCGCCCGCATGACGCCGACCATGCCTGCCAAATCCGGGTCGAGGGCGGCCGCGTCGAACCGGTCATCCCCGCCGCCGGCCCGCCCGGCACCCGCGTGGTGGTCCGCGATCTGTTCTTCGCCACCCCGGCACGCCGCAAGTTCCTCAAGCAGCCGCGCACCGAGGCCGAACACGCCGAGGCCGCGGTTCAGCGCCTGGCCTTGTCCGCGCCCCAGGTCGCCTTCCGCCTGGAATCGGAAAACCGCGTGGTCTTCGACCTCCCATCCCAGGACCGGGTGACCCGCATCGCGTCGCTGCTGGGACCCGAGGCCGCCGCCGCGATGATGCCCGTCCGCCACGAAAGGGGCGCGCTGGCGATGGCGGGCCTCGCGTGTTCCCCGGCGGTGACAAGGGCCACCACGGCGGCGCAGTTCCTGGTGGTGAATGGCCGGCCGGTCGCCGATCCAACACTCAAGACCGCGGTTCGCGTCGCCTATCGCGATGTGATCGCGCATGGCCGCTATCCGGTCGTGGCCCTGTTCCTCGACATCCCGCCCGAGGAGCTGGACGTCAACGTCCACCCCGCCAAGACCGAGGTCCGCTTCCGCGATGCCAACGCCGTGCGGTCCCTGGTCATCGGCGGCATCCAGCGCGCTTTGGCCGGCCAAGGGGGTGAAGCCGGCGACGAAGCCGCGCCGCGTCTGCCCGAGCATCGCCCGTCGCTGCGGCTCGCCTGGTCGCGCCCGTCCTCCGGCGGCATCCGCGCCTTGCCCTTGCCCGGCTTCCCAGCCGGTGCCCCCGCACCGCCGTATCCCTTTCCCCAGCCCGGCTCCTACGCCCAGGGCCCCCAGGGCGTCGCCGACGCGCAACTGGCCTTTGGCGGTGCCCCCGCCGCCCGCGTCCTGCCCACGCCGGTGCCGGATGCCGCCCACCCGCTGGGGGCCGCGATCGCCCAGGTGCTGGATACCTATATCCTGGCCGTCGCCGGCGATGGGTCCCTGGTCCTGGTCGACCAGCACGCCGCGCATGAGCGCCTGACGCATGAAGCCATCCGCGACCAGATGCTGGCCGGCGGCGCCCGCGCCCAGCCCTTGCTGCTGCCCGCCGTCGTCGACCTGCCCCCCGCCGACGCCATCCGCCTGACCGAACGCGCCGAGGACCTGCATCGCCTGGGCCTCGACATCGAGGCCTTCGGCCCTGGGGCGGTCCTGGTACGCGCCATGCCCGCCGCCCTCGGCACGCCGGAACCCGGCCCCCTGCTGCGCGACCTGGCCGATGAACTGGCCGACATGGGGGAAACCACCGCGCTGGAAACCCGCCTCGACGCCGTCATCGCACGCCTCGCGTGCCACGGCAGCATCCGCGCCGGCCGCCGCCTCGCGCAGCCCGAGATGGACGCGCTGCTGCGCCAGATGGAAGCCAATCCCCGCGCCGCCACCTGCAGCCACGGCCGGCCGACCTTCCTGAAACTCTCCAAGGCCGAGATCGAGAAACTGTTCGGCCGGCGGTAGAGCATGATCGGCCTGAGCGTAAACGTCACAGACCGTGCGTCATGCGATCAAACAAAGAGCTGGAGGGCGTTCCCCGTTTCCAGTGCGGCTGAACGCGCTCCAGGTCCTACTCCGCCGCGCGCCGTTCCTGGCTGTACCGGTTGACCACCGGCCGCAGTCCCAGATTCTCCCGCAGGGTCTTGCCCTCATAGGCTGTCCGGAACAGCCCGCGGCGCTGCAACTCCGGCACCACCATGTCCACGAAATCCGTCCCCCCGCCGGGTAGCATCGCCGGCGTGATGTTGAACCCGTCGCAGGCCCCGGCCTCGAACCATTCCTGCATCGTATCGGCGATGTCGGATGCCGTCCCGATCCGGGCGGACCCGGTCAGCCCGGCGCGCAGGTAGAGATCCCGGATCGTCGGCCGCTCCCGCCGCATCCGTTCGACGAACGCCTCGCTCAGGCTGCGGAGTTCCCGCGGCCCCAGCGCATCCTCGGGCAGCGGATCATCCAGCGCATAGCCCGACAGATCCCCAAAGGAACTGTAAAGCGACCCCAACCCCGCCAGCGGATCGATCAACGCCTGCAACTGGTCATACTTCGCCTGGGCCTCAGCCCGCGTGCGCCCCACGACCGGGCAGAACGCCGGCATGATCTTCAGATCATCGGGCTCCCGCCCATACCGGGCCATCCGCCCCTTCACATCGGCAAAATAGGCGCGCGCGCTGTCCACCGAGCCATGGATCGCATAGATGACGTCGGCGGTGGCCGCGCCCAGTTCACGCCCCTGTTCGGATGCCCCGGCCTGCACGATCACCGGATGCCCCTGCGGCATGCAGGCCACGCTCAACGGCCCGCGCACCTTGAAGAACCGTCCGTCATGGTTCAGCACATGCATCCGCGCTTCGTCGAAATACCGGCCCGACGCCTTGTCGAGCACCAGAGCGCCGTCCTCCCACCCGTCCCATAATCCCTTCACGACTTCCACGAACTCGGCCGACCGCGCATAGCGCGTGTCATAGTCCAGGGTCGTTTCCAGCCCGAAATTCCGCGCCTCGTGTTCCGACCACGACGCCACCACATTCCATCCAGCTCGGCCCTTGCTGATCAGGTCCAGCGAGGCAAACCGGCGGGCCAGGTTATAGGGCTCGTTGTAGGTCGTGGACGCCGTCGTCACCAGGCCGACATCCCGGGTGACCATGGCCAGCGCCGGCAGCAAGGTCATCGGCTCCAGCTCGATCATGTCCCGCCCGGTACGTGCCAGCGATCCCGCCGGGACGTCGCCCTGGCGGATTCCCGCGCCATCGGCGAAGAAGATCATGTCGAGCTTGCCGCGTTCGGCGATCTGCGCGCTGCGGACATAATGCTCGACATGCAGCGTGCCGTCGGCCGGCACGTCCGGATGGCGCCAGGCCGCCGGGTGGTAGCCATGGCCGCGGATCGAAAGGCCAAGCCGCATCATCCGAGCCGTCATCGGTCAGTCTCCCACAGCGAAACCGCGCTCACCCTTCAGGCAAGGCGGCCGGTGAATTGCTCCAGCACGTCCCAGTGCCGATCGCCGAATTTCTTCCGCAGGTCGCGGTAATACCCGGCCTCGCGCAGCGCGGCGCGGAAACTGGCAGGATCGGGGGTGTTGATCGTCATGCCCCCCTGGGTCAGCATCGCCCGCGAATTGGTGTCCGCGGTCACGTGATCGGCTCGCTGGCGCAGCGCGGCGGCGTTGAAAGTCGTCACGACGATCGTTTTCAGCGGGTCCGGCAAGCGGCGCCAGGCGTTCTGGTTGATGCACAGCCATTGCCCATCCCAGACATGGTTGGTCACGGCGCAGAACCGCTGGGCGCTCTGGAACCCGGCCGCGACCACCAGGGCGAGCAGACCCTCCTGCCCATCGATTTGCCGCTGCCCCAAGGCGCGGAATGTTTCAGACAAAGGCATGGCGATCGGGCTTGCCTTCAGGGCCTGGAACAGCGTCACGAATTCCGGCTCGACCGGCGTGCGCAGCCGCAGCCCCACCAGATCGGCCGCCGTCTTGATCGGCTTGTCGCCCGTCGTCACGATCCGGAAACCGAAATCCCACACCGTGTTCAGCGTCACCAGCCCCGCGCGTTCCTGCAACAGGTCGCGGATGACGCGGCCGAGGTCGCCGTCCAGCGCGCGCCACAGCGGATCGAACCCGCTCCAGGCAAAGCCGGTCATCGGTAGGGCGGCCACGGCCTGGGCGGTGTGCAGCATCTGCCCCGCCACCGGCCCCATTTCGAGCCCGCCATTCCGCAACTGCGTCAGCAGCCCGATCGCGCTGCCAAGCTGCCCGTCGGCATGGACGGTGATGCTCATGCGGCCGCCGCTTTTCTCGTCCACCTCGGCCGCGGCCTCGACCAGGCGCTGGTGCAGCGGAAACGACGCCGGCGCCGTATGCCCAATCCGCCAGGAAAACTCCGCCGCTCGGCTGGGGCGGATGAGCCAAGGGGCGGTCAAGGTGGCGCCAAGCGTGGTCGCGGCGCCCAGCAGGCGGCGGCGCCGTAAAGTGGGGATCATCAGGATTTGTCCTCCGTGGCTCTGTCTTGCCACGGGGCGGGGGAACAAATCCATGCCCCCGTGGTCCGCTTCCCCCCTGACCGCGCCGGCCCGGTCAGTTCGTGACCGAACGCACCGCGCTGAACGGCACCGTCACCCCCCCGAGTTGCAGCTTCACGCCCCCGGTATCGGTCGTGACGGCCGAGGCGACGCCGACCACCTGGAACGGCGTGGCACTCGGCTGGCCATTCACCCCCATGGAATGGACGGTGACGCGATAGGCGCCGTCCGGTAGCGTCTTGCCGCTGACATCCTTGCCATCCCAGGTCCAGTCGTTCGACCCGCGCTTGGCTGTGAAGGTCGCTTCCGTGATCGTCGCGCCGGCCTCGGTCAGCACGGCCACCCGCACCGGCTGATCGGCGGCGGCGGTGAAGCGCACCGTGCCCTTGCCGCCCTGCAGCGGCATCTGTTCGCTTTCCACCGCGATCTGGCGGCCGATCATGGCGGAGGACTGCATGACCTCCCCGGCCTGGGTCAGCTCGATCAGCCGGGTCATGCTGGTGTTGGTGGCGATCTGCTGCTCGACGCTGGAGAACTGCACCAGTTCCCGGGTGAACTCATTCGCGTCCATCGGGCTGGTGGGGTCCTGGTTCTGCAACTGGGTCATCAGCATGCGCAGGAAGTTGGAGAAGTTGGACGACAGCGACGTCAGCGCGGTCTGACCGATGGCGGGCGTGCTGACCTGGCCCGTGGCGGCGCCGGACTGGGTGCCGGACTGGGTGCCGGACTGGGTGCCGGACTGGGTGATGGGGGCGATGCTCATGACGCGGCTCCTGTCAGGCGGTGATGTCGAGGCCGACGCGCCGCCAGGGCGGCTGTCGTGGGTCGGTGGGTTCGGCAATGCCCCCGGACGGGAGCGGGTCGCGCCCACGGCGTCGCTGGCCGGCCTGGCGGTCGGCGTCGCCGCCCCGGGTGTCCCCTCGGGTGTCCCCTGGGGACTCCCCGGTGGTGAACGTGCCGGTGGGGTTTCCGTTGGGGTCCCCGTTGGCGGTGCGCGGGTCGGCGGTGGCGGCGGCGTTTACCGGCCGGACCTCGGGCGGGGCGAGTTGGAGGATGATCTCACGCCCCTCGGCCGCAAGGCCCGCTTGGTCGAGGGCGCGTTCCAGCGCCGGCTGGTCGCGCCGCAGCAACGCCAGCGTCTCCGGCCGTTCGACCATCAGGTGGACCCGGGCGGCCTGGTCGCCGGTGCGCTCGATCCGGATTTCGAGCTGCCCGAGTTCCACCGGTTCCAGCCGGATCGTCAGACGCCGCACGCCATCTGGGCCGGTTTCCATGCGGGCGATGGCCGGGGTGAGCTGTTCGGCGACCGGCGGCGGTGCATGGGGGGCGGTTGAGGGTGCGGGGGACGCGGGCGCGGATGTCGCGGTCGTGGCGGGGGATTGCGGGAAGGGCAGGGCCTCGCCGGTCGATGGGGCCTCCGCGAGCGGTGGCGCGTCCGGGGCGGCTTCATGTTCCCCGATGCCTTGTCCCCCGAATTGCATCCCGGATTGCCCCAGGGATTGCCCCAGGGAATGCCCCGGGGAATGCTCCTGGGAGCGCCCCTGGGATTGCACCCGGAATTGCCCGTCGGATGGTTCGGCCGCGGATGGACCGGGCGGGTCGCCGGTCGCGGAACCGGGTCCCGCGCGTCGGTCATCCAGTGTCGCTTGCCGGTTGGCGTTCGCGGCGGTGGTGGCCGGACCCTGGGCGTCCATCGGCGCGGTGCCCAGGGTCACTCCGTCCGCCATGCCGGATCCGGAGGCGCCAGCCATCTCCGGACGGATCATGGCCGGCTCGGGCTGAGCCGAACCGGCGGCCCGAGGTGAGACCGGCGCCGAACCCTCGGACGGGGCGGGCCAGGCCAGCTTCCTGTCCGTCTCTGGAACCGGAGAACCGGCCCCGCGGGCCTCAAGCGGCCAGGGGCCCGTGTCCGAGCGCGTTGTCGATCCAGCGTCACCCGCCAAACCGCCGCCCGCGTCCGATGCGGCCCCGGTTGTCAGGGAAGCTGGTGCGCCGGGGGCACCCGGGAATGGCCCGGTGCCCGATGCCGAACTCAATTCAGTCGACCCGGCTGCCCCCATGCCTGGCCTCCCCGTGGCCCCAATCGCTGCCCCATCGGTTGCGCCCTGGGTCGAGGCCTCGATTGGGCCGCCGAACGGCCCCTTCGGGAAGGAGGCTACGGAGGGGCTGAAGGGCGGATGCGCCAGGATTGAGGCCCCGTCGCCTACAACCGCGTCCGCCGCCCCGGGTTCGGCGACCTGGTCCGGCGGAGGGGCCTCATCCCCCGCGTCGGAGGCATCCGCCAGGGCGCCCTCCCCAGGAACGGAGCCCGGCGGCCAAAGGGTCATTGGCGGTTTGGCCGGCGCCCCGGTCGCCTCCGCCGGGATCATCGTCGATGGTTCGGCGGCCGGCGGCAGCGCGATCATCTCCGCGCCGGCAATGCCGGTTGCGCCGATCCGCAAAGGCCCCAACCCAGGTGGGATCATACCAGGTGGGGTCATACCAGGCTGGGGCATACCCGGCGGCGCCGCGGCCGCACCATCCAGTGCCATCGCGCCGTTCGCCTCGCCGTCGCCCGACAAGCCGTCGGGTGTTCCCGGCGAAGCCTCGGCCCGCGCGAGCCGTTCCGCGAAGCCGCCCACGCCGGTCAACCGAGGACCAGGCGGCGGCGGCGCCCCGCCCGAGGGCGCGATGGTGAGCGACAGATCCGGCATCGCGCGAACTCCTGGCAAGCGGCGGCGGATGGCCCGAGGGCATCCTGGTCGGATGGCTGTTTTGCAAGCAGCGGGCCAAGTCACGGAACCGGCTGACACGGCGGCACCCCTCGCCACGCGAGGCCAAACCCCGCCGATCCAAGGGCACCGGCCGCTCCGCGCCGAGCCGGCGTCCCGTCGCACCGCCCGTCGGTGACCCGCTCGCCCCCATCCCCGGCATTTCCTGCCGGGGCAAACCTGCCGGCTGGTCGTTTCAGGCGCCACGCATCCCCTTGGTTTTGCCTCCCAAATCAGCCCCACCGGCTGGCACGCTTCCTGCGTTGACCAGGCAGGGCGCGGATGGCGCCGAGTGGTGAAGGGAATTCGACGATGTCCTTGTTGGGTGCAATGAACAGCGCGATCAGCGGCCTCAGCGCGCAATCGCATGCCTTCGGCAATATCAGCGACAACGTCGCCAACAGTCAGACCTCGGGCTTCAAGCGCGTCGACACCAGCTTCATTTCCCTGCTGACCACATCAAGCCTGACAACGAACGAACCCGGCGCCGTCGTCGCGCGCCCGGACTATGTCAACAGCGTCCAGGGCACCATTACGCAGACCGAGAACCCGTTGGGCATGGCGATCGCGGGGCAGGGGTTTTTCTCGGTGTCGCAGCAGATCGGGACGGTCGCCGGAACGCCGACCTTCAACCCGCAGCTCTATTACTCCCGCGCCGGCGACTTCCAGCTCAACAAGACGGGCTACATGATCAACAGCGCCGGGCTGTTTCTGAACGGCTGGCCGATCGACGCCACCACCGGTGAGCCGAACCAGAACAGCCTGCAACCGATCCAGGTCTCCCAGACCGTCTTCAACCCGGTCTACACGTCCGAGGTCGTGCTCTCGGCCAATTTGCCCGCGACGCCAGCCACCGATACGGCGACGGTCGGTTCGCCGCTGACCTCCTCCATCGATGTCTATGATTCCCTCGGCACCGTGCATTCCGTGGGCCTGTCCTGGGTCAAGACCGTCGGCGATACCTGGACCGTGTCGATTTCGGCCGCCGATGCCACGACCACCGATCTTGGGTCGGCGACCGTCACCTTCGGCGCCGTCAGCGGCAACACGGTGTCCGAGGGTACGATCGGCCTGCTCGGCGATGCGACCGGCACGATCACGACCTCCGCCTATGCCGAGAACACCGCCGCCGTACTGTCCTTCACCGCCGTGTTCGGCACGGTGTCGCAGACGATCGACCTGAACCTCGGCAATTTCGGCCAGACCGGCGGTGTGACGCAGTTCGCCGGATCGGCCTACAACCTGCGCGGGCTGACGCAGAACGGCGTGCCGCCGGGCAGTTTCTCGGGCGTTACGATGCAGCCGAACGGCAATGTCATCGTCAACTACGACAATGGCCAGATCCGCACCATCGCACAGGTGCCGCTGGTCACCTTCAACAACCCCGACGCCTTGCAGCGCCAGAACGGGCAGGCCTTCACCGGCACGCTGGAATCCGGCACCCCGCTGGCCACTCAGGCCGGCACCAACGGCGCCGGGACCCTGGTGACCAGTTCGCTCGAAGGTTCCAACGTCGATATTGCGTCCGAGTTCTCCAAGCTGATCGTCGCCCAGCGCGCCTATTCGGCGAACACCCGCGTGGTCACGACCGCGGACGACATGTTGCAGCAGACGATTGATATGAAGCGCTAGGCGATATGAAGCAGTAGCGCTCGGCCCCTGAGGCGATAGGCCATGATGACCGATCCATTTGGCGCGCGGGCGCCCACGCCACCCCCCGTTGGTGTTGAGGAACTAAGTCCATGAACCTCGACGGCGCCATGCGGATCGCCATGGGCGGTCTCGGCAATATCGACCGCCAGCTGGGCCTCGTGTCCCAGAACGTCGTCAATGCCGACACACCCGACTATGCGCGCCAGGTCGGCACCCAGCACAATCTCACCGCCGACGGGCAGGGGCTGGGCGTCGTCTCCGTCCCCTCCGTCCGCAAGCTGGACACCGCCCTGCAGGCGGCGCTGTTCGCCCAGGATGGCACCGTCGCCGCCCTGAACGTCACCACCGCCGCGCTGAAGGCGATCGACGCCGTCCACGGCACGCCCGGCAATGGGGAAGACCTGGCAAGCCGCCTCGGCGCGCTGCGTGACGGGTTCTCGGCCCTGTTCGGCGATCCGGCCAGCCAGGCCCAGCAGAGCCAGGTCGTGGGCGCGGCCGGCGCGCTGGCGCGTCAGATCAACACGCTCAGCGCCGCCTATACCGACCAGCGCCAGGCCGCGCATGACGACGCCGTGGCGGCGCTGGGGGAACTGACGCGCGGCCTTGACGCCATCGGCGCGCTGAACAGCCGCATCGTCGCGCTGAAGGCCGGCGGCCTGGCGACCGGCGACCTGGAGAACCAGCGCGACGCCGCGCTCCATACGGTCGCCGGCCTGGTCTCGGTCAAGGCGCTGGTGCGCGAGAACGGCGACATGCTGGTCGTGACCGGCGGCGGCCTCGCCTTGCCCACGCGGGACGCCGCGGGCGGGCTGACGCTGGCCCAGGCCAATCTGCAAACCGGCGCCCATTACCCCGATGGCGGCGTGCCCGGCATCATGCTGCGGGGCCAGAACGTCACCGCGCAGATGACCGGCGGCCGCATCGGCGCGGACTTGGTGCTGCGCGACCAGACGCTGCCCACCTTCCAGGCCGAACTCGACGAGTTCGCGCAATCCCTGGCCGCCCGGTTTCAGGCCCAGGGGCTGAGCCTGTTCACCGATCCCGCCGGCGCGGTGCCGGCCACGGGCGGCACCCCGGCGCAATCCACCTATGTCGGGTTCTCCGCCGTCATCCAGGTCAGCACCGCCGTCGCCGCCCAGCCCTCCCTGCTGCGCGATGGCACCGACACCATCGCCGACGACCCGGCGGGCGCCAGCGCCTTCACGCCCAACCCCGCCGGTGGCCCCGCCGGCTTCACCACCCTGATCCGCCGCGTGCTGGACCAGACCTTCGGCCTCCAGGCCCAGGCCGGCGTCGATCATCCCGCCGCCGCCGTCTCCGGCCTGGGACCCGCCGGTAACCTGACCGCCCCGTTTCCCGCGCCGCCGACCCTGGCCGATTTCGCCAGCGCCGTCGTCGCCGCCCAGGCCGAGGCATCGACCGCCGCCGATGACCGCTTCGGCACCGAACAGGCCCTGCGCGACCGCCTGGCCGAACGCCACACCGCCGTCAGCGGGGTCAATCTGGATACCGAGATGGCGACGATGCTGACGCTCCAGACCGCCTATGGCGCCACGGCCCGGGTGCTGACGGTCATCCAGGCGCTGCTGGATGAACTCATGAGCGCGGTGCGCTGAGGAGCCTTCCCATGGCCGTGATCGACGGACCCGCCAATTCCAACCAGGCCGGCCTGCTGGGCGTGCTGATCGCCCGCGGCGCCGATGTCCGCCAGCGGCTGGATCGGCTGAACGCGCAGGCCGGCAGCGGCCGGGTGGCGGAGGATTTCGCCGGCCTCGGCGGCGGCGCGGTCACCTCCCTCGACCTGCGCCCCAGGCTGCAATCGCTGACCGGCTGGCAGCGCAACATCGACGCGGCGACAACGCGCATGAGCGTGGCGCGAACGGCGCTGGGCGGGATCGAGGCCATCGCCGCCGACCTGCGCGCCCGCCTGAACAACCTGAACGGCCTGAACCCGCAGACGGTGGACACCGTCGCATCGGAAGCGCGATCGGCGCTGGCGCGGATGGGCGACCTGCTGAACAGCCAGGCCGCCGGCGTCTATGTCTTCGCCGGAGAGGACAGCGCCAATCCGCCGGTTCCCAACGCGGACGCGATCACGTCCTCGGGCTTCTTCACCCAGATCAGCGCCGCCGTCGCGGGCCTGGCGGCCAACGGCGCCGCCGCGACCGCGGCCGAGACCCTGGCCCTCGCAGCCTCGAACGCTGATGGCACGTCGCCCTTTTCCGCTCGCCTGTCCCAGCCGGCCGCGGCCATGAGCCTGCCCAGCGTGGAGGTCGGACCCAATCAGCGGGTGAGGACCGGGCTGCTCGCGTCAGCCAATGGCGCGGTGCAGTCCTTGAGCGATTCGACGACGGGATCGCACATGCGCGACCTGATGCGGTCGTTGGCCACGATCGGGTCATTGTCCAGCACGCAGGTGAACGACCCCGGCTTCAACGACCTGATCGCCGATACCCGGTCCAGCCTGACCGGCGCGATCGACGCGATGGCGGCCGATGTCGGCGTGCTCGGCGACGCCGAGGCATCCCTGGCCACCACCCGCCTGCAATTGGGCGAAACCGAGGTCGCGCTGACCGACCAGGTGAGCCGGGTGGAGGATGTCGACATGGCGCGCACCTTGTCGCGGTTGCAGCAGGTGGAGGCACAACTCCAGGTTTCGTACCGGCTGATCTCCGGGTCCAACAACCTTTCGTTGGTGAAATTCCTCGGTTCGACCTGATTTTGGGTCGTCCTGTTAATCCCCCGTTAACCCCTTTCCGTCACGATACCCATCGAGCCCGCAAAAAAGTGGGGGCATGTGCAACCATGGGTAGCAAAGGTAAGATACCATGTCCCTGAATTCAGTGAATACCAACATGGGCGCGATGATCGCGCTCCAGTCCCTCAACAAGACGAACGACGCGTTGGCCGTCGCGCAGAAACGGGTTTCGACCGGTTTCCGTGTGGCGGATTCGACCGACGACGGCGCGGCCTATGCGGTGGCACAGACCGTCCGCTCCACCGTCGGCGCGTTGACCAGCGCCAACCAGCAGTTGGGGAATGTGCAGGGCCTGCTGTCGACCACGCAGTCGGGCTTGAACAACGTCTCCAACACCATGAACAGCATGCGTGACGTGCTGGTGAAGCTGTCGGACGCCAACGTTCAGGGCAACGACCGCACGAACTACCAAAGCCAGTTCACTTCGTTGCTGGCCAACGTGGAAACCTTCATCCAGGACGCGAGCTATAACGGCAAGACACTGATCGGAGACCTGACCGGCAGCAACGGCACCTTCTCCCGCGTCGCTGTCGCCCGCAACGAATCCGGTTCGTCCTACGGCATCGCCACGTTCGGCGGGTCGGCGCTGTATGGCTCGATCGCCTTCACGACCACGCAGATGGACTCGGCCGATACGATCGCGGCGCTGATTACCGCGAGCGGCACGTTCATCAACCAGATGAACGCGGTCGGACGCGCGCTGAACACGATCGGGTCGTCGATCAACTATGTCGCCAACCAGATCTCCTACAACAAGGACAAGATCGACGCGCTGAACGCCGGTCTTGGCGCGCTCGTGGACGCCGATCTCGCCCGCGAATCCGCGCAGTTGCAGGCCTTGCAGATCCGTCAGCAGCTTGGCACCCAGGCCCTCTCGCTGGCCAACCAGGCCCCGCAGACCCTGCTCAGCCTCTTCAAGTAACCCGCCCCCCGGCGTCGGCTTCGGCCGGCGCCGGGTGACGCATTCCAGCAGGGAGAAGACCATGTCGAATCTGGTCTTGGAGCTGCGCCAGGGCGAGGTGATGATCCTCAACGGTGCGCCGATCCGCTTTCGTACCAAATCGAGGATCGAGCTGACGGGCAGGGCGCGTTTCCTGTTCGGCAAGCAGATCATGCCGGTCGATCAGGCCGACAGCCCCGCCCGCCGCATCTATTTCGCGTTGCAGTCCGCCTATATCGGTTCGGAAGAAGAACGGCCCGATGGCCTTGCATCCGCCCGCGGGCTGATCATCGCCTTCAAGGACGCAACCACATCCATCCTGGCGCGGGAGATTCTCGATCGCGCGCTGGCCGCCGCCGAGGCGGACGATTGCTACCAGGCACTCAAGCTCACGCGTCGCATCATCCTGCATGAGGACGCGGTACTCGGCCGTGTGCACGACACCAACCGCGCCCAGGCAGCAGCCATGGTCCGGTCACACAAAACAGAGGCCAAGCAAAACCATGCAAACATCCACCCAGGCGGCCCGCGCCTATGAGGCGGCATCCGTTCATCGTTCCGCGCGCGAACAGGAAGCCGACATCTTCCGCAGGGCGATCGGGGCCTTGAAAGCCGCGCGCGGCGCGGGGCCGGTGCAGCGCGTCCGCGCGCTCGCGGATAACCGCCGCCTTTGGATGGTGGTCGGCGACCTGATGCGCGATCCGGCCAACGCGCTGCCGATGGCGCTCCGCGCCTCCATCATCTCGGTCGGGATGGCGGTGGAGCGGGAGATGGACCGCGAGCAGCCGGATTTCGACTATCTGATCGACATCAACGAACAACTCGCCGCCGGCCTGTCCGGGCAGCCCTGAGCCATGTCCGGCAGCCTGCTCCTGCTATCGTTGTACGGCGGCGGCGATTCCGGTTCGGCCTCCTTGCTGTCCACGCTGTACGGCCAGGGCGCGAAACGGGCGGCGACCGTGTCCCCCTTCGTCGCGATGCGGGCGGCGGAGCAGAACAAGACCCGCGATATCGGCCTGACGGCGGACAAGCCCGACATCAAGCGCGCGATCGACGGGTTTCGCGCCGGCGTGGCCAAAGCCGGCAGCGTCGATGCCCTGCTGCGCGATCCCCGCGTGATGGAGGTGCTGCTGACCGCCAATGGCCTCGGCGATCAGACATCGCGCGCCGCCCTGGCGCGCAAGGCGCTGCAATCGGATCTGACCGATCCGGCCGCCCTGGTCTTCAAGCTGAGCGATTCCCGCTGGAAACCCGCCGTCGAGACCTATGACTTCGCCCACAAGGGGCTGTCCGTCATCAAGGACCCGCGGGTCATCGACAAGCTGGCGGACGCCTATGCCGAGGTGAAATGGCGCAGGTCGCTGGATGAAAAAACCCCCGGACTGTCGAACGCCCTGACCTTCCGCGCCCAGGCCGGATCGGTGACCTCGGCGCTGCAGATCCTGGGCGATCCGGTGCTGCGCAGCGTCGTGACGGTGGCGCTGGGCATCCCCAGGCAGATCGCCTTCCAACCGCTGACCGCGCAGGAAAACGCGATCACGACGCGGTTGAAGATCGAAAAGCTGCAGGACCCGAAATTCGTCGAGGCCTTCGCCCAGCGCTACCTGCTGGCCGCCGCCGAGGCCGCCCAAACCGACAGAACGTCGGACCTGACATCCCTCTCCGTCCGGTCCGCCGGGCTGGTGATCTGATGACCATCGCTCAAAAAGGAGCATCACCATGGAACCAGTACTCGCGACCGCCAATGCGCATGACCTGATCCGCCGCGTCTCGGTCCTGATCCAGAGCGGCCAGACCAACGCCGCCCGTCCCCTGCTCGCCGCCGCCCGCCAGATCAACGGCCCCTCGGCCGGCCTGTCGCATCTGGCCGCGATGCTGGCCCTGCGGGAGGGCACGGTGGAGGAAGCGCGCGAGGACCTCGACGTCGCCATCACCCAAAGCCCGCAGCATCCGGGGCTACGGAAATGTCGCTCGGAGCTGCGCCACCGGATCGGCGACCTCGAGGGCGCCACCCGCGACGCTGCCGAGGCCGTGATCCTCGATCGCGCCGACCCCGTCGCCAAGGCCCTTCTGGGCACGCTGATGCTTGAACTCGGCCGGCCGGAGGAAGCGCTGTCATGCCTGCGGGAGGCCGTGCGGAGCCAGCCCGCCGACCCGGCGTTCCGGGAGGCGCTGGCCAACGCGCAGGCCGCCGCGGGCGATCTGGAGGCGGCGCTGATGACGCTGGAGATGGGGATCGCGCTTGCGCCAACCGCCGTCTCGCTCCGCGATGCCGCGGTCATGCTGTGCATCCGCCGGCGGGACTTCGCGGGCGCCGTCCGGCTGGCGGAACAGGCCCGCGCCGCCGGAATCGCGGATGCCTGCCTGTTCGGGCTGTTCGGCCACGCGCTGTCCAGCCTCGGCCGCCATGACGAGGCCGCCCACGCCTACCAGGAAGCCCTCAAGCTCGGCCCCGACGATCCCTATGTCCGCCATCTCGTGTCCACCACGGGCGCCATGCCGCAGGGACGGCGCGCACCCGAGGCCTATCTGAAGACCGTGTTCGACGGCTACGCCGACCGCTTCGAGGGGCATCTGATCTCCCTGGGCTATCGTATCCCGGGCGTGATCCGCGGCGTGGTCCAGGCCCATCCGAGGCTGGCGGCGGGGCAGGCAATCGGGCCGGTGCTCGACCTGGGCTGCGGCACGGGGCTGGTGGGGCTGGCGATCAACGACCTGGCCCTGGGGCCGATCACCGGTGTCGATGTCTCCGCCCGCATGCTGGACCAGGCGCGGGTGAAGCAGGTCTACGCGACGCTGATCGAGGCCGACCTGATGGCGGCGTTGATCTCGGCTGAACCGGACCAATCCCATTGGCCGCTGATCATCGCCGCCGACGTCCTCTGCTACTTCGGTGCGCTCGACGACGTGCTGCCGGCCGTGCATGGGCGGCTCGAACCCGGCGGCTGGTTCGTCTTCTCGCTGGAAACCCTGTTGCCCGACCTCGACGGCGTTGTCCCCGGAAACGGCGACTGGGCGCTGCTCCGCCAGGGCCGCTATGCCCATGCCGTCGACTACGCCCGTCGGGTCGCGCTGGACGCCGGCTTCGTCATCCGCCACCTCGCCCCCGAAATCGTCCGCCACGAAGCCGGCACGCCGGTCGAGGGCGTGCTGATGGTGCTGGAACGTGCCCGCCATGACGGTTGAAGCCGCCCTCACATGCCTCCGCGACGGTGACCCCGGCGCCGCGCTGGCCCTGCTCTCCACGTCCGAGGACACCGCGACGGTCCTCGCCACACGCGGCATGGCCCTGCTCGCCGCCGACCGCATGCCCGAGGCCCGCTCCGCGCTGCGCGCCGCCGTCGCCCTGGGCGACACCTCCCCGGTCACCGTGCTCAATTTGGCCCTGACCGAGGACCACGCCCGCGGGCGCGCCCTGATGCACAGCCTGGCCGAACGCCTGCCGGACTGGGATGAACCGCTGCTGCGCCTGGCCGAAAGCCACCGCGCCGCCGGGGAATCCGAGGCCGCGGAAGCCGCCTATCGCCACGTCCTGGAACGCAATCCCCGCCGGACGGAGGCGCTGGTCGCGCTCGCCGGCCTGCTGATCGCCCGCGGCGCGGCGGCCGAGGCCCGGGCGTTGCTGCTGCTCTGCCTAGGCCGCCACCCGGACAATCCGGAAGCCTGGGACGCCCTCGGCCTGGCCCTGCTGCGCACCGGCGATCCGTCCCTGGCCCTCACCGCCTTCGTGGAGGCCCAGCGCATCGCCCCCGCCATGCTGGATTACGCGCTGCATGGCGTGGACGCCGCCTGCGCCGCCGGTCTGGTCGAGGCGGAGGAAGCCCGCCTCGCGCGGGCCTGCGATGACGACCCCGCCAACCCGGTGCCCCGCTCGGCGCTGGGCGTCGCGCTGGAACGGATGGGCCGGCGGGAAGAAGCGATCGACGCGCTGACCATCGCCGCCGCCCTCGCGCCCGATGCCCGCGTGCCCGCGCTGCTGCTGGGCGGCCTCCTGGCCCGCTCCACCCGGCTGCGGGAGGCCGAGGCGGCGCTGCGGCGCGCCGGGGAACTCGATCCCGACAACCCCCAGGTTCGCAACGACCGCGCCGCCGTGCTGATGCGGATGCATCGCCACGCCGAGGCCCATGCGCTGCTGCTGGCACACGTGGTGCAGTTCGGGGAGCAGGTCCCGTCGCTGTGCAACCTCGCCAACGCCACCGCCTGCCTGGGCTTCCAGGCGGATGCGGTCGCCTTTGCGAGGCGGGCCATCGCGCTACGGCCCGACGCGGTGCTGCCACGGCGCGCCTTGTGCAACACGTTGCCCTATCAGGAACGCGTGACCGGCGCCGAACTGTTGGCCGCCTTGCGCGATTGCGGCGACAGGCTGCCGCGGATTCCGATGCCACCCTTCGCCAACAGCCGCGATCCCGATCGGCCGCTGACCGTGGGGCTGCTGTCGGGCACGCTGAAAACCCATCCGGTCGGCTGGATGACGATCGCGGGCTTTGAAACGCTCGACCCCGACCGGTTCAGCCTGGTCTGCCTCGCGCAGAACGCCGCCCCGCGGGATGGCATCGCGCGCCGCTTCCGCGCCGCGGCCCGCGAATGGATCGATATCGACGGGCTGACGGATGAGGCCTTGGCGAGGCTCGCCCGCGCCAAGGGGATCGACGTGCTGATCGACCTGGGCGGCTATGGCGACGCGGCGCGGATGAATGCCTGCGCCCATCGGCTGGCGCCGGTGCAGGTGAAATGGGTGGGGATGCAGAACCACTCCACGGGCCTGGCCGAGATGGACTGGCTGCTGACCGACCGCTGGGAAACCCCGGATGGGTTCGAGCCGCTTTATTCCGAGCGGCTGCTGCGCCTGCCGGATGGCTATGTCTGCTACAGCCCGCCGCCCTATGCGCCGGATGTGGCGCCGCCGCCGGCGCTCGCGAAGGGGTTCGTGACGTTCGGTTGCTTCAACAACCTGGCCAAGATCACGCCGGCCGCGATCGACGCCTGGCGCGCCATCCTGACCCGGCTGCCGACCGCGCGCCTGATCCTGAAGACACACCAGTTCTCCGATCCACCGACCGCCGCCCGCATCCGCGCGGCTTTCGGTCCGGTCGCGGATCGGGTGGAGACCCGGGGTTCGTCCGGTCACCGGGCGTTCATGGGGGAATACAACGACGTCGACATCGCGCTTGACCCGTTCCCCTATTCCGGCGGGTTGACGACGATCGAGGCGCTGTGGATGGGCGTGCCCACCATCATGCTGCCGGGGGAGATCTTCGCCTCCCGCCATTCGCACAGCCACATGGGCAATGTCGGGCTGGCGGGCTGGGCCGCGGATGATCCGGCTGGCTATGTGGATCTGGCGGTGGCGCGGGCCGGCGACATCGCGGCGCTGGCGGCATTGCGGGCGGGGCTGCGGGCGCGGGTGAAGGCCAGCCCGCTGTGTGACGCGCCCCGCTTCGGGCGGAACCTCGGGCAGGCGCTGCGCCATGCCAGGAGTCAATGGTGTGCAAGCCGATGAATCATTTCTCTTCCGCCGCTTATTGGGATCTGCGCTACCGCAGGGGCGGTCACTCCGGCGCGGGGTCCCAGGGCCGGCTGGTCCACTTCAAGGCGGGCTTCATCAACGCGTTCATGGCGGCGAACCGCGTGGAGGAGGTGATCAATCTGGGTTGCGGCGATGGCAATCTGCTGTCGATGCTCTCGGTCGGCGCCTATACCGGCGTGGACGTGTCACCGACGGTCCTGGCGCACATGGCCCAGCGCTTTCCCGGCCATCGCTTCCTGCCGTTCAACTCGATCGCGGACGCGCCGCCGGCCGACCTCGCGCTGTCGGTGGATGTGATTTTCCATCTGATCGAGGACGATGTCTTCGCCCGCTACATGGACGCGCTGTTCACCCACGCGCGCCGCTTCGTGCTGATCTACGCGAGCAACGTGGACCTCGTCTGGCCAACCCCGCATGTCCGCCATCGCCGCTTCAGCGACCATGTGGCTCGGCATTGCCCCGGCTGGCATCTGGCGGCGCATGTGCCGAACCGCTTCGCCTATGACCCCGCGCGCCAGGCGGAGACATCCTTTGCCGATTTCTTCGTCTATGTCCGGGATGGCGCGGTGGCGGATATCCCGGAGTTGTTCTGATCAGGGGCAACCCCCGGCCGCGCAATGCGCGATGACCGGCAACGCGAGTGCCAGGACCGCCGGAACGATCAGCGACAGCCCCGCGGGCAGGCGGCGCAATGCCAGGGCGGCAGCCATCGGAATGATCGTCAGGGCGAGCGGGAAGTAATAGCGCGGCACGGCATCCATCGGCGGCGACCCGGTCTCCTGGTACAGCCGGTACGAGAACAGCAGGTGCAGCGGCAGGATCACCGCCAGCGCGATCCCCCCGGCCGCGACGACCGGGTCGGGTTGGGCTCGCGGCGAGAGGCTGGCGGCGATCCCGGCCGCGGCCAGCGCCAGGACCAGCACGGGGCCGGACAGCACCACGGCCTGGGCCCATCCGGTCATCGACATGACCGGGTTCCAGTTCGCCACCAGCCAGTGCAGGAACGCGCCGGCATACTCGGGCAATGACAGGTCGGCGCCGGGCACCCAGCCGCGCAGTTGGGTGCCAAAACCGGCAATCCTGGCATATTCCTCGGTGAACGCGGGCGAGCGCGGGGCAGGGGAGCCGTGGCGGAGCAGGTATCCGGCATAGGGCAGGCAGGCGAGCGCCTGGATCACGCCCAGCCCCGCCACCCATGGCAGGTCGGCGCGCCAGGCCCGGTGGTACGCTGACTTGTGGCGCCATCGGGCCAGCAGGAAGACAACGACGAATACGCCCGTCATAAGCCCGGCGGTGAATTTGGCGAGCGCGGCAAGGGCGCTCCCACCCGCCAGAAGCACCCATCCGATACGGCTGTCGGTTCGACCCTGCAGAAGCTGCGCGCCTAGGATGCACAGCGCGCCGCCGAGGAACCCCAGATTGTCGTTGCTGATGCCCCCGCCAAGATAGGGCAGCACCGGAATGAACAGCACCATGCAGCCGTACGCGATCATGATCCGGGCGGGCAGGGCGCGCGCCACGGCCACCGCCATCGCGGCGCCCACCGCCAAGGTGGACAGCGCCACATTCACGCAGCGGAGCACCAGCACGGTGGCCATCGAGGGCCAGGCATCCGACGGCAGCAAGGGCGCCAGGGCGGCATAATAGGCCGGCGGATGATTCAGATAATTCCCCCGCGCGGTGAACCCCGGCACCAGGTCGGGCGCGAGCATCCGCATATCGCCAAGATCGGGCAGGCCCAGAAGCCGGATATGGGCGATCGCCGACAGATGCGCCAATTCGTCAAAGTTGTTGGGAAACGGCGCCCCGATGGCGGCCAGGGTGGCGAGCGCGGCGAAAGCGAGGGTGAACGCCAGGGCGATCATCCAGCGTGCCGCCGATTCCGCGCTTGGCGTTCGGCCTTCCAACCCCGCCGGCATCCTGCCCACCCTTTCCGCGACCCGATCCGATGGGCGCTTCCCTTGCCGTCGGGCCGCCGCCGACCGATCATGCCGCACGTCCCCACGCGCGGTGCGCGCGAAGGAAAACAACCAAGCGAGGAGAAAAGCAATGATACTGGCGGACAAGGTGGCCCTGGTGACCGGGGCGGGGCAGGGGATCGGGCGCGCCATCGCCGTCGCCCTGGCCGAGGCGGGCGCGCATGTCATCGTCTCCGACATCAACGCCGCGACGGCCGAGGAAACCGCGAGCGCCGTCGCCCAGTTCCAGCGCCGGACCCTGGTGGTCCAGGCCGATGTCGGCGACCTGGCGGAGATCGACCGCATGGTGAACGAAACCATGGCGGCCTTCGGGCGGATCGACATCTCGGTCCACAACGCCGGCGTGACGCGGCGGGCCGATGTCATGGAGATCACCGAGGCCGACTGGGATCGCATCCACCGCGTCAACGCCAAGGGCGTGTTCTTCTGCACGCAGCGAGTCGCGCGCGAAATGATCCCGCGGCGGGAGGGGCGGATCATCAACATCGCCTCCATCGCGGGCAAGGGCTATGCGGGCACGTCCAACGCCGCCTATGCCGCGAGCAAGGGCGCCGTCAGCAGCATGACCCGCACCGCCGCCCAGCAGCTTGGCCACCACAACATCAACGTCAACGCGATCTGCCCCGGCGTCACGCGGACGGAACTGTCCAACGCCAATCTGCGCGTGCGGGCCGAACAGGCCGGCGTGACCCTGGCTGAGATGGAACAGCGCCGCGTCGCCGACATCCCGATCCGGCGCGCCAACGATCCCGAGGATATCGGCGCGATGGCGGTCTTCCTGGCGTCGCCCGGCGCGCGCAACATCACAGGGCAGAACTATAACGTCGATGGCGGGATCATCATGGACTGATCCGCCGCTCCGTGTGATCCAGGGGCTTTCATTGGCGGGATATGATTGTGCAACAAACGCCCTCGGCCCTGGAAGTCGCGTACCATGCCGCCCAGCGGCGCTACCAGGAATTGCTCGGGCAGTTCCTGGCTGCGTTCGGCCCGGTCGTCCAAGGCGGGCCCTTTGCTGGCATGATCCTGTCCCGCCGCACCTCCTGGGGCGCGGGTGACATGCTGCCCAAGCTGCTGGGGGTCTATGAGGCTGAACTGCACCAGGCGGTGCATGAGATCATCGCCCTGCAACCCGATGTGCTGATCAATATCGGTTCGGCCGAGGGCTTCTACCCAATCGGCCTCGCCCGCCTGCTGCCGTTGTTGCGCTGCCATGCCTTCGACCTCGCGCCGGAGGCGGGAGATATCTGCCAGGAGACCGCTGCGCTCAATCAAGTGCGGGATCGGGTGTTTGTCCATGGCGCCTGCGATCACGCGCTGATGCAGGCCTTGCTGGCGCCGGCGGTCCGGCCGGTCGTTATCAGCGACTGCGAGGGCGCGGAGCGGGCGTTGCTCGATCCGTTTCCGGTGCCGGCGTTGTTTCGTTCGACGATCGTGATCGAGTGCCATGATTTCGTCGATCGCTCGATTACCCCGCTGCTGATCGAGCGGTTCCAGGAATCGCATGAGGTGTTCCGCGTGGATGAAGGCGCGCGGGATCCGAACGCGATCCAGTGCCTGACGTCGGTGAACAGCCTGGATCGGTGGATCGCGGTGTGTGAGTTCCGGCCGGAGACGATGCACTGGCTTTACTGCCGGCCGCGGCGGGGCGGGTGA
The DNA here is from genome assembly GCA_945873195.1 of Asaia bogorensis. Classification (GTDB taxonomy): domain Bacteria; phylum Pseudomonadota; class Alphaproteobacteria; order Acetobacterales; family Acetobacteraceae; genus Rhodopila; species Rhodopila bogorensis_A. The sequence goes on from CAMCDA010000034.1 coordinate 24,402, forward strand.
GGTGGCGGGTTTTCGGGGAGTGGAGCATCGGCAAGCAGTGGGGTGCGACTAGCCGCGAGTGCTGCCTCAGCCCGTCATCCTCGGCCTTGTGCCGAGGACCAATTCCATCGCCCCTGCCGCGGTTGGTCCCCGGCACAAGGCCGGGGATGACGCGGCGGGGGTGGGGATGACGGGGTTGAGGTGGGGATGATGGTGTTACGGGGCGACGAAGGCGCCGCCCCGGGATAACGACGGTACTAGTTCAGGCGCAGGTCCAGGATGTGCTTCGGATCGGCCTTCAGCTCTCCCTTCTCCACGCGCTTGACGATATCGACCAAGGCCGCGTTGGCCGGCGTGGCAATGCCGATTTCCTCACCCTTGCGGACGATCAGGCCGTTCAGGAACTCGATTTCCGTGCGGCGGCCCTTCACCATGTCCTGACCCATAGACGGGCGGTGCTCACCGCCGCCGGCCTTGGCGACCTCGGCCAACCGGTGCGCGTCGTATTCCTTGGTCGCCGCCGCGTCACCCTCACCGGCGCGGGCGATGATCTCGGGGTCGATGTGGTGGACTTCCTCCAACTGGTAGCCCAGCGCCTGGCCAACGCGGATCGCCTCACTGCCCAGGCGGGCACCAAAGCGGCGCAGGGAATCATCGGACAGGATCGTCTTGCTGATCAGCCCGGTGGAGGCCGACATGCCGTTAGCCATCGCGTTCGTCACCAACTTCGACCACCGCTCACCCCAGATGTTCGTGGTGGCCAAGGCAGAGTCCGACAGCGCCACCAGGCGCCGCACTTCCTCGACCCGGTCGGTGATGCGCCCATGCACTTCACCCGTGCGGAACACGGTGTGCTTGTCACCGCTTTTGCCGGCGGCGCGCTTCACGTGGCCCGGTTCCGCCAGGTCAACGGTGATCGAGCTGGCGATGCAGCCGATGACCTTGCCCCAACCGACCACGCCGGCAATCGTTTCTTCGTTCATGCAGTTCTGCAGCGACACGACAAACCCGGCCGGCGCCAGATACTGGGCGATCATCGTCGTCGCCCATTCGGTGTCGTAGGACTTCATGCAGACGAAGGCCATGTCGAAGGGCTTTTCCTTCGCGGCCTGCTGCAACTCGGTCAGATGCAGGGCGCGGACCGGCGTGGACCAAGGCTCCACATCCCGCAGATGAGAGACCTTCAGGCCTTGCGCCTTCATCGTCTCCACATTGGTGGGCCAGGGGTCGATGAACGTAACGTCTTCCCCCGCGCGCGCCATGTGCGCGCCGGCATAGGCACCCACGGCGCCCGTGCCCATGATCGCGATCTTGTAGCCCATTGGTTTCCTCCCAAGGCAAACGATATGGCGACAGTTTGACGCGTTGCGCGGGAAAGGCAATGCGGCCGCGCCGCTTGCAACCGGGTGGAAGGGCCGGTCATGATCCATTCGTGCTCGGATATACGTGGGAATGTCATGACGATTACAGCACTTTTGCTCTCGGTGGTGATCTCGGCCGGTGCGGGCATGGCGCTCTCGGCCCAGGCCCAGGCGCAGGCTGGAACGCGGACAAGCCCATCCCCGCTCGCGCCCGGTGACCTGACGAAGCCGATGTTCGATACCAAGACCCCCCAGTACGCCCCCGCCGACGGCCCCTCGAAAGCCGCGAACACGGTGGTGGCCGAGGTCGATGGCAGGGCCATCACCCTGGGCGACGTGGAGGATGCCATCCGATCCATGCCGTCCAGCATTGCCGCCATGCCGTTCGAGGCGCTTTTCCACTCCGTCGTCGACCAGCTTGTCCGGCGGGAGGCCTTGGCGATCCGTGCCCAGCAGCTTGGCCTCAATGCCGATCCCGTCATCCGCCGCCGCGTCAAGGCCGCCGCCGACCAGGCGCTGGGGAATGAGATGCTGCACCGGGACATCAGCGCCGGGATCACCGACCGGGCGCTGCGGGAACGCTATGAACGCGACTTCGCCGGCAAGCCTGGACCCGAGGAAGCGCGCGTGCGGGTCATCATGGCCGCAACCGAGGCGGAAGCGCTGGTCCTGCTCGCCGAGATCAAGGCCGGCGCCGATTTCGCCACGGTCGCTCGGCGTTCCAGCAAGGACACGACCGCCCGCAACGGGGGCGATCTTGGGTTCATGCGGCAATCCGACCTCAATCCCGAAATCGCGGCCGTCGCCTTCACCCTTCCCATTGGCGACGTGAACGCTCGACCGATCCGCCGAGCGGGCGGGTGGTTTCTGGTGAAGGTGGAGGAACGGCGGCGGCAGCCGACGCCGTCGTTCTTTGCGGTGCGCAAGCAGTTGACGGATGCACTGGTACGAGAGGGCGTGCCGGCCGCGGTGCAACGCGTACTGGCGGGTGTTACGGTGAGAAAATACGACATGAATGGAAATGAAGAAACCATCCTGAAAGACGCGATGCCGTAGGACGTGAAACGGGCCGGATTGTCCAATTTTGCGATAATGCGATCTGATTTCGGTCGCTCCCTTTCGGGCGGTCTGGCATGACTTGATGATTGCATTTCATGCTGATTGTACCTACGATGTTCTCGATAGGTTATGTTCATCGAAAAGCGAAGAATGCCCCGGCCGCGACTTTCTGAGGTACGATCTGTGCAAAAGGCAACCCTCTCCGCCGTCGCCGCGGTTCTATTTGCGGCCTTGCCGTTGGCGGTCATGCCGCGGGACGCCCACGCGCAAACGGCCGTGGGTCTTGAACTGGCCTTGCTCGCGGACGTTTCGCTCAGCGTCGATGCGACCGAATACAATCTGCAATTGCAGGGCTATGTGCAGGCGTTTCAAAGCGCCGCGGTGCAGGACGCCATCATCAATGGCCCCGGGTCCATCGCCGTGACCTATATCGAGTGGTCCGGAAATACCCAGCAATCGACCCGAGTCGGCTGGACGCTGGTGAACAGCGCGGCCACCGCGAACGCCTTCGCGGCGCTTCTCAACGCCAATACCCGGGCCTTCCCGGGCGGGCTGACGGCGCCGGGCAGCGCGCTGAACTTCGCGGTGCCGCTGTTCGCCTCGAACACCTTCACCTCCGACCGACAAACGATCGATATCGCCGGTGACGGCTCCCAGAACAGCGGCGCCAGCACGTCCGCCGCGCGTGACGCCGCGCTGGCGGCTGGTATCGACACGATCAACGGCCTCGCCATCCTGGGGGAAGCCGGCCTCGAGTCCTGGTACAACACCAACGTCAAGGGCGGCGTGAACGCCTTCGTGGAACCGGCGGTGGACTTTAACGCCTTCGCGCTGTCGCTGCGCAACAAGATGGTGTGGGAAATCACCGGCGTGCCCGAGCCCACGACCATCGCCCTGTTCGGCGCCGGGCTCGCCGGCCTGGCGATGGCCCGTCGGTTCCGCCGAACGGTCTGACCCGAACGGGCGGTCCCGAACGGTCCGACCAGGGACGGCGTTGTCGGGCGCACGCGATCCAACATTGATTCGTCGGCCGGTTTGCTGGAAAACGCCCCTCCGCTTCACCGGATCGCCCACATGCCCGAACTGTCCGTCCATAACAGCCTGACCCGCCGAAAGGAGCGGTTCAGTCCGATCGACCCTCGACATGTGCGGATGTATGTCTGTGGGCCGACGGTCTACGATCTGGCGCATCTCGGCAACGCGCGTCCGGTGGTCGTATTCGACGTGCTGGCCCGTGTGCTCCGGCTGCTGTATCCGCGCGTCACCTATGTCCGGAACATCACGGACATCGACGACAAGATCAACGCGCGCTCCAAGGAAAGCGGGGAGCCGATCGGCGCCATCACCGCGCGCACGACGGCGGATTACCACGCCGACATGGAATCCCTTGGCGCCCTGCCGCCGGATGAGGAGCCGCGCGCGACGGGTCACGTCACCGAGATGATCGCGATGATCGAACGGCTGATCGGCACCGGCCACGCCTATGCGGCCGAGGGGCATGTCCTGTTCGCCGTGCCCAGCTTCAAGGACTACGGAAAGCTCTCGGGCCGCAGCCATGAGGAGTTGCTGGCCGGCGCGCGTATCGATGTGGCGCCGTACAAGCGCGACGCGGGCGATTTCGTGCTGTGGAAGCCCTCGACCGACGACATGCCCGGGTGGGACTCTCCCTGGGGCCGTGGCCGGCCTGGCTGGCATATCGAGTGCAGTGCCATGGCCTGGCGCTATCTGGGGGAGAGTTTCGACATCCATGGCGGCGGATCGGACCTGGTCTTTCCCCACCATGAGAACGAACTGGCGCAGAGCGTCTGCGCGTTCCCCGGCAGTTCCTTCGCCCGCGCCTGGATGCATAACGGCATGCTGCTGGTGAACGGGGAGAAGATGTCCAAGAGCCTGGGCAACTTCTTCACCGTCCGCGACGTGCTGGCGAAAGCGCCGGGAGAGGCCGTGCGGCTGTTGCTGCTGCGCGCCCATTACCGTTCGGCGCTTGATTTCACCGACGCGGCGCTGGCCGAGACGCGGCGGGACCTCGACCGGTTCTACCGCGCGTTGGAGCGGCATCCTGGGGTCGAGGCCGGTGCGCCACCGGATGCTGTCATGGAAGCGCTGTGCGACGATCTGAACACACCGCTGGTGATTTCGCTGATGCATGGGCTGGCGGATGCGGCCTTGGCCGGGGACGCGACGGCGGCGGCTGGGCTGAAGGCTGCGGGTGCCCTGATGGGCGTGCTGCCGCTGGCACCCGAGGCCTGGTTCCGTGGCGACGGCGATGACTCGGCGGACATCGAGGCGGCGATCGCCGAACGGCTCGCCGCCCGCAAGGCGCGCGACTTCGCCCGGGCCGATGCGATCCGGGCGGAGCTGCTAGGCCGGGGGATCGTGCTGGAAGATGGATCCGGCGGCACGATCTGGCGGCGGGCGTAGGATGCGCTGGCTTGTCCTGTTGGGCGCCCTGCTGCTGGGTGGACCCGCCGTGGCGCAGTCGCTTCCTGGTGGGCTGAGCCCGACCCAGGCGATGATGCTGTATCAGGCACTGACGCCGCAGCAGCGGACGATGCTCGCGACGAGCGCGTTGCGCGGCAAGGATTCGGTTTCCCCGGCCGATGCGTTGGCCTGGTACCAATCGATGACGCCGCAGCAGAAGGAGCAGGCCAAGGACATGGCCAAGCAGCAGGCGGGGAATGCGGCGGGGCTGAAGGACATGGCCAAGGGCCTGATGGGCAAGTGAGACGCGCCTGCGTTTCTGTTGCCTTGGGCGTGATGGGTCGGCTAGGATAGAACGAATGACGAACACGCAGCCCAGCCCCAGAACGCAGCTTCCGCCTCCCCCCTTGAGGGGGAGGGCCGGGGTGGGGGTCATCGCGGCACCGGCTTGGGGGGTGTCTACCCCTCACCCCAACCTTGGTCCGCTTCGCGGCCCAAGCCCCCAAGGGGAGAGGGAGCAAGGCGGGATTTTCCGTACGGTCCTACCCCATGTCCGGTGAGGATCCGTGCCCATGACCGGCCGTGACGGAGGCGCCGACCTCCATCCGATCGGCAATTCGCCGGTCGTCATCCTGGTGCGCCCGCAACTGGCCGACAACGTCGGCGCGGTCGCCCGGGCGATGGCCAATGGCGGGCTGTTCCACCTACGCCTCGTGGCGCCGCGCGACGGCTGGCCGCAGGAAAAGGCCTGGCGCATGGCCTCCGGCGCCGATCGCATCCTGGACCTCGCCACCGTCCATGAAGACGTCGCCAGCGCCGTCGCCGACCTACACCATGTCTTCGCCACCTGCCCCAGGCCGCGCCACATCATCAAGCCGGTGCTGACCGCCCGCGGCGCGGCGGCCGAGTTGCGCGAAATCTGTGCCCGTCCGCTGCGCGCCGGCATCCTGTTCGGGCCCGAGCGCGCCGGTCTCGACAATGACGACATGGCACAGGCTGACACGCTCGTGCGCTATCCGCTGAACCCGGGGTTCATGTCACTGAACCTGGCCCAGGCGGTCATGGTGATGGCCTATGAGTGGTGGACCGCCGACGACCCAACCCCGCCGCGTGACCTGATGACCAATGAAACGTCGGTCGGCACCAAGGGACAGCTCGATAATTTCCTGACCCATCTGGTGGACCAGCTCGACGCCTGCGGCTTCCTCCGCAACCCGCCGAAGCGGCCGGGGATGATCCGGAACATCCGCCATTTCTTCGAACGCGGAGAGGTCACCGCGCAGGAATTGCGGACGCTGCATGGGATCGTGACCGAACTGGCGCTCGGGCGGCGGCAGCGTGGCCGGCTGGAGAAGGATTGACCATGGGACCGTACGCGTCACGGCCTGAATTCCGCGCCTAAAGAAGCTTAATTCCCCGTTTACCTTGCAGAATCAGAGAGATATTCTGCATTCGTAAATCCGAAACCATCACCAACGGGGTGCGCGATGCTGGCGCAAGGTCTTCTCGGTTTCCAGTATGAATCCGACCG